>JAKCCY010000072.1 GCA_021838765.1 Nitrospirota bacterium
AAGGACAACGGCGCGGCCATTGGTCATGTATTCAAAGGCGAACCCCTTCATGTTCGAATGGATTCCCAGATGTCCGACATGGTCGTTGATTGGCGCGGTAATCCTTCCGCCTATGACCATCTCTGCTCCCGAAAGGCGAATCCCGGCACGGGAGTCGCAGTCTCCCTGGATGAGGAAGCGGCCTCCCTGTGCACCGTAGGCGAGGGATTTTCCAACCGATCCGTCGACAAATCGGCCCTCTTCATTTTTCGCTTTGAGGACAACGATCCTGCCCGCCATGGCACCTTTGCCGACGCCGTCCTGTGCACCGCCTGTGACTCGGATCGTCATGTTGTTCTTGATAAAGGCGCCCATTCCATTGCCGGTGATGGAGCCGTTGTTGATGTCCAGTGTCACCATCGGGTGTGTCGGGTATTCGCGATGAAGAACGCCCGACAGGTGTGTTCCGATGTTTCGGTCCATTGAGGTTGTGCGATCGACCTGGACGGTCACAGCTCTTGGGTGGAGTCTCAGGGATCGTTCAACCTCCGAGGTGATCTTTTCACCGAGGGTGACGGTCTCTTCCTGTGCACCGAGTCCACAGAATCCTTCCGGATCGAGATTGTAGGAAGACGGATTCAAAAGCGGTGTCAGATCGATGCGATCGAAATGGCGAATCTGGATCAGGTGTCCCGTTTCTCCGACGATGGACTGTCCTCTCGATACACCAATTTCCGCCATCAGCCGCCTCAGGTCCTCTCCCATTCCTGTGAAGAAATGCTTGAGCTGCCTGACGGAAAACTCAAAGTCCCTGGGGACAAATCGTTTCAGGCCATGATCGTGGGCCTGCTCTTCCGTTTCTATCTGGGTGGCTATTCCCACATGGCAGGTGTCCATCTGGCATTCCCTGCAGATTGTGCAGCCAATGGCCACCATGGGTAGCGTTCCGAACCCGACCCTGTTTGCGCCAAGGCACATGATTTTAAGGACATCGGTGGAGGACTTGAGCCCGCCATCGGCCCAGATCTCAACCTTGTCCCTGAGACCTGCATACAGAAGAGCCCGATGAACTTCTGTAACGCCTATTTCGACGGGGAGGCCCACATATCGCAGGGCATGCATCCTTGCCGCGCCGGTTCCACCATCGAATCCGCTGACGGTAATGATGTCTGCTCCGGCTTTGGCAATTCCGATGCCGATCGTCCCGATTCCGGAGATGACCGGGACCTTGACGGCGACGCGGACCTTGGGGTTTGCGCTTTTAAGTTCCGCGACCAGCTGAGCCAGGTCTTCGATGGAGTAAAGATCATGATTGTTCGATGGAGAGATCAGGTCCACTCCCATCGTTGCCTTTCTGGCGTTTGCCACTTTGGCGGAGACCTTCTTGCCCGGGAGATGTCCTCCCTCGCCTGGCTTGGCTCCCTGTCCAATCTTGATTTCCACAAGATTGGAGGAGTTCAGGAGGGCAATGTTGACGCCAAATCGGCCGGATGCAATCTGTTGTCCCCGGCTTTTGGGGTATTTTCCGATCAGCTCGAGGATTTCTCCGCCTTCTCCGTTGAGACAGATGATGTTCATCTGTTCGGATGCCTCCGCATAGGCCCGGTAGGCGACCTCTCCCTGCGATCCAAATGACATGGAGCTGATAATAAAGGGGTAGTCCTGCTCGCCGACCTTCAGGTCGACAGACTCGACCGGAACGGTGGATTTTCCGGGAGCGATATCGAGAAGGTGGCGAAGGGAGATCGGGTTTTCGATCTCAACGGCCGAAAGCTTGTCCTGGTATTTGCTGTAGGGTTCCTTCTGGTTGGCGACATCGCCCGCGAGTTTCCAGACTTTCGGATACAGGTGATAGGTTTTTGAGAGCTTCTCGGTTTTTTCGCCGTGGAAGTACGGAGCCCTGGCCCGGGCTTCCTGTTCGAGGCGGTCGATGGAAAGTCCGACTTTTTCTCCGCCGAGAAAATGGGGGGTGGCGAAGATTTCGGAAAGTTCAAGACCAACGCCGATTGAGGAAAACAGTCGCCCGTACCCGCGCATCTCATGGATGCCCATGGTGGAGATGACCTTTTCGATTCCCTTTTTGAGCGCTCCAACGACATTCTCGATCCGCTTTTCCCGCTCTTCCGGGTCGAGTATTTTTTCTCCCTTGACTGGAGTCAGGGCCGTCTCAAACATAAGATGGGGATTGATGGCATCGGCCCCGATCGAGAAGGTAAAGATTGTGTCATGGAGGTTCCGGATCGAGCCTGAATGCACAATAATGGAAAGATTCCTTCTGAGGTTGGGCGTATTCCCGACAGGCGGGGATTTCCTGAGCGCGCGATCAACAAGGGCTGTCGTCAGTGCCGGGTCGATCCAGTAGTAACCCGGAAGAAGCGCTCTTGAATCATCGATGATGAGGATCTCTGCTCCAGTCTGGGCATGGGAAATGGCCTCCTTGTGGATGCGTTCGAGCGCTTCCTTCATCGATTCCTTTTCCTGAAAGGTGGACGAAATGGTCCGGATGTGGTCCTGGGGGAAATGGCGCGGCAGATCTTCGAGAAGATGTATGCCCAGACGGTCTGCGAGCGCCCGGTAACGATCCGGAGGCAGGAGAGGCTCACCCATATCTCCTCCGAGGAGAATGGGCAACGCCAGGTCAAGCCCTCTGGGCGTATGGACCTGGTCTCCAAACAGGGGCCTTGGTCCGAGTACGATCCTGGGCGAGAAGTGTTCCATCTCCCTTTCCCTGTCGATTGCGGGGTTGGTGACCACTGCCACATTTTCCTTGAAATAGTCCGGGATATTAGTCCGGTCCTTTGAGAGGACTGCGAGCGGACCATCAAAGCCCAGGGATCCGATTGGCTCAAAGCTTGTCTGGGCAAAAAAGGAAATCATGTCGTGGTCATCGGTGGAAAATCCGAACGGATTCCACAGGGATGTTGCCGGGAGCATTCCGGTATTTGTTCCGGACGGATACTGAAGGATCTCCTGAACGGTCGGCAGCGGGACGGTGTCCGGATGGACATAGGACGGAATGCTGGGATGAAATCGTTCGGCATACCGGTTGTATAATGTTTCCTGGATCTCGGGATACATCATCGGGGAGAGTGTTCCCCGATCCAGGAAAAAGGCCATTTTTTCCCCGGGAGCAAATGGTTTTGGTTGTCCGACCATCCGGGATGACGGAATGATTCCCCGTTCTGAGGAGACAATCGTCATGTCCCTTGTTTCAAAAAGCCACATGGGACGAAGTCCGAGCGCATCGACAGAGAATACGACCTCGTTCTCATAGCGGGCGATGATCGCGGCAGGGCCCTGGGCGAGGGGGCCCAGAAATCTGCGGTAGAGAAAGTACATCTGGCGCATTTTGGGGTCCAGCGCCGAAATGATGTGGGTGATCGGCGGAAAGACGATTTCCATGGCTTCCATCAGTGAGAAGCCAAACTGGACCATCAGCCCCTCGATGGTCCGGTCGAGATCCTGGGAATCGCTTCCGCCCTTGACGGGGGGGATGCCCAGCATCGCCGATTCCCTGCGAAGCTTGTCGATCGTGTTGATCTCTCCATTGTGTCCGAGGATGGAAAAGGGCTGGACCCTTTCCGTTACGGAAAGGGTATTGGTCGAGTATCGGCTGTGTCCCAGGACCGCCCGGCTTTTCATCTGGGGATCCTGGAAATCGAGAAAGTACTCCGACAGGACAAAACTTGTCCCCTTGACCTTGTAAACGGCAACATCGCCAGACAGGGAGCCGATATGGATCCGGCCATCCGTTTCCATGCTGACCTTGGCATCGAAGGCGACTTTCCTGGGAATCAGTCCTTCCTTGACGAGAAGCCCCGCCTGCCAGAACAGGGGTTCGTTCTCCGATTCCTTCGGGATGCGGCCTGAAAGAACCTGTCCTTTTCTCAGGGAAAGGACCTCCAGCCCATTTTCTGTAAAGCGCCTTGAGATCTCTTCCCTGAGGGCCGCTTCAGTCGGGATGTTCGGATTGGTCGCTACGTCCGACACGCGTGGAGTATAAATATGGGCGACAATGAAGCGTGGGTCATGGGCCAGCTGAGGATCCCTGCCCTCCTTTTTCAGCCACCTTTCCCAGAGGTGTCGTGGAATGTCGACCTGAACTCCGCAGCCATCGCCCTCGTTGTTGATCTGTCCGGCCCTGTGCTCCATCATCTGGAGTCCGGAGAGAGCCTCCCTGAGGGTTGTATGAGTGGGTTCTCCCGTTCTGGAAAGAACGGCAACGATGGCGCAGGAATCCTTTTCCTGATCAATAAAGGGACCGGTCAGTCCGCAGTCATGGGGGAGATTGCCACCAGATGGAATATGTTCCGATATCGGATTGTTCGAATGATTTAATTGGCTCATCTGCTTGGGATATCCTGTAGGAAATTCGTTCGAGAGATTGGGGTTGTCCGGGGCTACAGAGGAAAAGCCGGAGTCCGCTGAAGCCCGCGTTGTGCACAAAGATTGTCGAGGGAGCCAGCATGAACAGTTCTTCTGATTATATCCAAGGATTTTCCGCCGATGCAAGGGAAATTCTTCCGGAACGGGCAGGGGAGCTGTTTTTCAGGAGCTTCCCCGGCGCGATCGAATGTTTCAGGGGGGAGTTGCTCGGGACGGGGTGTCTGTTTGGCGTGAGCAAAAAGGGTCTTGCAGCCATAACGCCATTTGTGGGCAAGACTTTTCCGGATTTTCTGGAGGGCCTTCCCCTGTTTCCTTTCCTCGAAGAGGCCAATCGGGCTGTTTCAGGGGGAGGGGGCTTTGCCGGGCAGATTGATCATGACCGCTGGAGTCCATTTCTGAAGAAAGTTCTCGGCATCGTCGCGACCATTCCCATGGGGGAGACCCGGACCTATGGGGAGATTTCTTCGATCATGCAGATGCAAGGCGGGGCAAGGGCGGTCGGCCGGGCTCTTGCCGCCAATCCGCTGCCGCTTCTCTTTCCATGTCACCGGGTTGTCCGTTCTTCGGGAAAAGGTTCGGGAGGCTATACGTTGATGGGAAAGCAGGAGCCGGAGCTGAAAGAGCTGCTTCTCGAGAAAGAACGGTCGATGAGGTGGGCGGGGCCTTTGTGGGACAATACTTGCCAAGGGCGCACCGTATCTCCCAGAATTGAGAAAAGCCGGCCAGTACAGCCTTAAAAGGAAGGAAATCGTTCATGGGAACATCAATTGACGCGTCAACTGCCGGAAAAAGTCAGACCAAAGAAGTGAGAGGCGTAGCTCTTGTCAAAAGTCGCCACGCCGGTTCCGGTGAAAAGGCTCCCGCCCAGATCATGACACTTGTTTTCAAGGGAGAGGGAGGGAAAGGGCTTAAAGAGTGGCCTGCAAGACTCTGGGAGGATCCCAGGGGGATCGGTGCCTCTCTTGCCGTGGGGTCACTGGTCCTCGCGGAGGGGACCGTTGTCCGGCATAACCAGGAACCCCAGCTCAGGATCACAAGGCTGACTCCCCTCAAGGCATCTCCCGAAGAGATCCAGTCCTATATTCCGCAAAGCACCATTTCCTCAAGCCTGGCAATGGCCCGGATCGATGCATTCATGGAGTCCCTTGTCGAGCCCCACCTGAAAACATTCGGGATTGAGCTGATGTCTGATCCCGAGATCCGCTCCCTGTTTGAAAGGGCCCCTGCCGCGAAGAGAAACCATCACGCGGTTGTCGGAGGGCTGCTTGAGCATACGCTTGAAATCATGGAGATGGGAGACCGTATTGCACCGATTCTGCGATTGAATCGCGACCTCCTTTTGTTGGGTCTTCTTTTGCACGACCTTGGAAAATGCTGGGAGATCTCCTCCCAACCGGGATTTGCCTATACGGATGATGGCCGCCTTCTCGGTCACATGTTTCTTGGATGTGATGCCGTCCGTCGGACCGCAGGCCGGATCCCGGAGTTCCCCGGGACCCTTCTGAAGCTTCTCCAGCACTTTATCCTGTCCCACCATGGAGAGATGGCTTACGGGTCTCCTGTTTTGCCGGCCACTCCGGAGGCCATGGCCGTTCATATGCTGGACAACCTTTCCGGACAGGTCTATGCCATGAGGGCTGCGAAGGGATCTGATGGCGACGAGTGGGGTTATGAGAGAAACCGCGGTGCCCAGATATGGCACAGGGGATCGGATCCGGCGGAGCTTGCGAAGCTTTCCGGGAAGAAGGATCCATCGACCGGTCAAGGTGCCTGATGAACAGTTCTGAAAGATTGGCCATTTCCAGGGATCTTGCGGGGATCCTGGGGTCGGAGGGAGTCCTTTCCTCGCCTGTGGACCGCAAGGCCTATTCCTACGATGCCGGGATTTATCGGGAGGATCCGATTCTGGCCGTTTTGCCCAAAAACGCGGAAGAAGTTTCCAAAGTGGTGGTTTGGGCATCCGCCAGGGGGATTCCCCTGACGCCACGATCCGGAGGAACAAACATCACGGGGGCCGCGATCGGGGCAGGCATCGTCCTGGGGCTTTCCCGGATCAACCGCTGGGATTTCAGAAATGCCGGGAATGGTTCGGTCAGCGTCGAACCCGGAATGATTCTGAAAGAGCTCAATGACCGTCTGGCTCCTCTGGGACGTTTTTTTGCCCCGGACCCTTCTTCCGGGCAGGCTTGCCAGATCGGAGGGATGATCGGGACGAACGCTGCCGGGGCCCATGCTCTGAAGTACGGCGCGGTCAAAGAAAATATTCTCTCTCTCGAAATGGTCGGGTCTGACGGAAATCTTTACCGGATCGCGCCCCAGACCCTTTCAGGAGGAGCCTCTCCCGATGTGGCATCGCTGCCTCCCGGATTTAAGGGCGTTCTGGAAAAGCTTCCGGCCTGGGCTCCGGTTCTCCGGGAAAAGCGACGCAATGTGACCAAAAACTCATCCGGATACAACCTCTTCGACCTTGCCCAAAAACTTTACGGGGATCCTCTCAGGGTCTTCGATCCGTCAAGACTGATTGTCGGAGCGGAAGGAACCCTCGGTGTTGTCACCCGTGCTGAGCTTCTTGTCCGTCCTGTTCCGTCAAGGCGCGTTACCATTCTGGCCTACTTTCTCGATCTTTCTGATCTTGGGGAGGCTGTTGCGAGGATCAATGAACTGGGTCCTGCGGCGTTGGAAATGATGGACCGGCGTACTCTTGATCTGGTCGGTCGGGAGCGCTTTGGCATTCCTTCTTCTGCCGACTCGATGCTTCTGATCGAATTCGACAGCGAACCGATGGAGGACCTGGTTTCCGAAACAAGGAAAATTCTTGGAAAGATTCGTCTGGCAGATGATCCCGGTATTTCCTTCGATCCGGCGGAGCAGCTCCGGATGTGGCAGGCCCGCCATGCCCTTTTTCCGACCTTGTATCGCTATGACGGTGTGCGTCGGCCGATGAACTTCGCCGACGATGTCGCAGTCCCTGTGCATCGTCTTGTGGAGCTTCTCCGCTTCCTGAGGGAATTCTTTTCCGGAATGGATATCCCTGTGGCGGTCTATGGCCATATCGGAAACGGAAATGCCCATATCAACCCGCTGATGAACCTGTCTGAGCCTGGTTCAATGGAACGGCTCCTTCATATCAGCCAGGAGATTCACCGGACCGTGATCGACCAGTTCGAAGGTGTTCCCTGCGGAGAGCATGGGGAGGGACGTGTCCGGGCGGAGTTTCTTCCTTCGGTCTATGGTCCGGATGTCTACCAGATGTTTTGCGATACGAAGAGTTTTTTCGATCCACTGGGGATCTTCAATCCCGATGTGAAAATTTCAAGGAAATCCTTTCTGGAAGGGATTGATGTCGAACGCGTCGTGAAGTCCTGTGCGACCTGCGGAAAGTGCAATACTGTCTGCCCAAGCTTCGATATCACCAGGAATGAGGCGATGGGTCCCAGGGGGTGGTTCCAGATGATGACCGATCCCGGTAGCTCCCGGGATGTGCCGGAATCGGTTCTCGGTGCCTGCCTGAACTGCAAATCCTGCCGGACGATCTGTCCTGCCGGGGTGGATGTGTCAGAGGTCATTCTGGCGGAGCGGGCCAAACGTGGTGGAGACCCTGTTTCCCGATTTTTTTCGGAGCAGCTCTTAAATATCGGACGCACAAGCCGGATTGTTGAGTTTTTCGGAAAGACACAGGGAGTGTGGGACCGTCCGCTCTTCCGGCGACCTCTTGAGGCGGTCAGCAGAAGGCTTTTCCGGGCAGTTGCGGAAAATGCACGGATCCCCGCGAGCCTGAAGCTTCCGAAACTCCGAAGCAAAACATTGCGGTCCTCCTTCTATGGATTGACCGAAGAGGGAGGGAGAAAAGGAAATATTGCCTATTTTCATGGCTGTGCGGCAAACTATCTCGATGATGGCGTCGGCGAAGCCATGATCCGGCTGCTGTCTCGCGTGAAGGGTGAGCTTGTCCTTCCACGGCAGACATGTTCAGGAACCCCGATCGAAACTTATGGCCACCGGGACCTGACAAAAACCTGCGCAGACGAAAATCTTGAGAACCTTTCCGGTTACGAGCGCGTTGTCACGGGATGTGCCTCATGTACTTTGGCTTTGAAGGATCTTCCCCATCATTTTCAGAAAGGATCTCAGAATTATGAAAAGGCGGTGAACCTCTCGGGAAAGGTTGTTCATGTCGCCCAGTTGATGATGGAAGATGAAATGGCCGATCTTCGTGTGGAAATGGCGAGAAACCGGAAGAGGAAAGAGATATCCCTCCCTGTTTCCTACCACTCATCCTGCCATCTTCGGGCTGCTGGGGTTGTGTCCGAGCCTGTCGAACTCTTGAAGGAGGTTTTTGGAAATGATTTTCGCCCGATGATGGATTCGGACCGCTGTGCAGGTGGTTCGGGCACCTATCTTCTGAAGAATCCGGAAGTGTCGGAAAAGGTGTTCCAGCGAAAAAGGGAGGCCGTGATCGAATCCGGGGCCAAAGTGGTAACGACAGGATGTCCGGCCTGCCAGATCAAGCTTTCGGATGGTCTTTCCGAGGATTTTTCAGCGCGCCATATGGCGGTTCTTCTCGCGGGCCTCCTCTCGGAAAAGTGACTTTTTCGAGGGATGGAGAAGGTGCATTGTCCTGTGCACCACTGATGTTAACGTTCGGGAGGCATTTATGGGGAGGTGTTTATAATGGTTGTGGTGGAGAAAAACGGTTCAGAGTCAAAAAAAAGGAGCGATTTCGGGACTTTTCTCAGAAAATCCGCCCTGTTGCCCATGGCTGGTCTTCTGGTCGGTCTTTTGGGAGTGGCACTTCATCCATCAGAGAGCGTGGCTTCTCCTCGGATGGTTCTCTTGAGCAACGATTTCAAAAATCATGGAACGATTAAAAACGAGCAGGTCTTTTCCGGATTCGGGTGTTCGGGGAAGAACATTTCTCCGGAGCTTCACTGGAAAGGTGTTCCGAAGGGAACAAAAAGCCTGGCACTGACTGCCTACGATCCCGATGCTCCCACCGGATCAGGATGGTGGCACTGGGTCCTGATCGATCTTCCGGCCAATACGACCCATCTTGCCAAAAATGCGGGAACTTCCGATGGAAGCGGGCTTCCGAAGGGAGCTTTTCAGGCGGTGACGGATTTTGGCAAGAAAGGTTACGGAGGGCCATGTCCCCCTGCAGGCGATCGCCCTCATCATTATATTTTCACGCTTTATGCCTTGAAGACCCCGAAGCTTGATGTGCCGGAGAAAGCGTCTCCTGCCCTTATCGGTTACTTTATCCATCAAACAATGATCCGGAAGGCAACGCTTGTGGGAATGTACGGAATCCCCAAACACAAAAAGCACTGACCCTGTCAAGGAAATCCCCTGGAAGAATTGGGTTCTTCCAGGGGATTTCGGTCTTGGCGATTTGAGTGGGTGCGTCTATCCAGGAAATTGATTTTGCTCATCTGGCAGTCGATACCCAATCTGTCCTCCCGTAAACTGTAGTCGTTCGGGGAAGGTCTTGTCTGGCTCCCGAATGGTTTGGAAAACTTCCCTCGAAAACTTCAACTCTTCAGACAACTCATGTTGCAGTCCCTTTGTATGGCGGTAGGAGGACTGTGAACTGATCAGGACTTCGAACCCTTTTTCCAGTGCGTTCAGGATTTTGTTTCTCATTTTGGAATCTGAATACTCCCCGCGTTCTTCGACGGTGAGCGTCTCAAACTTCGTCATGAGGCTGTCCACGAGTTTCGTAAAATAAAGGCGCATCGTTTCGGCCCGGGCAGGGAGACTTTCCGGGTTGGCCATCTCGTTGATCGGATCGATCGGTGCCTCTTTTCCCAGCTGTTCCGCTTGCTCAAGGATTGAATTGCAGGTCAGTTTTTCCGTGTTCATTTTGCACATCCTTATGGTTTGAGTTGGAAGCTGAGTGAATAAATCAGCCTGGTCTTTGCATGGGCTCTCATTTTGGAAGAGGAAAGGTTAAGGCTTTTCGGTGGAGTTGTGACTTGATCATCTTTGGTCCCATGAGGACATGGGTTAACCGTAACATAAAAAATAAATGAGGTATGTGCGCTAGCACACCGCAATCATGTCAAACTCTCCTTGCCCTGACCGATCGGTGAAATTTCCGGGCGAATCCGGGTGGGATGAAGAGATGCGGGCTTACAACGATTTCGGATTCCGGGCTGTGCCCGTGGAATCGATCTGCTTTTTAACATGTTCAACGCAGAATTCCCTCTCTTAGGCTCTTTCCCAAGAGAGGGATGAATGCTTGCATTATCTCATGGTTTAAGCTATATACGCACAACATGCGTAAAGCGTTCAGGTATCGGCTGTATCCGACCCGCTGAACCAGCGGAATTTCATGGGGAATGGAACTACCGGATCAATCCCCAGACAAGTTCAATATAAGTGTTCATGTTGTTTTTGCTAGATTCCTTAGGGGACTGTAGACACCTTGGCCGTCAACTCGATACCCAAGGCTTTCATGACGGCCAACGTTGTCTTTAAGGTCGGGTTGCCGTTTTCACTGAACGAGCGGTAAAGCTGCTTGCGGGACAGCCCGGTTTGACCGGCAATTTGGGCCATTCCTTTAGCGCGGGCAACGACACCCAGAGCTTGTGCGATGTAGGCTGTATCGTTTGTTTTGAACGCTTCGGCCATTTCATTCGCTCCATTCATCTCCCAGGCGCTTCGCCATCTCGATATCCTTCGCTTGCGTGCTTTTGTCGCCACCGCACAGCAGGACGATGATCGTCTCCCCTCTCTTCTGGAAGTAAATGCGGTATCCGAGGGCCATAATGGATGCGCAATTCGCTGACCCCCTGTCCTCCCGGCTCGACATCCCCCGCATGACCAAAGGAGAGGCGGTCCAGGCGGGAAGCGATCAAGGCACGGCTGATTATCCTTGAGCCGCGTCCGCCATTTTCGGAATGTTTCAGTTTGTTTTATCTCGACCCCCATAGGCTAATGGTAGTTTATAAACTACAAATTGCCAATCCCTTTATTCACGGGCTGTTGTCGGCCATACAAGAACAAGGAGTTGAGGAGGACGGGCCATTCTTAAACCGGAGGGACTCCTCTTGAATCCTTTTCAAAATCTCCCGAAATTCATTGGAAACCATCGTTCTTGGGGGATGCACACTGGCCATGCCGGAAGCCCCCATAAAAAAACTCCCAAGACAGAACCTATCCTGAATCATGGAAGCTTCTTTCTCTAATGGATAATATTTTTTTATGACAATCCTTCCAGTCTTGTCTTTTTATATTCGTCGGTCTATAACAAACAATGAGTTTTGCGTTATTGATTAAATCGGGAATAAGTGTCGGGAGGATCAACAAGAGGTCGAAGGGAGGAATCGTGAAACCTGTTCAGGTGTTATTGATTGGACTCGGACGTGTAGGAACCCGATTTTATGAGAAGTTTCGTCTCTTGGGAGAGAATCGGGTCAAAATCCTGGCTGTTTGTGAAATCGATCAGGATCATCCTTTTTTAGCAAGGGTCAAAGAGGACGGAATTCCCGTTTTCCCGGACTACCGGGGCGCCCTTTCCAGCTTTGGAAGCGACATTGATATCATCCTCGACACGACAAACATCCCCTCTGTCAAAAACGACCTCAGACATACCCTTCAGGAAAACGGCAATCATCATACGGTCCTGCTCCCTCTTGTCGCGTCCTACCTCTTGTGGCATATGGCCGCTCCGGATGAGGAACTGGTCCAGGATCACAGCGATCCCGGATATTGACCAAGTCTAATATAGATGAACTCCTTTCATCCTTCAGGCGATAGGAGACGCCATCATTATTACGGTGGATCTCGATCGGCGCATCCGGTGGGTCATTTCTTCCTTTCCCCGCCTCTTCGGCTACTCTTCTTGAGAAAAAATTACCGAAACCTTTTTTCTCAAGAAATCCTTATATCTTGGGGGTCTGGATTGATCTTGGACGATGCCTCATGAATTCGATCGGGCGTACCGTTCGACAGCCCCTTCGGGCATTTCAAATCATTCAGAGGTCCCGTCGACTGACTTCTTCGTTTCTTGTGGCTATCTGGTTGCTTGTGATTGTCTTCGCGGGACTGGGTTATTTTATTTCCGGCGACCAGACCCAGCTTGTCCGGGTCAAATTCTTTTCCTACGCTCTGATTTCTCTGCAAAAGGTCAACGATCTTCTTTTAATGGATGAGATCCTGCCCTCTCCAAACAGTTTTATCTTCAAGGGGCGCTACCGGAAAGGGCTTCTGGTCCAGGGATCGGCCGCCCTTTCGGTCATGCAAGCTAACCGCTCACTTCTCTCCTCCGTTGAGGACAGGGATTTACAGGCGGTTCTCCTCTCCTACACCCTTCTGGAAAAAGGGATCCATCTCCATTGGAGGGAACCAGAGCTTTTTGATCTGAATCGCAGGATTGTTCCCCGGCTCACCGCCCTTTTGTTCGCAGTGTCCCAGAAACGGGACATTCTGTCCCGCCGCATCGATCGGATGCTCTTTTTCCGAATGGCGCTGCTCCTCCTCTCTTTCGGGGGAGGACTGATTTTCCTTCTCGTCCGATTAGTGCGCAACCGGAGAGTGTCTCGCCAAAACCGGTTTTATCGCGCCCTCTCCCGCATCAATCGGCTGATTTTGTCACTTCCGGATCAGGAGAGTTTGCTCCAGAATACCTGTCGCATCATCGTGGACGAGGCACATGTCCGAACGGTGTGGATTGGGAATCACAATCCCGTGAGCGGCTCGGGTCGGTGGGTTGCCTATGACGGGACCGTCACCGAGGAACTCATTCGGAGGCCTCTTTCGGACGACCCGTCCGTTCATAGCGGGCAAGGGATCTGGGGCCACACGATCCGGAGCAGAGAGGTGGTCGTCTGGAACGACCCCATGACCAGCCTCCCAGAGGGATATCTCAGGGATCTCTACCGGGCCAACGGGATTCGCTCCGCAGCAGGGTTCCCCCTCATGGAAGGAGAAACTCTTTATGGAGCACTGGTCGTCCAGTCCGACGAGCCGGATTATTTTGATCCGGACCTGATTGAACTGATCTCTGCTCTCGTCGAGAACCTGTCTTTCGTGCTGAAAAACTGGGCGAGGGAGAGTGCCCGCCGGGAAGCCGAGGAGCGACTGACCACCCTGATTGAAACTCTTCCGGAAGTCATTATTTTCAAGGATGGGGAGGGACGATGGAAGGTCGTGAACCCGGCCGGCCTTCGCCTGTTCAAACTCGAGGGACGCACCGACTGGGTGAATAAAACCGACCGGGAGCTTGGCCTCCTTCAGCCAGAACTTGCCACCGTATATGAGGGATGCACACTCTCCGACAATGCGGTATGGAAGCTGGGAGCCCCCTCTAACGGAATCGAAACGATGAACAATGCCGAGGGGAATCCTGTGATTCTGGATGTCACTAAGCTTCCCCTCTTCAATCCGGACGGTACCCGGAAAGGGCTTGTGATCTCGGCTCAGGACATCACAGAAAGAAAGAGAAACGAAAATCGGATCGAGCACATGGCGTCCCATGAAGATCGGAA
>JAKCCY010000073.1 GCA_021838765.1 Nitrospirota bacterium
GAAAGAGACCGGGCAAGGGCTTCCTCCACTTCCTGGCTTCTCGCCAGCAGATAGCAGCCCGGTTCCAATCCTTCCACTTTGTAGACAAACAAGAGCGGGTGAATCCTCGGGGCCCAGGTCAGGATGTCGAAGGGAGGGACTCCCTCCCGGGGCAGGAGAGCCTCCAGAATCCTGAGAAATGCCGGTTTTGGGAGAGGCTCCGCATTCGGATCAAATCGTTGGGCGCTCCTTCGTTGTCTGAAGATCTGTCCTGAGGGGACGCCGGAGGGAATGTCCGGAAGGGGAGGCCGGCTTGTCGGGGAGAAAAGCGGCCTCCCCGGCGTGGAATGATCCCTCGTCGCCCGGTCCACTTCGCCGATAACCGTCCATCTTCTGTGATCCGGGCTCATCTGGCTTGCCTCTCCTTCCCATCTGCCGCAATCGATTGCTTCAACCAGCAATGAACGGTCAGGGGCTGTCGAGCGTCCGCCAATCCAGACCAGAACCTCAGGGGCTTCCCTTTCTTCATCCGGAAACTCCTGGTGACGATCGGTTCCCGTCAGTCGGGAAATGGTGTTGTCATTCCAGCCGTCAAGAATCGTGGCCTCCCACCCCAGTGCCGCTGAAGCGAACCGGACAGCCGCAAGGGCATGTCCGACGTCATGCTGGCAGTACCGGAACGCCCTCTCTCCATATTTCCAGGCTTCCCGCCAGTAGATTGAGGTCAGCGCGACGATGACACCCGGTGTTTGCCATGCCCCGTTCCAGGAAAGCCCCGGAATGTTTCTCCTCTCCAGAACATGATCGAGGCTCAGGTAGTGGTAGACCCCGCCCTGGAGCCCCGAAAGATCGGGAGCGATCAGGTAAGCCTCTGTGGGGTGAAGATTTCCGCTCGAAGGATTGCACCTCAGGGACCATCGTGCGCCAGGATAGCTCTTCCATGCCGAAAGTCCGAGCGAGACTTCCAGAAGAAGTGAAACGGATGCCAGATCAAAAGAGGGCGGAGGGTTCTTTTTTTTCGGGTCAAACAGCTCCGAATAGGGTTTTTCCGGAAGACCCGGAGAAAGGGGAAGGCGAATGATTTCCGTTCCCGCAAAACTCCGGAACGGACTTGGCTGATCGTCCCAGTCGAGAAATTCGGGACCTGCGGCATAGGCGGAAAAACGATGTTTTGTCCGCTCGTGATAGGCTTTGGTGATCCGTAGGGCTTCTTCGGCAGAATGATTGTCCATAACCTTCGTTTCAATTTTCAGTGTTTTTCCGGCAATGGGTGGTTCCCCGTCACTCGCCTGACCGGCAGGAAGGATCCGATCCCGACTCGGCAAGAACGGGTTTTGAGAATCCCGCCACTTTTGATATTTCTTCCAAATCGAATCCCGCCAGATATTTCCCGGACAACTCGATGAGGGGACGCCGGATCAGCAGATGGTCGGAGAGCAGAAGACTGAGCGCCTCTTTGGAATTAAGGGAGCCAGGATCGATCTCTCCCGACCTGACTCTGGGCGAGGCCCGATTAAACCATTGGGAAACGGGCCTGTTCTCAAAGAATGGAAGCAGTGTCTCAGGGGTCCATGGTTCCGACAAAATGTTTCGGACAACGAGTGTATGCGAGAGTTCCAAAAGGATAGTCTTTTGGCGGGCGTTTGTCTGGCACCCCGGTTTTTCGTAAAAGACGATCGTTGCCATCATCTAATCCCTTTCAGTCCTTCCATCGGCGAATTAATGGACCGGATCGAAAGATGTCCTGCTGACTGCACCTTTCAGATAATCACGGATGACCGAGCTTCCGACCTGATCTGTGGGGTCGAGGCGGGAAAGCTCGGAAAGAAGTGATTGGGCCTCATCGATCTTTCCCTGTCTCAGCAGGATGAAAGCGAGCGCTTTCGATGAGAAAAGGTAAAAATAATGAGGAGAGGAAGGATCAAGGAAAAAAGGGTTCCCTGCAGTTTCAACAAGCGTCTGATCGACCGGAAATCCTCCCTGGTAGGCCGCTTCGAACAAGGATTCCCGGACTGTTTTTTCAGCCAGATCCAGCTGGTTTTTATAGAAATAGAACTTGTACAGTGAAAAGAAAACCGCCAGGGCATACGGGGCTTTTTCCCGTGCCTCAAGAAGGATCGAAAGTGCTTTCCTGGTATCGGCGAAATGGATGGCAGCCTCTTCGAGAAGAGCTGAGATGCCCGGATCGAGCGGACCGCCGAAATAGGATTTTCCGTTCATGACACTGTCAAAGCGCATAGTCCCTCCAAAAGTCTGGACAGGTGGTCTTGGTGGTCCGGATCCGCCCGCGCTGGCACCGGAAGGTCCGGACACCGTATGGTTCCGGGAATGCCTGACGTTGAGACCTGTTTACGAAAGTGGTCTGATCTCTTCTTCAAGACATCCGACAACCTTTCCCCCTTCAAACTCCACAAGATAGACCGGGGTATTCGAGTCTTCATGTGTCCCAACCCGTACGATCTCTCCACGGGTTCCATTGGCGACGAGTTTTTCGTCTTTTTCAAGGTCGGGATAACTTCCGTCGTTGAAGAGGTCTTCCGTGGCGGTTACAACCATTCCCCAGTCAAATCGGGGAACTCTTGGCTCAATCATCTCATGGCTCCTTTCCAGGGATTTTGGACATACCCATCGTGTCAGTGATCAAAAAAAGGACAACCCGCGCATTTTTTATATTGAGGACAGCCGGAATGATTGCGGGTGTTTTCTCTTCGTCGAGGAGGTTGATTGATCGGAAATGAGACCGCACCCCCCTGATGAGGGTCTGTAACGGTCGGGAGAGATAGCGTTCCGCCGGGATCCGTCTCCCGAAGCGAAATCACCTTTTGAGGCTTCTTTAGGGAAATGCCGGACAAGCGACCATCCCATTTTCCGATTATACATCGAAGCTCATCGAAAGGAAATCGCGAATGAAAAGCCCGAATGTCTCTTTTAATACATAAAAATAATGTTTTGATATGAGTGGACATTTGAAGATAGGGAGTTCTTTGAAAAATGAGAGATCAAATCAGCTTTTTAAAAGACCGGAAATCGTGGTAGAATCCCGGAAAGAAGAAAAAGACGCCGGACCCGGATCCCAAGTTAAAAAATCCTTATTCCATAAATGCTACAAATGATTGCTGAGCATCATTTTTTCACGAGAATCCACAGGACGGGAATCTGATGGCTGCATCATTTTTGAGAGCGATGCCAAAATAGACGGAACTCTTGTCTCTGCCGCCTTTTGATTCTCCATTGGAAAAATCTGGAGTATGAATGCTCCCGCCACCAATCTGACGTTGTCGTGGGGGTTTCCTGTTTCATGACCAAAAGTTCCTCTTTTGCCGAGGGCCCGCCCTCGTTGTCCGCTTTGCGGGCACGTGCCTTCGGCACGTCGCATGAAAAACATGATCGTGTGGGTCGGGAAAAAAGCAAAAAATGCTTTCCTTCTCCCCCTTTTGGACTACGGCCCAAGAGGAGGGCAAGGAGACAGGAGTTCAACATATGGTTGAAGGATCCATCCGGTCACAAGCCGCTCGCGTCAGAGCGATCTCCGATCCGGAGCATTCCGGAAGGCAATGCTTTCTCTTTCTCACGGCCGGGTCAATATTCCTCTCCCCTTATTCTTCTTTTCCCGGGAGATGAGCCTTGACTCAAAAACGTCGCGCCGCAAGGCTCCGTAAAACGAAAATAACGGATTCCATCGAAAAACGCCTCTTCGATCTTCTGAGTTTTACCCTCCCCGATCTGGTCCTCCTGAAAGATGGTGATGGACGCTGGAAGTTCGCCAACAAGGAAGCGCTGGGCTTTCTCGGGCTTTCAACCTTTGACTGGGCAGACAAAACGGACCGTCAGATCATTGAAGCCTTTCCTTCTCTTGAAAAAGATCTGATGGTCGACTCCCTGACCGATCAAAAGGCGTGGGCGGCGGGTTTGAGGCGGGACTTGATCGAACGGCTGACCGATTCCCGGACGGGGCTGGTCCATGTTTTTTCGGTCATCAAGGTCCCTGTGTCCATCGAGAAAGGGAAACAAGACCACCTCCTTGTCGTTGCCAGGGACATCACAGACATTGTCGAGGAGAAAGATTCGATCCTTCGTGAAAGGGAATGGTACCAGACCCTTTTCTCAATGGTTGGCGAACCGTCATTTCTCTCTTTGATCACTCCGGAGGGTAATCTGTCGACGATCATCGAAGCCAATTCCCGTGCCAAGCTTGTCTATGGCTATTCCGATGCCGAATTCAAATCGCTCAGAATGGTGGATCTGATGGCTCCGGCAGAAAGGGAACATTGTCTCCGCGTGGTTTTCCCGCGTCTTCTGGCGGATGGGCATCTGGAGTATGAATCGGCCCACCTGTCGAAGGAAGGCCGTGAGATCCTGGTGGATGTTTCCGCCAAGATTCTTGAGAAGGACGGAAAACAGTTCCTTCTCACCCTGATCCGCGACAAGACCATTAAAAGACGGGAGAAGCTGATCGAACGGATTCTTGCGGAGTCGGAGCGGAGAGTCCTGATGGGAGAGAATCTCCAGAAGGTTCTTGATGATCTCTGCGATGCGCTGGTCCGTTTTTTTCCGTTTATGTACCTTGGAATCCTTAAAAAGGAGCCGGATGGAGCCACCGAGCTTGTTGCGGGGGACATCAAGGGAAAAATCCGCTATAGAAACAACACTTCTGCAAGATGGGATGAATCGCCCCAGGGAATGGGGGTATCCGGCCATGCCATTCGGAAAGGCAAAACCCACATGATCGCCATTTCTGACTCGAGTTATCCGGAGGTCTTCAAAAAGGAAATGGAAAGTGTGGGGATCCGCTTTATCTGGTCGGTTCCCCTCACGCAAAGGAACGGTGAAGTGATGGGAACGATCACGTCCGGCTCCCGGTATCTGTTCGGCCCAGCCCCCGAGGAACTCTCCATTATTGAAAAATACTCCGACCGGATTGCGCTTCTCTTTGATCTGGCAGAAGAGCAAAAGGAGGTGCGTTTTGGCTATGAAGCCCTTCAGACTGTTGGAGATGCGATCAGCATGGTTGATCCTGAAGGTGTCATCCGGTGGGTGAACGATGCTTTTATCCGCCTGACCGGTTATTCAAGGGAGGAATGTCTTGGTCAGACCCATCGGATCCTCAAGTCTGGACACCATGGACAGGCGTTTTACGAAGAGCTCTGGAGCACCATCTTTTCCGGAAATGTTTTCGAGTGCGAGATCGTCAACAAAAGAAAGGACGGGAGCGAGTTTGTTGCGGCTCAGACCATCACTCCGCTTATTGCGGAAGAAGGAAAGGTCGCCCGGTTCATCTCCGTCCAGAGGGACATTACCCATAAAAAGGAAAACGAGCTCCGGATCTGGAAAATGGCCAATTATGACCCGTTGACAGGCCTTGCCAACCGGAACCTCCTGAGAGAGAGAGCCACGCGCGATATCGAGGACTCTCTCCGGAAGAAGACTGTCGTGAACCTGCTGTTTATGGATCTCGACCATTTCAAGGCCGTCAACGATAGCATGGGCCATGAAATCGGGGACATCCTTCTGAAGCTGGTTGCCGAGCGGCTTCTCCGGCTGGGACGGGAGTCTGACACGATCTCCCGCCTTGGAGGGGATGAATTTGTCTATGTTCAGCCCGAAAGTCGCAGTCGTGAGGATGGTATCGCCCTTGGAGAGAGGATTCTGGAAATTTTCTGCGACCCTTTCCAGTTGGCGGATCAAACTATCCATATCAGTGTGAGTATCGGTGTTGTCAGTTGCCCGGAAGACGGGGAGGAACTCGACGGCCTTCTCCGGAAATCCGATATCGCCCTCTACAAGGCAAAAAACAGGGGAGGGGGAAGAGTTGAGTGTTTCGAGCTTCTTCGTGAGGATATTTCCTCCGAACGGCTTGCGCTCATCGAGAGCATCAGAAACGGTCTTCAAAACGGTGAATTTGTCCTGTTTTACCAGCCGGTCTTTTTGTTATCCGATGCCAGGATGGTTGGTGTCGAATCCCTGATCCGATGGAGACGGGAGCCCTTCGATATTGTTCTTCCCTGCCATTTTATATCGCTTTTCGAAGAAACCGGAATGATTCACGACCTGGGAGAGAATATTGTCCGGGAAGGAGTTCTTCAGGCCAAGTCCTGGATGCAATCGGGCATGGACCCCTCATTTCGGATCGCCATCAATATCTCTCCTGTCCAGCTTCAGAACCCCGGTTTTTTTGATATGGTCGTCGGGATTCTGGCTGAAAACAGCGTCAATGCGTCCGAAATCGGGCTTGAGTTCGAAGTGACCGAAAGTCGTCCGATCCAGTCCGAAAACGCCCTGAATACGCTGGTCAGGCTTCGGGAGATTGGAATCCGCATTTCGATTGATGATTTTGGGACAGGGTATTCATCGATCTCTCTTCTGAGGGGGTTTCCGGTGGATACTCTTAAGATCGACCAGTCGTTTATCAGGGACATCAGGCATGACAGGAACGCCAGGTCCATGATACGGGCGATTGTGACGATGGCCAAGAGCCTTGGACTGTCTCTTGTGGCAGAAGGAGTCGAGTTTGAAGAAGAGCGGATCTTTCTCCAGGAAATCGGATGCGACTTTTTTCAGGGATTTCTCTGGGGACACCCGTTGCCCCCTGAAGAAGTGATCGGTTTTTACCATTCGACCCTGAACAAAAGCTAAAAAATCCGTTTGCGCCGGACCAGCGCCCGGTCAGGCGGGAAAGTCGGGGAACAGCCGGTTTTCCGAAGTTGATCCGGGGATATGGAAAAGCCCTGTTTCAAGCTTTGGCATTTCCCTGAAACCAAGTTTTCTCGCCATGACGCTGAAACGTTGCTCCAAAAGCTCGGCCAGGGGACCACTCCCCCTCATCCTTGTTCCGAATCCCGATTCATAGAGCGCTCCTCCATGAAATTCTCTCATCCGGGAGAGAACCGCCTTTGACGCAAGTGGCGCATGATGGTCGAGCCATTCTTCGAAAAGCTCCCGAAGCTCAAGTGGAAGTCTCAGAAGAACATATCCCGCGGAGATCGCTCCGGCCTCCCGGGAGGCTTTCAGGATCCCTTCCGGTTCATGATCGGTCAGTGCGGGGATGACCGGGGCGACCAGGACCCCTGTCGGAATGGCTGCGGCAGACAGTGTCCTGATCACTTCCAGCCTGCGCCAGGGGGCGGCGGCTCTGGGTTCAAGCGAGCGTGAAAGGGTTTCGTTTAACGTCGGAATGGACAGAAAGACATGGGCCAGTCCTCTCCGGGCCATCTTCTGCAGAAGGTCGATATCCCGCTCGATCAGTGCGGATTTGGTGACGATCGTAACCGGATGGGAGAAACGGTCAAGAACCTCGAGAATGGACCTTGTCACCAGGAGTTCTTCTTCGATGGGCTGATAGGCATCCGTATTGATGCCAAGGGCAACCGGTTCGCACCGGTATCCTTTTTTGGACAGTTCCCGCTGAAGAAGCATTGCGGCGTCTTTTTTAAAAAAGATGCGGGTTTCAAAATCAAGCCCCGGAGAAAGTCCGAGATAAGCGTGCGTCGGTCTGGCGAAGCAGTAGATGCACCCGTGCTCGCACCCGCGGTAGGGATTGATCGATTGGGAAAATCCGACATCCGGAGAGTTGTTTCGATTGATGATCGTCCTGGCAGAATCCGGAAAAAAACGGGTTTCCAGATGCTGGCCGGTCGGGTCTTCCTCGATGGACTCCCGCTTTTGGGGTTCATAGCGGTTATCGGGCTGGCTCAGGGCTCCCCTTCCGCGAAAGGGGACCGGGGGCTTCCGGCTCATGGGGCCTCCTTACTTTGTTGCTCTGTCAGATCAGCCCTTTTTTCATGGCCTTGACCGCCGCTTCCGCACGCGTTGCTGCAGAGAGTTTCTGGAGGATGCTCTGAATATGGGCTTTGACTGTACTGAGACTGATCTGGATCTCCTGGCCGATTTCCTTGTTGGAGAGCCCTTCCGATAAAAGCCTGAGCACCTCTGTTTCGCGCGCTGTCAGAGGGTTTCCCTCGTTGGCGGGAAAGAAGGACTGGATTCTTCGAACTGCCAGATGGGCTATTTGCGGGTCGATATACAAAGACCCCATCGAAACAGCCTGAATTCCGAGACGAAGGCTCGCGATGTCGGTCTCCTTGAGACAATACCCGTCAGCCCCGGAGCTGAAAGCGGAAAAAATTTCTTCTTCGAGCTGGTGTACGGTGAAAATAAGCACATGGATCTCCGGATGGGCCTGTTTCAGAAGTCTGGTGGTTTCGATCCCGGAGATTCCCGGAAGTCCCAGGTCCATCACAACGACATCGACCTCCGGATCCTTTTCCGAAAGGATCTCGATGGCCTTTTCGCCTGATGGGGCTTCTCCCCGAAACTCAATGGAATCATCCCTTTCCAGTGATTTTTTAAGGGCAGACATCATCAGCTGATGATCTTCTACAAGAAATACGCGTGTTTTCACAAGGGGTTCTCCTGTGTTTTAAAAATAATGCGGAAGCGGCTTCCGGGGTGTTCCGGATGGTATTCGATCAGACCATTGTGGCGTCTGGCAATCTGCTGTGCAATATAAAGGCCGAGTCCAAATCCCGAGCCAGGATGGATGCCTCCAAAGCGAGTGAAAAGACTTGATCTCATCGGTTCGGGTATTCCCGGGCCTTCATCGATGATATCGACGGTTATACGGGTCAGATCCTTGTCGGAGACAATCTTCAGCGTTCCCCCTTCAGGCGACCATTTGATGGCGTTGTCGACGAGATTCTGGAAGAGTCTCCTGAGGGACTGGCGATCTCCTGAGAGGGTGAGTTCTTTAAGATCGGTCAACAGATGGATGGACTTCGATTGTAAAAGGGGCGACAGATCCGAAAGAAGGTCATTTAAAAGATGATCAAGCCTTTGCGGCTCAAAAAGCAGGCTCAGATCGTTGAGCTCGAAGCGGGACAGGAGAAGGAGGCTGTTTGAGAGTTCCAGAATGGAGTTGTTCGAGATAATCGTTTTTTCCAGGACTGATGAGAACTCATCGGGAAGGTTGCCATAAGCTCCTTCCAGGGCGAGCTTCATGTTGATGGTGTTTGCGATCAGCGGTGTCCTGATATCGTGGGAGACGCCATAAATCAGGTCGTGGATGATGCTGTTGCGGCGAAGCAGAATCTGATTGTATTCCCTCAAATGCTGGAGAAGCCTGACCCTTGCGATCACTTCCTCCAGAATCGGCGTGATTTCTGCGAGGATCGACAGGATCGCAGGTTCTTCCGGTTCCAGGATGAACAGGTAGATAAACTGTCCGGCCCCCTGGTCGATGGGGGGCAAGGAAAGCCTTGCGACAACCCCCTGGGAGACATTGTTGTTTTCAAGAAGAGCTGAGAGGCTCGGCTTCGAGATCCAGGTGGGCAGGAATGGTTTTTTCCCCAGAAGGGACAGCCCTCCGGGAATGGATTCTCCGGATTTCCAGAACCAGAGTCCGTCCGGCGCGGAATAGGTTGTCGAGCGCCATTGGTCCTGCTCCGAGGCTGCGATCACGACACCTTTTGCCCCCAATAGGGACTGAAGGTGGCCCGCGAGTTCTGAAAGCAGGGTGTCAGGGCTGTTTTGGGCACTGATGCCGGCCAGAAAGGTCCTGATCTTGTGCTCTCTTGTGGCCCGGTTCCTTTCTGAAAAAACAATTCCTGTTTCATGGGCGTTCTCCTGGATTTTCAGGGTCAGGTACCCCACAAGAAAAAAGGAAACGGCAGAAAAGATCCGGTTCAGAAGGGCAATGGAGTCAAGCGACCCTTCTGTTTTGGCATTGATGATACCGGCAATGGTGTTTGCGACAAGCCCAAGGATCACAATGGAGACGGTCGCTCTTTTCCTGAGAGTCAGTCCGGTCAGGGCGATGGGGATATCCAGAAGAATCGAGACGACAAGACTTTGGGGAGTCAGTGCATCCGCCAAAAAAATGAAGAGGAAAAGGGCTCCGGCCAGATAAAGAATCTTTTGGGTGGCCGGAGCTGGCAAAGGGTCGGGATCGAATTGATTTTCCGACGGGCGGATCGCCTCCGGAGGATTCATCATGGGGACAGGGGAGGATCCGCGGAGGTTTTAAGGACCTCATGGCCCGATGAGAGGATTGATTCATTGCCGGGCATCCTTCCAGGATGGCCCTTGATGGACTGGATCTTCCAGACGGTCACAGGAATGCCCGACCGGGTGATCGCCGCGTCGATCGCTTTTGAAACGGCGGAGTTCGTGTCGTTAAAAACCAGCGTGTCGGCCTTGTGTTTGGCATAGACCTGCACGAGGGAGTCTCCGATGGACCGGCTTCGGATAAGGAGGGTGTCGAGAAGGATATCCTCTTCGACCCCCATGGCCTGGCAAAGCTCAAGGGTCTGTTTTGCGATGGCCTCTTCTTCCGGGAGTGATGCGTTCATGGGAAGAGACAGCGGGATTTCCAGAACGGTGACAACCGTTATCCTTGCATTGTCGGAACGGGCGATTTTTGCGATGTCATGAAGAATCATGGATGGGGCATGAGGGGATGTTGCCACGAGGATGTTTTGATGCGCAACGGGCTTTTCGATATCCGTCTCCTGGATTTCCCTGATTTCCACCCGTCCCATCAGGGGCATGCGGGTGCTCCGGCGGAAGTAGTAGTAATAGGTTATTCCCACAATCATCCAGATCGTTCCGAAGACACGGCCGTATTTATGAAACAGGAGCACCATGACAAATACGCCTCCGGTTCCGAGAAGTCCAAAAATGGCCGGAAGGGGAATTTCAAAATTTTTGATCCGGACAGAAAAGGGAACCCGGAAGGGTCTGACAAGCTCCGGCTCTTTGTTCCTGAGCTTGATCAGGGCCAGATGGGTCATCATGAAGGAAAGCATCGCGCCGTAGTTGTAGAGATCGGCAAGAACTTCAAGATAGGGGAAGAAGGCGACGACTGTGGCCGACAATGCCCCAAAAAAGACGATCGAATAGACGGGTGTTTTCCACCTTCTGGTCGTATGCCGGAAAATCGGATGGATCAGGAAATTGTGCGACATCGAATAGGCCAGACGGGAAACGCCAATCAGCCCTGCATTGGCGGCGACCGTCAGGATCGTGGCGCCGAGAACAGCGATCCATGGACCAAGATAATGATGGACATGGGGGATGAAATGGGCGATTCCGGCAATCGGATCGTTGACCCAGACGGTCGATAGAAGCTTGGGGTCCATGGCCGACAAGGCAACAAGACTGATTCCGGAGTACAGGAAGACTGTCGTCCCCATGGTCAGAAACATGGCTCTGGGAACGGACTTTGCCGGATCCTTGGCCTCCGAAGACATCTGGCTGATCGCCTCGATCCCGATGTAGGCCACCATGGCCACGGAAATCCCGTAGAGGAAATGAGGCCAGGTCGGATTGGTTCCAAGAGAAAACTGGTGCATGATCTTGGGGACGTTGAAAAGGAAAAAGATCCCCAGAAACATGAGGGAAAGCTGTGTCAGGATATCAAATCCTGCCAGCATGAGGCTGAACCAGGCCGATTCCTTGAGACCGAAGACATTCAGGAGAATGAGACAGAGGATCAAGGCCCCGGTGAAAGTCACATTGGCCTGGACATTGTCTTTTAAAATCGGGAAAAAATAACCCAGATAAGGACCTACGGAAAAAGCGGAGAGCGCCAGCGTGATGACGTAGTCCAGAAGAAGCGCCCATCCCGCAAAAAAGGCCCATCCGTCGCCAAATGCTCTCTGGGAAAAAAGGGAAGACCCCCCTGCTTCAGGGATCGCCGCAGAGAGTTCGGCATAAGACAGAACCGTTGCGATAAAAAAGAATCCGGCGATGAAAATGGCGAGAAACATCGCACCGCCGGCATAGATCGTTGTCACGCCAAGGGCAAAGTAGATGGAGGACCCGACATCGCCGTATCCCGACGAGAACAGGGCTCCGATCCCTACAACCCTCTGAAGAACGGACTCCCGGAATCGGGTGATGGTTTTTCTTGTTCCATGATAGATCTTGAATATGGCCAATAAACCCTCCTCCCTGGTCCGGAGAGACTGCACCTGCCCGGGAGTCCTCCCCGGAAAAGACCGGGGAGGATGATTCCGGGAACGGGTGAAAGGAAAACCCGCTCCCCAGGACTAGAACGAGTAAATCAGTTCAACATCCACCGTGTCCTGGGAATACAGTGCAGGCCCCCGGTTGCCGCCATTATAGACGGGGTTGTTAAAAAGCGGATTGTTGGAATTGTCGTGGCGGTACTCCACCCGGCTGATCACATTGGGCATGAAGTTCCACTGGTAGTCCACCGACTCGTCGTTGATCGCGGTTCCCGGCATGCCGGTCATGAATCCGTTGGGATCGTAGTAGACCTCGTACCTGGCGACAACATCCATGGTATCGTTGATATCATAGCGGAGAAAGTTCTCGCTTGAATACCATGAGGCATTTCCGATGGGCGTTCCGGAAGAGTTGACATTCCCCTCCGCCTGCCATCCGTAGGACTCGTTTGTCACCAGCCAGAGGTGGTCGACCGGACCGACCTCGACCACAAAGGCGCCATAGTTCCTCCAGGTTGGCGTGTTGGCTTCGCCATAGGTTGTCGCAAGACTTGTGTTGGCACCTCCGACACCTCCGGCTGCGCCGCTCAAGGGGTCAAAATAGACGTTCCTCACCTGGGGTCCCAGATATCCGGAGAAGTTGATATTGAGCCAGGAGACGGGGTTGGCCACGAGTCCAAGCTCGATATCCTGGAAGTAGCTGCCCTGGTTGACCTGCATGTTGCCGTTCCAGCCGTTGTTCACGCCGAGGTACAAATTGGTGGTGGCATTGGGGGCGTAATGCATCCGGACGCCGGTGTGGGTGTAGGGACCGAGCAAAAAGGTGTACCCGTCCGAGATCATCCAGTTCCCGGTAGGCTGGATGACTTCGAAGTTGGCCAGTGTCTGGAACTGTCCGGCATCGGCTTCAAGTTCCTTGTTGGTGTCGGGAACGAAGAAGTTGATATAGGCTTCTTCCAGCCAGAAATCCGAGTAGGGCATTCCGGCGCTGCCAAGCCCAATGGAGTTCGTTCCCCCGTGTCCCCCTCCCAATGCTCCGTAATATCCCGGAGAAAAATTCTGGGCGGATGCATAGGCGCCTGGGCCAAAGTCGGCACGCAGGACAAAGCCGACGCCGTCATCGTCCGGTCGCCAGAACTTCAGCTGGGCCATGTTGACGTTAAAGGAGTTTGCACCGTAGTCGTAAGCCCGAAAGTCCGTCGTCGAAGCGCTTGTCGGGTTATATTGCCCGTATACATCGATGAATCCCTTGAAATGGACATTCATCGAAGGAAGGATCAGATCCGGAGAAGGCGCCGGAGTCGCGGAAGGTGCGGGTGTTGCCGGCGCGGCCGGTGTCACGGGAGCCGGGGAGGTTGCCGGCGCGGTGGTTGTTTGCGGGCTGGAGCTGTCCCCGTAGGAGAGGTGAGGGGAGGAGAGTCCTGCGAGTATAATGGCCGCCGAAGTGAGCGAGAGGCTGAGAGGATTGCGGGCCAGGATTCTTGACGAGGGTCTGTTCTTGTGGCTGTTTCCGGTTGTAATCCGATTCATGTGATGTGCGTCCTTCAAGTTTTTCAAATCCGGGAGACCCCGAGTCGTTTAGTTTGTTTTTTCGGCTGGATGTTCGTTGTCCAGTGCGATATTGATCATCAGGACATTGATCCTGCTTGTTCCGAGAAATCCCAGTTGGGGTTTGATGGTCTTTTTCCTGATCAGTTCCTTGACCCGATCCAGACTGATATGGCGGCTTTCTGCGACTCTGGGGGCCTGGAGTTCGGCATTCATGAGGCTGATGTCGGGGTCGAGACCTGATCCGGAGGCTGTGACCGCATC
>JAKCCY010000074.1 GCA_021838765.1 Nitrospirota bacterium
ACAACCCCGATGGTCCGAAACAGGATCATGATATCAAGCCAGAGAGACCAATTCCGAATGTACCAAAGATCAAGCCTTACCCGAACATCAAACGGCCGGTCATTTCTGCCGGTCACCTGCCATAGCCCGGTTATCCCCGGTCGAACGAGCATATATTCGCTTGCCTGCTCTCCATAATGCCTGAAAACCTCTGTTTCAAAAGCAGGACGCGGACCGACAAGACTCATTTCCCGTTTCAACACATTGATAAGCTGGGGAAGCTCGTCAAGACTTGTCGCCCTTAGCCACCGACCGATTGGAGTTACCCTCGGATCATGTTTTAGCTTGTGGTTTTTTTGATATTCAGCGTTGATCTCCGAATCTTTGGACAGCATTTCCTCAAGGGATTCATGTGCACCCTGATACATCGTCCGAAACTTCAGGATTGAAAATGTCCGCCCCTGATAGCCGTACCGTTTTTGTGTAAAAACAACCGGTCCCGGAGAGGAAATCCGAATCAAAAGTCCTATCAGAATCCCTGGAGCGAGGAAGAAGAGGAAGAGGATAAAGGCAAATAGCCAATCGACAACGGATTTGATATTCCGGTTCAGACGAGAGTGAAGGCTGTTTCTGATTCCCAAAAGGAAAATCTCCTCGTAGAACAGAAAAATCAGCTCACTGCTGACGAGATTGACCTGGGCGACATTCGGAACAATATAAACATCACGAAAATGATGGTGAAGCTCATTTGCTATCCCCGTCAACTCTCTTGCATGAAGAGATGGCGCAGCAACCACCGCACCGCGAACAGACAAAGGGATCGCCCCTTTTCTCCATTCCTCCCAAGTGCCAAGACACGTGAGAGTGGGAGGCTTTTTTTCCGAGAGGAACTCTCCCTCCTTGGACATTCCTGTTCGGCAAGACATCTCATCAACAGGAAGCCCGGCAGGAGCACAAATCCAAGCCATCGGCCGTATCCCCATATAATGGTCTCTTGTCAGTCCGAGCGAGACGAGTCGGACCCCTTCTTCCCCCCCGATCAAAACAACATCGAGTGTCCCCAACCCCCATCTGTGAAGAAGAGGCTTCACGATATGACGAAAGGTCGGTATCAGAAAAACAGAGAGCAAACCTGTTTCCACAAAAATAAGTCGGGAGACGCTTGCTGATAGCTTGTCAAGAGAAATAATGGTGAAAAGCATGAGGAAAGAAAGGAAAACAGATTTTGTCACCCGTTGGGTCTCGGACCAGAAGGGAAGCCTTCGACCATAAAGACCTTCAAAGGAAAAGACCACAATCAATACAAGCGGCATCCACCACAAGGAAAGGAAATAGAGAAGATCATGGGGCTCGACCACGCCAAAAAAAGTCCCCAAAAAGAGAACTTTTGAAAAATAGGAGACGGTCAATGAAAAATAAAAAGCCGATAAATCAGCGACAACAAGAAAAAGAACAAATAGCCAACCTTTAACGAGCCTCACAAGTCTTTCACCTCAATAGAAATGCTTTACCCTTCCTTAATATCTTTCTCAAAGATCAATCAGTATCAACATAATACAGGAAATAGAGGGAGTCTCAAGTGGGTATGAGAGATCATCCTTATCCCCCCCGTTGCAGCCGTTGTTTCGAAAATCAATTTCGATTTTTGGGAATTTCTTGATTCTCGTTTCCTGCATCGTTACAATGAGGACCCATGGTTAACGCACTCGTCTTCGATTCCCCCAAAAACGGACCGCCCGCCCTTCATCTCATCGACCAGAGACGGTTGCCTCTTGAAACGGTGATCGTCACATCGACGGGCCATCAGGATGTGGCAAACTCCATCCGGGAGATGGTCGTTCGTGGAGCTCCGGCAATCGGAATTGCCGCGGCTTACGGAATAGCCATCGGATCGTACGAGTTTACTGCGGGAAAAATCGATGGAGACTATCCCGACTGGATGGAGAAGGTTTCCCGAACGCTCGGAAAGACCCGACCGACCGCGGTCAATCTTTTTTGGGCGATCGACCGGATGCGAAGCGTCTGGTCCGACCTTCACGCCAAAAGACTGACATCCCTTGAGATCACGAAGGTTCTTTACGACGAGGCAAGGTCCATTCACGAAGAAGACATTGCCCAGAACCGTACGATGGGGAAGTTTGGCGAAGCTCTTTTTCCAGAATCGGGATCGGTTCTGACCCATTGCAATGCCGGGGCATTGGCAACAGGAGGATACGGGACCGCTCTTGGAGTCATTCGCGCTGCCGTTGAGGCCGGAAAGAAAATTCATGTCTTCGCCGATGAAACACGCCCCTATCTCCAGGGGGCGCGATTGACCGCCTATGAGCTGATGGCCGACAACATTCCCACAACACTGATCACCGACGGAATGTCCGCGTCGCTGATGGCCAAAGGGAAAATCTCTGCAGTCATTGTGGGCGCCGACAGGATTACCAGAAATGGGGATGTTGCCAATAAAATCGGAACCTATGCGCTTTCGGTGCTGGCCCACTACCACAAGATTCCCTTTTATGTCGCGGCCCCTTTTTCGACAATCGATTTCATCATGCCAACCGGCAACCTGATCCCCATCGAAGAGCGATCCTCCGATGAAGTGACCACAATCGGACAGGGAACCCGGGTAGCCCCTCTCGGCGTTGATGTCTACAATCCCGCCTTTGATGTCACACCGGCAGAACTCATTACAAGAATCATCACGGAACGCGGTGTTTTCAAACCTCAGGACCTGGTCCATCAAATCCCGTCGCCCAAGACAAATTTCTAAAAACTTCCGCAACGAACCAGACAGGTGAAAATCAGGTGAACACAACGAACCAAGATCACGCAGAACTCCCTGAACAGGAACGCGTTCGCCGGGAAAAAAGACAGTACCTCCTCTCAAAGGGAATCGATCCTTATGGCATGGCTTTTCCGGACCGCGAATCCATCAGGGATCTGAAAGCAAGGCTTCTCCCTTGGACACAGGAAGGACAGGACAAGGATTTCCTGCCGGAGACCCCGGTTAAAAGCCGTATTGCCGGAAGGATTGTTCTTCTCCGGCGATTCGGAAAAGCTTTTTTTGCAACCCTTCAGGACAACGGGGACCGCTTCCAGATCTACGTCAAAAAGGACCGTCTCGCCGATGGGGTTTTCGATCTTTTCAACGACACACTTGATATCGGCGACCATCTGGGCATATCCGGAACTTTTTTCAAGACCAAAACCGGAGAACCGACACTTGAAGCATCCGAGCTCTGGTTTTTGGGAAAATCGGTCCACCCCCTTCCGGAAAAATGGCATGGCCTGTCAGATATCGAAACACGCTACCGCCAACGCTATATCGACTTGATCGTCAACCTTCCCGCACGCCAGGTTTTTGAGGACAGGTCCCGGATTCTTTCGCTGATAAGAAGGTTCATGGATGATCGTGGGTTCCTTGAAGTTGAAACCCCGATGATGCACCCCTCGCCTGGAGGCGCCCTGGCACGCCCCTTTGTCACCCACCACAACTCTCTGGGAACGGATTTGTACCTTCGGATCGCTCCGGAGCTTTATCTCAAGAGACTGGTGGTCGGTGGATTTACAAAGGTCTATGAAATCAACAGAAACTTCAGGAATGAAGGGTTTAGCCCAAGACACAACCCGGAATTCACCATGATGGAATTCTACATGGCCTACCATTCCCCTGAAGAGCTGATGGAGCTGACCGAAACCCTGATCTCTGAACTTTCCCGGAAAATACGGCAGAAAACATCGGTCAAGTTTGGAGATCATGAGATCGAGCTCATGGGACCATATCGAAGGATCTCCTACCTTGGTTCCCTCAAGGATCGCTTTGGTCTCACCGAAAAGGAACTCTTCAGCGAAGAAAAGCTTCTTGAATGTCTGGATACCGCCGGAATCCCCGTTCCTCCCAGGAGGGGGGGGAAACCCTATTTTGCCGACCTGCAAAATGCCCTCTTCGAAGAAACCATCGAAAAAGGTCTGATCCAGCCAACCTTCGTCACCGGGTATCCCAAAGCAATTTCGCCATTGGCCCGTTCTTCGAAAGACAACCCCGAAATCACTGATCGCTTTGAGCTCTTTATCGGAGGGATCGAAGTGGCAAACGGCTTCATGGAGTTAAATGACCCCGACGACCAGCTGGCCCGCTTCGAAGCCCAGCAGGAATCGCGGCAGGCCGGAGACCTCGAGGCTCCCCCACCCGACCTGGACTATATCAGGGCTCTTGAGATCGGCCTTCCTCCGACCGCCGGAGAAGGGATCGGCATTGACCGTCTTGTCATGCTCCTCACCGAACAAACCTCCATCCGGGATGTCCTCCTCTTTCCGCAAATGAAGCCGGAGGCCTGATGGCCCGTTTTGAATGGACCGTTGCGCTTCGCTATCTCAAGTCGCAGAGAAAGCAGAGCGGACTTTCCTTCCAGACCTTCATCTCCATTTCGGGGGTGACCGTCGGGGTGGCGGCCTTGATGGCGACACTTGCGGTCATGACCGGCTTTCAGCACAAGCTTCGCTCCAAGATCCTGGGCATCAACTCCCATATTATTCTGACAGATGGACGCGGTGTTCCCATGGCTCATCCCGGAAGGATCCAAAGCCGGATTTCCGGGACCAGGGGCGTTGTTGCCGTTTCTCCCTTTATCCTGGGCCAGGCGATGGTTTCATCCGATGGAACCGTTTCTGGTACTGTCATCAGGGGGATTGACCCGACTGGAGAAAAAAAGGTGACAAGCCTTGCAAGGTACATGATTTCAGGTCACCTCCGGGATCTCCTGACCCCAAACGGGAAAGAAAAGCTTCCCGGGATCATTCTCGGAAAGGATCTGGCCGACCATCTTAACCTGACACCGGGAGACCCGGTGGATGTCATCAGCCCCACAGGAACACCGTCGGCTTTTGGCATGATCCCCAAAATACGCCACTTTGTCCTTGTAGGGATTTTTAAAAGTGGACTTTATGAATACGACAACACCCTGGCCCTTCTTTCGATCGATGAAGCCAGAAGCTTTCTGGCCATTCCGCCAGGCGATGTAACGGGTCTTGAAATACGGGTCGATAAAATCATGAATGCCTCCCCTATCGCAAAGACCCTTTCAAAAACGCTTGGATTTCCCTATTGGCCAAGATCCTGGCTACAGATGAACAAGAACCTGTTTTCGGCACTCCTTCTGGAAAAGACCGTGATGTTCATCATCCTTGTCCTCATCGTTCTGGTCGCCTCGTTCAACATCGTAAGCACGCTGACCATGACAGTCATGGACAAGGGGAAAGAAATTGCCATCATGAAAGCGATGGGGGCAACCCAAAAACAGATCATGCACATTTTCATGATCGACGGGTTGATGATAGGAGGAGTCGGAACCTTGATCGGTCTTCCCCTGGGATATCTGATCTGCTTTTTCCTCGAACACTTTTATCGGTTGCCAAACGATGTCTACTTTGTCAGCCATATTCCGGTGATCATCCGGATGAGCGACATCCTTTCAGTTTCCGTTGCCGCCATCGGTGTCAGCTTTGCGGCAACCCTCTACCCTTCGATCAGGGCCTCACGCCTTGATCCCATCCAGGCGATACGATACGAATGAGCGGCGGATACCGGATCAGGTGCGAAAACCTTTCAAAGTCCTATATGATGGGAAAAAAAGAGCTTCCTGTCTTAAAGGAGATCAATATTGACCTTCCCTCCGGAAGTTTTGTCGCCCTCACTGGCGCATCCGGCGCCGGGAAAAGCACCCTTCTTCATTTGATCGGAACCATTGACCGACCAACAACGGGGCGGGTGATCCATGATGACAAGGATGTTTCGGAAATGTCCGAGTCGGACCTGGCCTCCTTCCGGAACAGGCATATCGGCTTTGTCTTCCAGTTTCACCATCTTCTTCCAGAGTTCACCGCTCTTGAAAATGTCCTGATGCCCTCATGGATTGCGGGAAAAGCGCTGGAAGAGAAACTCACCGACATCGAAGCCAGGGCCAGGGAGCTTCTCAATCGAGTCGGGCTGTCCGGAAGAGTGACTCACAAGCCCTCTGAGCTGTCCGGCGGTGAGCAGCAAAGAGTCGCCATTGCACGGGCCCTGGTCATGAACCCGTCGATTCTTCTGGCGGATGAACCGACCGGGAACCTTGACACGCATACAAGTTTTGAAGTTTTTGATCTGCTGAGACAGGTCAACCATGAACAGGGCATCACCCTGATCATGGCGACCCATAACGAAGCCCTTGCAGAACGCGCAGACCGAACGATTATCATGGAAGATGGCAGGATCTCCGGCGAAAAGGAGTAAGTCCCCCGTTCAGGCCGTTTTCGTGTCTGACCCGCCTGAAGCGGCCGGAGCTGGCGCGGCAGGTGCGCTTTCGGAAGAAGCTTTCTTTTCAGATCCTTCGGATGAGGCGGACGAGGATTCGGAAGCCCCGGCATCCGTCATACCTTTTCTCGCATAATCCGTGATATAAAAACCTGTCCCCTTGAACTGCAACGCCGGTTTCCCCATCAATTTTTTCACCGGCCCCCCACAGACCTCACAAACCGTCTGTATCGGATCGGAGAACTTCTGGATCCGTTCAATCGTCGTCTTGCACTTGTCACAATAATACTCATAAATAGGCATCAAAACCTCCATAAAAATAATACAAAACGCCAATCAAGGAAGGAGATTCCCCCTTCTTTTCTTTTTCACCTTTAAGGATAGCGAACATTTAGGTCTATCGGCAATAGTCCATGAGATTTATCCGAAAAAGCATCGCTCAAATCACTCCTTGAGAACCAAGATCCTGCCTGAATCCAAAGTAGAACCCACCTTGACAGATGATGAATGTGTGTCACGCTTAAGTATCGGGAATTCAAATATCAGGGAACAGTTTTCCGCTCAGGCTCCTGTTCCCCCGAATGGATCGGCTTTAAAGATCTGTTATTGGGAAGTGCTCAGGGTGAAGGAGAACGTCATGAGTACCATGCTGAAAGAAGATGTTTTAAAAATGGCAAGAATTTCGGGAGCAAGGGCTCCGGTCATAGCAGTTCCTGATCCGACAGCGGATGGATTTCGTGATTGGAAAAAGGATTTGCTTGTCTATTTTGGATGCGCGGCCGATAACCTCATCCACGAGTATGGCGCAGGGGACGAGTTGCGAGGTGAAATCTTGTCGGCCATGAAGGATGGATTTAAGGAGTTGATCCTCAGTCAGCCCTACGTGGAGGTATCAGAATCTCAGCCGAAAGAAGATGAAACAAAGATGATCGAGCTCAGGATTTTAGATGAGGTCTTCGAAGAGTTTCCAGATTACCCTCATCACTGCACTCGCTGAAACGGTAGGGGTTGGGTCGAAAATTCACAGATATTTTCTCCTTTGGCTCCGGTCGGGGCCAAGGGAATTGGGTCATTCCAGAAGGCAGGTCGGCTCAAAGAAGGGCCGGTTGGCCTTAAAAAGAAGGGGGGGCGGTATGTTTACCCTCAAGCCAGCAGTTTTGGCAATCGTTATGTGTCTGGTCTTTCTCTTCTCTCCCCTCACCGTCTGGGGAGGCCAAAGGGAGATCACGCTCAAGCTAGGCGGACAATACTGTGGCGCCTATCTTGGTGATGTCAAAAATGCACTCAAGAAGCTTCATGGCATTGGCAAGATTTCTGTCAACAGCAGTCAGGACAGGGTCACCATCCTCGAAGGCGCTGACGCGCCAAAAGAGACGGCCCTGATCGATGCCATCAACAACGTCAAGGGGGACGGCTGGTACTGCCAGGCCGAATCCCTCCATTAGGCAAAGGGCAAAAATCGCCAAAAGAGCCCGTCCGGAGGAGAAAAGACGTATCCGGGCCGGGCTCTTTCTATTCAAAGCAACCACATGGAAACAAGATCGAAGATCAACTCAGAAGTGAGCAAGCCTCCTTCAGCCGCCTGACGCCTTCAGCAAGGTTTTCTGGGCTCGTGGCAAAAGACATTCTCATGTGATGATCGCTCCCGAATGCTGAACCAGGCACAAGAGCCACTCGTGCATGGGCCAGAAAAAACTCCGAGAGATCCGTAACCGTCCGGATCTCCAAATCCCCGAAGCGTTTTCCCAAGAGCCCGGAAACATCCGGGAAAGCATAAAACGCCCCATCAGGGGGGCTCATCCTGATCCCGTCGATCGCATTCAGGCTTTCCATCAGCATCTGGCGTCTTCGGGTATATTCGGCAAGCATCGGGGTGAAATAGGTTTCAGCGCTTTTAATCGCCACCACTGCTGCTTTCTGAGCGATGGATGTGGGGTTCGATGCCGTCTGGCTCTGGATTGTCTCAACCGCTTCGATGATCGGGGCAGGACCGGCCGCATAGCCGATTCTCCAGCCGGTCATGGCATAGGTCTTCGAAACTCCATTGACAATAACGGTCCGGTCCCTGAGCTCCGGATCAAGAGAGGCGATCGAGGCGGTTTCACGTCCGTCAAAGACGATTTTTTCATAAATCTCGTCGGAGATCACAATCAGGTTATGCTTTTTGACAATTTCGGCAATCCTTAAAAGATCCTCTTTGGGAATGATGGCCCCAGAGGGGTTGTTCGGGGAGTTCAGGACCAGAACCCGCGACCTGGGGGTAATCGACGCCAGAAGTGCCTCTGGCTGCAACCTGAAGCCATTGGAGGGATAACAGGGAACACCAATAACCTCCCCGCCATTTAAAAGGATCTGGTCGGGATAGGATACCCAAGCCGGGGTCGGAAGCAGGACGTGATCTCCCGGATTGACCAGCGCCTGAAAAATTTGAAAAAGAGAGTGCTTGGCTCCGCTCGAAACAACAATCTCCGAGGGTTTGTAGGAAATATTCTGATCCCGTTCGAACTTTTCAATAATCGCCGCTTTGAGTTCAGGGATCCCGCCAACCGCCGTATACTTTGTAAATCCCGACCGGAGGGCCAAAATTGCCGCATCCTTGATCGGCTCCGGCGTATCAAAATCCGGCTCTCCTCCGGTAAAGTCACGGACATCGATCCCTTGGGCTTTCATTTCCCTTGCCCTCGAGGCAAGCTTCAGCGTTGGAGAGGGCTTCAGATTGGACAGTCGATCTGCCAGATGGTACTTAAGGTTCATTCTCTATCTCCGGAAAACTTGTCAAAAAGTGCTTTTTCTACCGCCGGTGGAACAAAAAAAGACAGGTCACCGCCAAGTTCGGCCACTTCGCGGATCATTGTCGAGGTGATAAAAATATATTTTTCGCTGGGCATTAAAAAAACCGTCTCGATTTCTCTCGCAAATGTCTGATTCACAAGAGCCATTCTCAGTTCAAAATCAAAATCCGCAACAGCCCTGACTCCGCGAAGTATGGCACAGGCATCTTTTGAGCGAACAAAGTCGACAAGAAGCGTCGAAAATCCTTCAACCCTGATAACCGGAGGAGGAGCCGGAACAACAGACTGGAGAAGCTTGATGCGCTCATCCAGGGAAAAAAGGGGAGACTTTCTCAGATTTTCAGCGACGGCAATAATAATTTCATCAAAGACGGAAAGCCCTCGGGTCAGCATGTCAAGATGACCATAGGTAACAGGGTCAAATGTCCCGGGATAAACGGCTCGGCGTATCACGGGTTCACATTGCGGGCAAACAAAATGCGGCTCTCTCCATAGGATGTGATCCTGATCTGACGCCCCGGAAAAAACTGGCTGACCAGCCCGGAAGGATCATCTCGATGGTAATATTCAAGAACAATGACTGATTCCTGTTTTTGGACTATACCACTTGAGGCAAGACACCTCAATAGCTCTTCCCAGTCCGGATATTCATAGGGGGGGTCCATAAAAACAATATCGAAAGGCTCTCCTTCGAAGCGTCTGACAAAAGAAAGACAGTCCTCTCGCAGGAGCTGAATTCTGGCTTTCTGTATCCGCTGATCGGTTTTCAGGAAGTTTTCAAGCGGAAGGGCAACTTTTCTGTCCTTCTCGACCAGAACGACCTCCCGGGCTCCTCTCGAGGCCGCTTCAACGCCAACCGCACCGGACCCGGAAAAAAGATCCAGAAAGGAAGCATGGAACAGGGACTCGCCAAGGCTGTTCAAGAGCGCTTCCCGGACCTTCTGTGTTGTCGGTCTTGTTTTTGGATCCGGAAGAAAAGGAAGAGACATTCCCTTGAAGAGACCTGACTGGATCCGGATCATGTGGCATAAAAAAAGGGAGCCCCCTTCGGGACTCCCCTTTTCCTCAATCCGGAATGGACGATATTAAAGTCCAAGCGATTTTTTGGTTGCTGCATCAACTCGGCCCGTCACATTGAGCTTGTGGACCTTCTGATAATCCATAAGCGCTTTGCGGCTGGCAGGTCCGAAGAAGCCATCGGCCTTGATCTTTGCACCTTTGGCAATCAAGGCTTTCTGAACTTTCATCATGTAGGCTGAAGGTTTGTGCTTGGCAGCCATTTTCATATGATGTGCCATCTTCTTGCTGCTTTTGACAGCCTTGGCGGAACCCTTTTTTACCTCTTTTTTGGTTGCCTTGGCGTCACCAGCCATACCCTGGACAGGAGCCATCGGAGCGGCAGCCGGATCAGCAAAGGCGGGGGTTCCGATGGTCATGTTCTGAAAGGACAAGGCAAAAATGGCCAAACCTGAAAAAGCGGCAGTAAAAGCGATTCCGGTTTTGGCTCCAAAAAAACGGCCGAATTTATTCATCTTCAGACTTACCTCCTGAGAAAACTCAATATGGATCACTCGATCCCCGGTTATTCCCACTCTATTGTGGGGAACCGGAGCCTATCCTATCAACACGATTCGGAGTAGTCAAGAGAAAATCGCCAGAAATATCAAGTTTTCGTCACATTTTTTTGTAACGCAAATCACAGATTGGAAAAAGCCCCTGACCGGGCCTCACAACATGGGGCATCCCTTTTGAGAGATCAATGACCGGCGAAATTCTTGAAGCGTCCTTTTCATTCGAAAAAACAATCCCGTCAAGCTCCGGAAAGACATCCTGGATCTCCTGCATGGAAACAAGCGGAGGAGATCCGGAAATATTGAGACTGGTGCCGGTAACAGGCGTTTTAAGAAATGAAAGAAAGGAGCGGAGAAGAGGATCCCCGGGAATGCGAAAAGCGACTCCCCCGAAACGACTCATTCCAAGAGAAACGGCCAGCGGCTTGGCGGGAAGGATCAATGTCAGAAATGCCGGCCATGCATCGATCCAGACGTGAGAGCTGACAGAGGAAGGAAGAAAAGCGAACGGACGGATCCCGGAGAGACTTCCTGCCATGTAAAGAAATGGTTTGGCCGATGGCCGCCTCTTGATCTGGTGAAGGGACGACCTTGCCGGAGTCTGGCCATTTCGGGAAACGGCCAGCGGCGATTGGGCCATGCACCATGAATACTCAAGAGGGAGAGCCAGAACCCCTCCCCCATGGATCGCCTCCCGGATCCTTCCCCAGCCGGAGCGCTCCGACAATGGAGGAAAAACAGGGATGCTCACCGATGTTCAAGACTTTCCGAAAGGGCGATATCCGTCCGGAAACGTCCTCCGGGAAGATGCAGAAGACCCATGGCCGAATAGGCCAGTTGGCGGGCCGCGGAGAGAGTGTCCCCTTCTGCCGAGACAGTCAGGACCCGGCCCCCCGACGAAACAAGATCCGTTTTCCCTCCGCCTGGAGAAATGGCAATCCCGGCGGAATAGAGCGTCACACCATCGAGCGCTCTGACTTTGTCTATCCCAAGGATCTTCCCTCCGGTCACAGGTTTCTCCGGATAGCCGGGAGAGGCAAGAACAACCCCGACCGTCGGCTTGCCCTTGAAATCATGTCCAGAAGGCAAAGATCCTTTGGCAAGTCCCTCCATCAGTTCCGAAAAAGAGTCCCCGACCTGCGGGACAAGCACCTGGGCTTCGGGATCTCCGAAGCGGGCGTTAAATTCGAGGACCATGATCCCGGAGGGTGTTTTCATCAACCCCGCATATAAAAACCCCCTGAAGGGCGTTCCGTTTTTTCTAAGACCCCACAGACAGCGTTCGATCACCGTACGGGCAGACTCATCGTCTTTGGCGGTCCATCCGGGAACTGGCGTCAGCGCCCCCATTCCCCCGGTGTTCGGGCCGGTATCTCCATCGCCGATCCTTTTAAAATCGCGAGCCGTCGGGAAAGGAAGGAATCGCTCCCCGTCCGTCATGACAATATAGGAAACTTCGGGACCGGAGAGTCCCTTTTCTGCATAGATCCTGCCGGTGGTGGGCTTTTTCCCTTCCCGGTCAAAATAGCGATCCAGAACTTCCTTCAGGTCATCTTCCGTTTTCATGACCCAGACACCTTTCCCCTGAGCCAGGCCGTCCTCTTTCAGAACAAGGGGATAGCCCCATTTCCTGACCAGGGTCCGGATCTCGTCGACGGTTGTCACCTCCGAAAACTCGGCGGTCGGAATCCCGGACTGCCTCATGATTTCCTTGGCAAAAAGCTTGGACCCTTCTATGCGGGCGGCTTCGGCGGTCGGCCCAACGACCGGGACAGAGCGTGCCTGAAGACAGTCCACAAGGCCGGCGACCAGAGGTTTTTCTGGCCCGACAATCACCACGTCCGGTTTTTGTGCGGCAATCCGCTCCGAAGCCTCTTTGGGGTCATCCGGAAAGGACTCCAGAAAGTGCAAGCCCCCATCGTCCATGCCGGGATTTCCGGGAGAGACGAGGACCTCTGCCCCCGGAGAAAGGGAAAGGGCATGGGAGAGGGCATGTTCCCGACCGCCCTGACCGACAACAATAAATTTTTTTCTGGATCCTTTTGGCATAGTATGGCTCATCCTCATGGCGGGAAGATCCCCGCCATCGATATCTCAACAGCGGGGAATCCTCCCAAAGATCGGGGGTAAGAGATCAGTGGCGGAAGTGGCGCATCCCGGTCAGGATCATGAACATCCCGTGGTCCTTGACCGCCTGAAAAACCTCTGCGTCACGGATCGACCCGCCCGGCTGGATAATTCCTGCGACACCGAGCTTCGCTGCCTCATCAATTCCGTCGCGGAAAGGAAAGAAGGCATCGGAGGCCAGAATGGTTCCCGGGGTGCTTCGTGTCGCCTTCATTCCGGAAAGTCGGACAGAGTCGACACGACTCATCTGGCCGGCACCAATGCCGATCGTCATCCGGTCCCTGACGAGGATAATCGCATTCGACTTCACATGCTTGGAAACCGCGAAGGCAAAAAGAGCATCGGCCACTTGTGCCTGGGTCGGCTTGACGTCTCCTTCGAACTTCAGCTCGGACAACGGAGGCGCAACCTGCGTATCCGGCGTCTGAACGAGAAACGCTCCGTCGATATTGCGAAGATCCAGTCCCCGTCCCTCCTCAGATCCTTTCTTGAGGACAAGCAGACGGATATCCTTCTTTTTTGTCAGGATTTCCAGAGCGTCCCCTGTAAATTCCGGAGCAATCACCACCTCAAGGAAAATCTTTGACATCTCAAGTGCCGTTTCCCGGTCCAGAGGGCGATTGACGGCGACAACACCGCCGAATGAGGAGACGGGATCGGTATCCCTTGCCTGCACATAAGCCGACAGAAGCGTGTCCCCGAGAGAGACGCCGCAGGGGTTGTTATGCTTTACGATGACCACGGACGGATCAGAGAACTCCGAGACGAGCGACCAGGCCGCCTGGGCATCGAGAAAATTGTTGTAGGAGAGTTCTTTTCCATGGAGCTTTGTCGCATTGGCAAATCCTGTCTTCACGCCGGACGGAGCATAAAGAGCCGCCGACTGGTGTGGATTTTCTCCGTAGCGAAGCCCCTGGATTTTAGTCAGGGACAACGAAATCGTCTCAGGCAGTTCCGAA
>JAKCCY010000223.1 GCA_021838765.1 Nitrospirota bacterium
TTCCGATCTGCTTTGCCCCTTGCCGGCCGCGATCTCGTCGAACCCCAGGACATCGATCCCGTCGAGAGGACGCTCCGACTGGACCTTCTCCATCATCGCTTGGTCGATCGCCTTCACCGTTCCCCGGTGAAGCCCCAGAAGAAGGCCCACCGCCTTGTGCGTCGTAATCTTGCCCAGCTCGTAAACAAGATGGGCCAGCGGGCGGGTCACGCGAGGACCCCGGACCGGCAAGAATTTCACCTCTTCCGTGACCACCCCGCACGTCGGACAGGAGACACGATAGTGGGGGAAGCGAATCACTGTCGGATGCTGCCACCACAGAAGGTGACGGACCTCTTGGATCTTGTGGTCATACCCGGGAAGGCCCTCTTTTCCACAAGAGCCGCATCGAAAGGTCATCTTTTCCCTTTCGAGCGTCAAAACGACAGATCGTTCCTCTGTTTCGATGTCGACGAGACGAAAGTCTGGAAAGCCAAGAAGTCTCGTGATAAGCTCATAAGGCATCTGGTGGGTCCTCCGTGTTGTCATTTGGCCATGAACACACGGAAAAATTATACCTCACCAGATGCTTTTTTTGCCCACACTATCTCGGTGCGACACGATGTCGCGTCAACGAATTGTCCAGAAATGGACCAACTGTTCAGCCAGTTGAACCCACCGTCCCATGCGTCGGGAGTAATCCTGGGGTGTGAAGCGGACGGAAACGTACCCGCCGGAAACGGTAGACCAAACCGCGAGGGGAGGTTGAAGCTGCCAGCAACAGGCGGTGAGGGGCAAGGGTTAGAAGGAGCAGGGATAGCATAGGCGAACTTTCGTAAATGTCGTGATGTGGAGCAAGCCACAAGTTGCTGTTTAAGGCTTGGACCAAAAGGTAAGCGGGTGGGTGAATCCTGTCGAGACTAGGACCACGCTGACAACAAATCCCGCTGGCATCAAGAAAGATCCCTCGCCTTTCGTATATTCTTGACGTGGAACGTGGTAAGCCCGTATAGGTCCAAGGAGTCCGTTCCCCCTTGGAAAGCGAGCCGCAAGGCAAGCCGATACCTGTGCGGGTAAAGGATCGCGGAGAAAGCGAACGGCCTCCTGTAATCGGAGGCATAGGGGTTGAGCCGTAGTGCGATATCATCCCACGGGGAAACCCGGCCCACTTCCGCGTGTTGGGTCATCGAGTGAACACCGTCCAACCCAAGAGGAGGGAGAGCAGTGGTGCGCTGTATTGATAGCGTGAGCACCCTCCGGCGAAAGCTGTGGGCCGTCGGGTAGTAGCGAGAAGGGCGGATTCGTTGCGGTCCGCCCGGTCCTCCGAAAGAAGGAGCGGCTTTGGACCTGATCGAGCCCGGTGAGGCGAAAGTCTCACGCCGGGTTCCTCGGGGGCTTGGGCCTGGAAACGGGCCCCGGCTACCCTACTCAAGAGCCCTTTTTTTCTCCGAGTTTGATCCGGACGGTCGTGATGAAGAGGTCGGCGAGAAAGACATAGAGCATGTGGCGATTCCAGGCGCGCCACGAGCGATGCTCGTAATGGCTCATGCCGAGGCAGGACTTGTCTTCTTCTGCGAGAAAACACGGCTCGATGGACCAGCGAAGAGTCGAGACCGTGCCGAAGGTCTCGAGAGAGGTGCTCTCCGGAGCGTTCGAAAAGCGGCATTGGCCTTCTTGAGCGTGTGGAGGAACAGGTCCGCCAGCTCTTTTTCGTTGTCTTTCCGGAACCGGTCGATCGTCGTGCGGTCCGGAGGGTCCAGAGGAAACAGGATCCTCGCTTCGATCGAATCCTCGAACAGGACTTCGATCTCCCGGGAAGCCCGAAGCCCTTGACAGTACCCTAGACGATCAGGCTGAAAAGATCCCTCTGCAGAGAAGGAACAAGAGGCTTGTCGGAATCTCGGAACCCTCTCTTCAATGGAGTTCTCCTTGTTTGACGTGAGAAGACGACGACGGAACAAGGAGAGTCTAGCGTTTTCACGAGAAGAAGCCAAGTAAACAATTATGAATAGTACATAGTTATTTGTATTAACAACTTGCGACTGTTTTTGAATATCAAAATCTCACAATATCTTAGAGTTTTGCAACAGCCTCCATAGGTTTTAATGACCTTCGTCTTTCCCGAAATCGGCCACAAGATCGTGAAAGTCAGGAGATTGGCCTTTTGAAATTTCGAATCTCTGGATGGATTCGGAAATCCATTTTTCCATGTCGGCATTGGCCTGGGCATGGCTTTTGTAACGAAAGACTCCCTTCGGGGCGATTCCCGATCGTGTTTTTTGTCTGGAAAACTCAATCCGATCTTTAGAAATAAAAAAAGGATGGCAGACCTCGTCAGGCCCCCTCTCTTTCCGCCCCACGATCCTCTTGATGGGTTGCTGGTCTATTGGACCGATGGATTCAGCGTCCATATCCCGAATCTTTCTCCCTTTGGAGCGCACGATCAAGAACGCTTCGGTCCATTTGATCTTTCGGCCTCAGACCCTGTTTTGTCAGAAGAAGTCCTTCGATAGAAAGAACGGGAATATCGATTCCATCGGACTGGATGGTTTCGGCATAGGTTTTGAGAGTTCCCCAATTTTTCCCGCATGCGGCAGGCAAAACATCGATCATGATTTCGTCTGCAATCCGAATGGCCATCGTATAGTCGGGATCGAAAACGTTTGGCTCGTTTTCAAGCTCTTTTGCGGCCTTGTCGGGGAGGGTGGAAAGGGCAAACACCCACTTCTTCTGATTTTCCAATGTCGGATTGACAAGAATATCGATGTCGTCCGACTGACGATTGAATCCATGGGCAAAAATGGCATAACCTCCGATCAGAATATATTCCACCCCCGACTCGTTCAACAATCGGCAGACATGAGAT
>JAKCCY010000075.1 GCA_021838765.1 Nitrospirota bacterium
CAAAGCAAAGGCTTTGTTTCGAGAAAACATCCAGAAACTTGGACTTCCAGAAGAAGAATAGGAGGAATAAACATGAGCGACTTTGAGAAAAAGGAAGGGAATTTCAGTTATGCGATCACGATTGGTGGGATTGCAGCCTTTGTTATCGCAGGGCTTACCTGGTGGGGGTTATGGCACTTCGGAGGGGGTGCTTGGCCATGGGGAGATCTGGCATCAGAAAAGCTCACATTCAATGCGAATTTCCTGTACTTCGTTCACTTTCTTTTTCCACATTATGTTGGGTCAATTAGAAGAACCTGGTCAGAATTTGCCGACGTTCTGATCAAAACAAAGTCGATTGATGCTTTCATGATCCAGATTTGGGTCCCGCCCGTTATCGGTTTGATCGCGGGACTTACCGTGTCGCTTTTGGTTTACAAGAATGACACCAAACCGAAGGAAACTGCGGGTTACGTGCGTGGTTCAAAGATTAAATAACTCAACCAAGGAGGTTCAAAATGTTTGGATTTGGAAAAAAGAAAGAACTGATTTTCGGTATCCCTGGACTGGACTTTGTGAAAGATGCGGAACTCGAACATACGATCATCCCCGCAACAACTGGATCCGGGAAAACAGTAACGCTACATCATCTTCTGAACCGGATTTTAGCGGGAGTCGATGAAGGCAGAAATGAAAAGGCGTTGATTGCTGATAATTCGGGACATTTGATGAGCACACGTGGGGATCTGAAAGTTGATAAGATCCTGAACCCGTTTGACGCACGATCGTTGAATTGGAATCCGTTCAACGAGATCGAAAATGAATGGGATTATGACAGTTTTTCAGCAAGCATGATCCCCGAGGATGGTTTCTCAGGGCAAGAAGCCGATTTCAGGACCTATGCTCAAGGACTTCTATCGAACTTGATGAAGGGGGTCCTGGCAATAGACGGAAAGAGAGATCCGCGGCTCGTTCAGCGCCTTATCTCATGTCCCGACCCGGAAGCCTTGAAGCCTTACTGTGAAGGAACATCCTCATCCATCCTTCTTGAAGCGAAGAATGATCGTTTTCTCGGGAGCGTTCAAGGAGTTGCTGCAAAAGCTTTGAAATCTTGGTCCGTCCTCAAATCAGACGGGGATTTTTCAATCAGAAAATGGGTGCGGGAGGGCAAGGGCTGTCTCTTTCTGACATACAAAGAGAGTCACCTGGACTCTCTCCGTCCGATTATAGGGGCCTGGTTATCTCTTGGGATCAAAGAAGTTCTTTCCCTTCCACAAGACGACTCAAGGAGAGTGTGGATGATCATGGATGAGCTTGACAGCTTGGGAACAGTTGCTGACTTGTCGAACGCGCTCACCAAAGGTCGGAAAAACGGTTTGGCGACAATCGCGACGATTCAGACTCTTTCTCAACTAAAAGACCGCTACGGGGAAAATGGCAGCGAAACACTTCTTTCTTGCTTTGTGAATAAATTGATTATGCGTCAAGGGTCGCATAAGGATGCGGAGTATTGGTCAAAAGAGCTTGGTCAGCAAGAGGTTGTCAGAAAGACACCAGGAGAGAGTTTATCCGCAGGAATCGGGAGCGCCAGAAAAACGGTCTCATCAACTGAGACGCAACAAGTTCAGCAACTTGTTCTTCCGTCAGAGCTGATGCCCACAATCCTTCAAAAGTTTTGTGGATACGCGTCATTGTCTGGATACGGCAACATTCGTCGATTCAAAGTCGAACCTCAAGATTTTAAGGCCGTCAATCCTGATTTTGTAGCTTAAAGGAGGTCCGAAAATGGCACTTGGATGCAACATCAGCCCCGGCCAGGGGGAAACCTACTACCGGAAAGATGACTACTATCTCACCAGAGAAGGAGGAGAGGACCACAAGCTCGAATGGGGCGGGAAACTTGCCGCCGAACTGGGCTTGGAAGGTAAAGCAGGTGAGGAAGACTGGAAGAATGCCCTGAATGGGCATTTTTCCGGAGGAATCGAGATCAAGGGGGGATCATTCAAGGATCCCGACACCGGGGAATTGCTCAAAAGGGCCGGAACGGACTTTGAATTTTCGGCTCCCAAGAGCGTGTCGATCCAGGCGCTTGTTCATGGAGATGAAGGACTGATCCGGGTGCATCGGGAGGCTGTGGATGTTGCCATGGCGGCTCTTGAAAAGGAAATCGGCGCACGAAGAGGACATGCGGGAAAAATATGGGAAACGACAGGAGAGGGCTTAACTGGTCGGGTCACACACATGACCAGCCGGGCCGGAGATCCACAACTTCATGACCATGTGATTTTTTTGAACATCACGAAAAATTCCGATGGGAATTACCAGGCCATGACAAATGACCGGATGATGAACTATCAACGACTTGTCCAGGAGATTTACCACACAGAGCTTTCATCCCGACTAGAAAAAATGGGCTTCGAGCTTGAAAAGGGACAGTACGGGGAGCCACAGATTAAAGGATACACGCGAGAGCACATCGAGCATTTTTCAAAACGGGATTCAGCGATCAGCGAGTACATTAAAGAGAAATGGGGTGTGGACTGGAAGAAAATGAGTAGGGAGGAAAGAAACGAAAAGCGGTATATGCACGAAGAAGCCTGGAAGATGACCAGGGAAGCCAAGAAGGTCCGGGAGCTTGAGGGTCTTCAAAAAGACTGGCAGGACAGGGCAAAAGTGGTTGGGGCGGAAAAAGTCCTGGCAGAAAAAGAAAAATACCTGTCCCCGGAGAAGCGTCTTGAGGTTGCCCGAGAGTCTCTGAAATTTGCCATCGACCACCACACGGAGAGGGAGTCTGCCATCAAGGAGGGGGAGCTGATCCGGACGGCCCTCCAGGACGGACGGGGAAAGATCACTTTTGAAGACATGAAGAAGGCGGTGGAGGAGGCGAAAGCGGAGGGCCAATTGATTCGGCAAGCCGGGGATGGTTCCAGGCAAAACCTTCTGACCAGTCGGGAGGCTTTGGAGCGGGAAAAGCGGATCCTGTCTTTCGAGAAATCCGGGAGGGGTGCGGTGATCCCCGTCATGAATCCTCTCCAGGCGGAAAACGCACTGAAAGCGATTGAGGAAAGGGACGGATTGATTCTGAACAACGAGCAGAAGGCGGCGGGCATGATGATGCTCACGACCGATAACCGGTATTCGGGGATTAACGGCTATGCCGGCACGGGAAAAACCACGATGCTGAAACCAGCCATCGAAGTTTTGCAGAGCGCAGGATACCGGGTGATTGGCCTTGGTCCACAGCATTCCGCGGTTCATGCGCTGAAAGACGCAGGAATTATCGAATCCCGAACGCTACAAAGCTGGCTTGCGGACCGCCAGGCGGGAAAGGATCTGAATGAGAAAACTATTGTGATTATTGATGAGGCGGGACTAGCCAACGCAAAAGATCTTGACTCGGCCATGAAGCGGATCGAGAAGGCGGGGGCCAGATCACATTGCATCGGCGACCGAAAGCAATTTGAGAACGTTGCGGCAGGTCCGGCCTTTGCCATTCTCCAGGACAACGGAATGGAAACGGTCACTGTCACAAAGATGCAAAGACAGAAGAACGCTCCGGAGAATGTTCGGGAAGCGGCCAGGCTTTCCATCGACTCCCCGGCAAAGGCCCTGGAGAAGCTTGAGATCAAGGAAATCCGGAACCCGCAAGAGAGGTTCAAGGCCCTCTCCGAAGAGTACTTGAAATCGAAGGATCCGAAGGAGACCCTTGTTCTGACCGGAACCCACGATGCCCGGAAGGCGGTGAACAATCATGTTCGGGAATCCCTGGGACTCTCCGGGAAAGGGATCGAGTTCACCCGCTATGAAGCCGGAGACTTCACCGAAGCGCAAAAGAAACGGATCGATGCCTATGAGGTCGGCCAGGACGTCCGGTTCGGAAAGAATTACCGGAGCATGAATGTGAAGGCCGGGGAGATCGGGAAAATTGCCAGCGTGGACAAGGGAAACGGGACTGTTCACCTGAAAATGCAGGATGCTCGGGATGTGACCCTGACCCCCAGGGAGATGTCCGGAAAGGGGCACGAGGTCGGACAGCTTGAGAAGATCGAACTGGCAAAAGGAGACCGGATACGGGTTACAGGTAACGAATTGAAAAAGGAAGGAATCACCAACGGAATGAAGGGGGCGGTTCTCGAATCGAAACATGATTCGTTAAAGATTCGCCTTGACAGCGGGAAGACTTTCGATCTGAAACCGGGATCCCGTCCAGTCGAGATCGACCACGGATATGCGCAGACAGGACACAGCGCCCAGGGGTTGGGAGCGCAGACCGTCATTCTGGATCTTCCCTCGAACTCCCAGACATTGAACCGGAGATCCTTCTATACGAATCTGACCCGAACAAAAGACCAGGTTATCGCTTTTACTGACAACCTGGAAAAGCTCACTGGAGCCGTTTCCAGGGAGAACGACAAGACCATGGCGCATGACGTGGAAAAGGAGATCAAGGAACCAGAACGACGTTTTGATCCGAAAGGAATTAAAATTGAGCCAAAAATCGAAAAAGTTATTCAAAGGGAAGGGATAGGACGATGATTGACCTTGTACTTTTTTATAAGCTGATCGAAGCTCTTGATGAAGTGACGCCCAAAACAGAAACACAACGAAAAAAAGAAATCGAAACTGCGAAACGGGAAATCGAAAAAGAGCGAAAAAGACAGATGGACCGTGGAATCGGATACTGAAAAACTAATGGGGCCGGGCTTTTCCGGCCTTTTTGGTTCCTATTTTCCTCAATTCAATAAACACGATCTGATCAAACATTAAACGCAATCTGATATGAATTTAAACGCAAACTGATCAAACATTAAGCGCAATCTGATCAAAACATGAATGCATTCTGATATAGATTTAAACGTGATCTGATCAAAACTCGATACAACATCATTAACCGTTCCTCCCCATTCCTACCCTTCCCATCATGTCCTTGACCATATCGGCGGCCTCCCGGCTCGCCTGATTGTCGCTCCCAACCGACATTTTCCCAGGACAAAAGCCCAAAAAAACCTGATTCACACGGGAAAGAATTATATCAGCCCTTTTCTTTCTGTTTCCCTGCCGATCCTACCAGCCAATCTTCTTTTTAACACCGCAGAACGCAAAATAGGGGCCTATTTTTTGGGAAGCAAAGGTATCCACCTTATCGCCATACCTTCATTACCAGCATTAATGTATCACTATTGATGCATTTTGTAACTGTTTGACAAGACTTTAGATAGATGTATAATTAGATCAGCAACAGAACGTAATACGAAAATTGGCAACTAAATTAAAAAAGGAGATTAAAATGACGAGATTTATGGTTGAGTTCAGACAGAAGCATGCAAGATACACATCGACAGGAACCGTTTTCGCGGAAAAGCTCGCGATCGGCGATAAGGTTTATGTAGAAGTAGAAGATGAGAATGGCAACCGTGATGAAATCTACGGAAAGATCATAGATATTGCCTCAGAAGACGTTTTAGGCTAAGGCGAAAATATGGAAAAGAAGGAGGTAAAAAAGATCTTTTCCGTACGTTTATCGCCAGAAACCATCGCTTTTTTGCATGATAAGTCTAGAAAAACAGGAAAAACAGTGAGTGAGATCATCAGATCAATAATCAAAAAAACGTTTAAAAAAGGAGAATCAAGATGACTGAAGCGGAGCATGACAGAATCTACGGAACCAACGACTTTTCAAGAATGTCAGTCTACGCCTGGGATTTCTGCACAAAATGGAGGGCTCTTTCGAAAATCGCTTCGGTCAGAAAGAAGAATGAGGTTTTTGAAAATGCCATGGCCACCACAAGGATTGCTTACAAAATCAAAGGTGATTTGGCTCAAACCGTACCGGCGATTCTAAAAGACCCGTACTTTGCTTATCTTGACCGATTTTATTCTATTTTCTTCAAAAATCTGCCCGGAATCGACTTTTCGGAGAAGGATTTGCGCACGTTTGTTGACAAAACCGACCATTTCATTTTTGAGTATGGCACCCCACGGGACTTGAAAAACGGCCCGTCAGAATCCTAAAAAACCCTTATAACTAAAGGAGATCATTGACATGAAAACTCACTACAACGGAAAATGGGTTGACTCGCAGGATGTGAGCACAGAAAAAGATTTTAAGTGGGGGTCAAGTGCATGGCTGCTTATCCTGATTTTCCTTGGGTACGGCTACAACCAAAACCCCGATATGCCCTTATACAGAGCCGTTTTTATTGGGTTTGGCCTTCTTTGTGTTCTCGGAATTGCCACGAACATGACTTTTTTAAAGAAAGAAAGACCTTTACGCGAAAAGATCGCTCGACAGCAGGCGATGCAGAAAAACCTCGATGAACCGATGATTCTCACTGATGCAGACCGCATTCGCTACGATTTGGATCTAAAATGAGCACGTCATCATCTAACCCCCTGGTCCCCCCGACTTCTGACCTGTCGGTCCAGATGCTTGACAAGCTTTTTGGCGCAGGCTGGCAGTCTTTTGCAGGAAATCCGTCGGGTTTTTTACAGACGGTCTTAACCGTTTTCGACAGTGCGCTCTTTTCGGTCTTAGGCGTGATTGCGATTTATTCTTTAGTGATCGGGATTGCCGAAGCATCGCATGACGGGGTTCCGCTTGGAAAGCGTTACGGAAAATGGATGCCGTTTCGCCTCATTTACGCCTGTAGTTTTTTGGCACCCGTCGCGAAAGGGATCTCTCTTGCCCAGATCGTCGTTTTGTGGATTGTCGGGGCGGGCATCGGTCTTGCGGATACGATTTATGACACCGGCATGAGTTTTTTAGTAAAAAGCGGCCCGGCAGTCGTGGCAAATGCGCAAACCGGGACAGACTTGGCAAAAGATGTTTTACAGTCGCTTGTATGTGAATACTGGATAAACCAAAATTACTATTATCTCACGAGCGGGACGCAGACCGGTTTACCCAACCCGGACGGCACAATCGGGGCCTCGCTTCCTGCGTCATCCGGATCTTTCGTCAATATGAACACCACAAGTGGCTCATATACGGTCACGAATCCGTCAGCATCCGGCTACGGACCAACAAACTACTTTGGGAGCAGCCCTGGAGGGACCAGTACCCAGGTCCTTACGACAGGCTACAGTTTTGACGGCGCACCTGGTACAGGCTTGCCGCCTGGCGTCTGTGGTTCGTTCACTTTTGCATATAGCGACTCGCTTCCCGCCGCTTCATCTGTCTCGACAGCTCAATCCGCGGCCTTGCAAAAGATGATGTCCGCGCTGGTTCCACTGGCCCAAGCGATCGTCGGGAATCCGTCATCAACAAGCTCCGGGACCCCCTCGACCGGATCTCCAATCATGCCCGATCCTTCGCCCTTATATAGTGCGATCAATGCTTATCAGACCGCGGTTTCGTCCGCCGCCGCAAGCGCCGCGAGCGCCGGCACAAGCGCAAAAGACCTTTCACAGTGGCTTTCTGACGCCCAAAGTGGCGGTTGGACAACTTTAAGCAGCTTTTATTTCGCGTTCGCTCATCAGAATGCGAGATTGAACAGCCTGATCTCTCGGAAATGGCAGTACCAAGGGATAGCAGTGGATTCTGTAGCAGATCCGAACGGAAACAGCGTTTTTTCTCTCAAAAATGTCCTTTCCAGCACCATATCTTTCGAAAAGATCCTCGATCAATCCGGGAATTTCGTCGGGAACCCACCATCCGCCGCACAAGTCGCAACCTCAAGCGGTGCAGTCAGTACGGGATCGTCAGGCTGGAGCAAGTTTATGTCCATCCTTTCAAGCCCCGCAGTCGGCATCGTGACCCATTTTCAAAGCTTAATGTTGCAAAACGGAGACCCGATTTTGACTATCCAGAGCTTCGGAAATTCGATCATCGACAGCGCGGAGCTTATGGCATCCGGAGTTGGCATTATGCTTGCCGCAGATGGCGCCGCAGATGGAGCGGTCAGGGGCCTCTCAAAGATCCCGGTCGTCGGTGGCCTGGTCGGAGCAGTCGCGGGAAGTGTGACGGGAGCTTTTAAGAGTGTCGCACAACTCGGAGTCCCTTTTGCGCTCATGATTATCCTTCCGATTTTAATTTTTGGCGCGGGTCTTGCTTACCTTTTCCCCGCGATACCGTATGTCATCTTCACTTTTGGTGTCCTTATTTGGGCCTGGACGATCTTGGAGGCCCTTTTTGCCGTGCCGGTGTGGGGAATTCTTCATGCTTCACCGGAGGGAGAGGGATTTTTGCCCGCCACTGTCAGGCAGGGTTATTTGAAAATTCTGGCCCTTTTTATTCGCCCGAGCCTTTTGGTTATTGGTTTTTTCGGGATTTTTGGGATTGTCGAGGTCCTTAGCACCATGATTTTGCAGGGATTTTCAGCGATGGTTTCTGGACTAACAGCAGGATCCTTGACCGGAATCGTGGGAATCATATCCATGCTTTTCATTCTGAACATCGTTTTACTCGGCTCGATCGGGAAGCTTTATAAACTTGCCCTCATCGACTTTCCAAGCAATGTCATGGGGTGGGTCGGAGAGTCGGGATCATCGATCGATCATCCCGGCACAAACATGGATTCTGTCCGGACCCCATCTGTTCCTCGCGGCGGCGGTGCTAAAGCATCAGAGATCGTTGGGGAAGCCGGAGTCGTGAAAGCTCTCACTTCTTCCCCGTCGCAAACCAAAACCGCAGAAATCGCAGGCGCAGGCGGCAAAGGCGGCGGTCCTGGCGGCGGCGCATCAACCGACACTCTAAGCGATCCTGCAACGTCATCAGCAGCGCATGGCGAAGTCGATCTTTCAACGAAAATCGACAACAATAACTCAAAATAGGGGATGAATGATGAAAAAATGGATGTTTTTGCTTGCGGTTGTGGGGGTTTTGGTCGGTTTTCATGTGGAATCGGCACATGCGGTTCCGGTCGGTGTTCCGGAGTGCGGAGGACATCCGGGTTACGTTATGTGTACGGAGCTAATGGGAATCATATCGGGACCCCCGGTTTCTATTCAAAATTTGGGGTTGCGACAAGATACGCCGACACCGGGACCTTTTCCGACCCCACCGCCTTATAGCTTGTGCAGAATCACATGGTCAAACGGGTATTCAAATCAACAACCCGCACTTGTCAATGGCTCTTGTTCACAGACTTATGCAGGAGAGGTTTTGGGATCGTGGAGATCATGGGGAGCAAGTGGGGCAGCATCGACCTATACAGCACCAATCGTGTCGACGCCTTAAAAGGAGGAATAGATGAAGAAAATGATGTTGTTGCTTGCTTTTAGCGTGGTTTTGGTTGGTTTTCATCATATAGAAAAGGCTCATGCAGGGGAAATGCCCTGCGGGTCTTACGGTCTATCAGCAAGTGACCCGTGCGTGCCGAATGGGGATCAGATCTGTCAAGAGTGGGTCTATGACTCGAATGGGGACGTTGTTCCGGGATCATCACAATGCGTGACTTCGACACCGGTTGGAGGCGTGAAGCGCTGGACAAGCGCGTCGGGTCAATCATGCGAACAAGAAGTCAATGCAGACGGGAGTCCGGAGTATCCCGCGACTTGCGCCTGGCCGACGAAAACAGAATCGGTCGGGGATGGATGCAGTGAATTGATTTTTACCGCGGGACCACAGACCGGTCAGCCAGTCGGGCCGGCTTGGTGTCCTAGTGCAAAATTTACTCGAACGGAGCCACCCAATTTACTGATTGGGATCCACTTCGGAACGCCAGTGACGAAATGATTTTTTAACACCTCTCCTTTCTGAAAAAGTTTCAGATCAATTTCGATGAGAGCTCTCGAAAAAATGGTATTTTTTTCTTGTCGTCTTTCTCAAATTCTTTTTGCATTTTCCGATCGTTCAGTCCTTCCGGATTTTTCTTCCAAAACCGTTTCGAAGGATTTCCGGAAGTCTTGAAAAGTCGGGAGTCCAATCACTGGATTTCTGCAACCGGTTTTTCAGGAAATCACCTCTTGAGCGATTCGGATCTCCTGACTTCTTTGATTTCACTTAAAGCAGGCGGCGGACAGAAAGAACCGCCGCCTGCCGGAGCCAGAGGGAAAGTCGTCTCCTTATGTTTTTGGCCTACGGGCAGAGCTTTCCCTGTTCTGTCCCGCTTCCGTCTCCGATGTCGTGCGGACTTTCAGGATCTCCCGAAGGCTCACAACCTCCTGATCCATCTGCTGCAGTTTTCCATCTCTCCATGCCGTCTCCCGGGCAAGGGTGACAAGGGAAGCGGCCCGCTCGTCCTTCAGTCTGGACGTCTCCTCGTGAAGGGATGAGAGCGTCTCTTCCAGACGATCCCGTTCCTGCTCCAGAACCATAACTGCTTCCTCCAGATCTGAAAGGCGTTGGCGGGCTTCTCCGGCTGTCTTGTCGGCTTGTTCCCGGATCGATTGAAGATCCCGGCCGGCCAGGGAGACGGCTTCGGACCAAAAGGCGCGCCCCATGGATTCTAACAGGACTTTCATCGCAGACGGAAGATCTGGAGAAGACGTCTCCGCCGTCTGCTTGTTGTCTTCCCGACTCTGGCGCCATTCGCTCAAGGTTCGAGAGAGCGTGCTCATGCTCCCCCCTCCCAGAGCTTCCCGGACGGCGAGGAGGGTTGGTGTCTTGCCAGCCAGGATCAGGGCGTCGGCGGCGGCATAGATGTGCTCTTGTGACGAGGTTGCGGTGCGTCCCATGGGGGCGTCTCCTTGTTTTGCCTTCCTGTTGATCGAATCGTATTTCGTAATACGTAATACGATATCTTTTCTCCTTTTGACCGGTTTTCCGGAGCGCGTCAGTCGGCAACAGCCCGGGGGGAAGACGGTTCTGGGGTCCCTTCTTTCTCCCTTTTTCGGGCCCGGAGTTTTCGGTAGCTCTCACCGGTGATCCGGATGGTGACCGCCGGTCCTTCCAGACGATCCACGATGGCTTCCAGAAGAACGGGGTCGCCAATGACCTCCGGCCAGTGGTCGTAGGGAAGCTGGGTGGTGATCAGAATGGACTTCCCGCAGGATCGCTCTTCCAGCAGTTCCCGGAAGTCCTCGGCCTCTTCCGGAGTCCATTTTTTCATGCCAAAATCGTCGAAAATCAATAATTGTGGACGGATCAGGGACTCCCGGAACTTGAGAAGCGATCCGGTCATCCGGGCCTGATGGCGCTGTTCCATCCAGTGGGTGACCGAAAGATAGAGGACGGGATACCCATGGGCGCAGGCCTTGTTCCCGACCGCCTGCGCCAGATAGGTTTTTCCGACCCCGGTCTGCCCTATCAGGACCAGAGGGCGCCCTTCGGAGAGCCACCGGAGGCTCTGGATCTCGACGATCTCTGCCCGCGTCAGGGATCGGGGAGCGTTTTTGTCGAAGTCCTCGAAGGAAGACGGTTGTTTGATGCGGGAGGTCTTCATCCGCTTTTGAGTCGCCCGGAAACGACGATGGTCTTGTTCCGCCTGAAGGAGCGCACCCAGGACCTCTTCCGGGGTCCATTGGTGCACTCGGGCATCGTCCAGAATCTGGTCCAGACGGGCCAGGCTTCCGGAGAGTTTCAGTTCGGTCAGTAATGTTCGGATCTGGGGAAGGCTCATGGGGTCTCCTGAAGTTTTTGGGATGGGGGATCGGTCTTGCGCAGCATGGGATTGCCTGGTTTTCGGACGATTTCCCGGTCGGGCGCATCGGCTATCTGTGGACGCAGATTTTCAAGATAGGTGCTGAAGGACGCCACCCGGATCCTCTCGAAGTTCCGCATGTTGTCGACGGCCTGGGCGATATGGGGAACCGCAACGTCTGTGCCCATCCGGCTGATTTCCTTCCGGGCCGTCCGGATCAGTCCCTGGGCCCGCCGCAGGAAGCCCAGCGCATCTTTCTCGAACTCTTCCTCGATCAGAAGATGGAGCTCGGAAGAGATCGACTTCGCCTGGGAGAGAATGTATTGGGGAATGTTCTCCCGAAAGGCACGGGAGTTGGGCGGAAGGTGGGCGTTCTCGATGATCCGGTGACCGCCCTGACTTCTGTCCCGGGGATGAAAAGCCACCGCCTGGTCTCCCTCGAAGATCTCGACCTGCCGGGGTGTGACCTTGACCCGGACCTCCTGGTTCCGAAGCCGGTAAGGGACGGAGTAGTAGGTTTTTTCCAGACACACGGTGCAGTCGGGATGAACACGGCATGTTTTCCAGTAGAGCTGTTCGAAGGGAGTCTCGGGAAGAGGGCGGAGTGCTCCCTTCTCGTCTTGTTCGAACCGCTCCTCCCGGGAGTGTCCGAACCGGGTGTGAGGGCGGGTATTGATCCGCTCCAGCAAGCGTCCCAGGGCCTCGTTGATCTCCGGAAGACTCCGGAAGGTGTGCTTTCTGTAGAGGAAGAAAAAATAGCGGCAGACGATCTTGACCGCCCCTTCCACAAAAGCCTTGTCCTTGGGTTTTCGAACACGCCCAGGGACGATGACCGTGCCGTAATGGAGGGCCAGTTCGAAATAGCCCGGATTGATATCCGGATCATACAAATGCGTTCGGCTGATGCCCGTTTTCAGATTGTCTGGCACTGTAACTCTGACAACACCCGAAAAGGCGGCGTACATCTTTTGGTGAGCGAGACCCCAATTTTCTTTTTTCTCGTTCTCGCAGGCCCAGGCAAAGATTTTCTGGCTGTAGCAAAGAATGCCCATGAAAAGATGGGCCCAATGCTTCTTCCCGGTCCCATCCACCCATCGGATCTTCTGGCCTGCCCAATCGACCTCGGCATGGCCTCCCGGAAGGAAATCCCGAAGGGTGACACTGCCCTTCAAAAGATCAGGGTAGGTCCGGTTGATGTACTTCCAGAAATTGACGTATCCCGTTTTCCCTTCGGCCTGCTCCTCCCAGATCCGCTTGATCTCGAAGCCTTTCCGGACGTCGGAAATCACTTTTGTCCACTCGATTCCCTGTGCCCATTCCGGAGGAGGATCGGGCACGGTCACGCAGAGAGCCGGTGCCAGTGCTCCCTTTTCCCGAATCTCTCTCACCCGTTTTCGGCGAAGCGACAGAGCCTTGGCAATCGCTCTGTCGGAGAATCCTTCCTTGATCAGTCGTTGAACTTCCTTGATACGCTCCACAGTCAGACCTCGCTTCATAGTCCCTCCCAAAGGGTTTGATGTTATTGGAAGGGACAAGGGTAAATGAGCGGCGGACCGAAGTGGATCCCGATCAGGAAATCGAGTGGATCCCGATCAGGAAATCGAGTGGATCCCATCCAGGAAATCGGGTGGATCCCATCCAGGAAATCGGGTGGATCCCATCCAGGAAATCGGGTGGATCCCGATCAGGAAATCGGGTGGATCCCATCCAGGAAATCGGGTGGATCCCGATCAGGAAATCGGGTGGATCCCGATCAGGAAATCGGGTGGATCCCGATCAGGAAATCGGGTGGATCCCATCCAGGAAATCAGGTGGATCCCATCCGAGTAAATTTTGCACCTAGGCTATCTAAATGAGA
>JAKCCY010000224.1 GCA_021838765.1 Nitrospirota bacterium
CCTGGACTTGGGCCTGCAGGGCCAGAATGATGTCGACAAGGACAAGGGGATTCGTGTGCGCGATCGCTTCGTAGGGTAACCGGGGCCCATTGCTGAGCCCAAGTCCCCGAGGAACCGGACGTGAGGCTTTCGCACTCATACGGCTCGATCAGGTCAAAGCTTCCCTATTTTCCAAGAGGAGCCGGTGAGAGAAGAGCATCTTCTCTTACCTTCCCCTGAGGTCCTGACAGCTCCGGGGCTTTGGGCCGAGAGGCGCACACGATCCTGGAAGGATCGCTCCATTGCTTTTCCTCTCTAACGGAGTTCGGTCGGGTTCAAGGGATGACCCAACACGTGGAAGTCTGCCCGGTTTCCCGGAAGGTGATGTTGCCCTGAGGCTCAACCTTTATGTCGACCATTACAGTCGACCCTTCGCTTTTTCCACGATCCTCTGCCGGCCGCCTCAACAGGGTTGCTTGCGCTTCCCCTGCCTGGCGTGACTCTCTCCAGGCGAAACGACCGGTTTACCGCGTTCCGGCGCGATGACACGAGGCAGGAGGGGACCTCCTGTAGACCGCCGATCTTGATGTCCCTGTGCTCTCAGAACTTAGGAGAGCAACCGATCGGATCCCGTTTTGGGTCAGGTCTGTCAGCATCCTTTGACCTGCTCCGAGTTCACGGCCCTTCAGACGGAGGTTCACATGTGTTTCCCCTTTGCCCCAGCCTAGTCCCCGGTCCGCCTGATGCTGGCAGGCCCGGATTTCCCTCGCGGGTCGATCCGCCCCCAAGGGGGAGGGTACATTGTCCCTGCCGCTTCAGACCCGACCGTTGTCAGTCGCGCCTGGGCAGGTAGGCTACCCGTCAGGGAAGACGGGGTTCAGCTCATAAACGCAACTCCTTGTTTATGTTGAACAATCATCGCGACAGCTTTGCGCGTCGCACAAGCTCTTCTCGGGTAAAGATCCGAAGAGGGGGAGCCGAGGATCCCGGCGTTAACGAGAGTTAGTTTTGAGAGCCTCTCCACGTGTCGCAGCCGCTTCATCAAGAACGCGAAACCCATATGCTTGGGCCGCTTGTACCAAGCGGCGATCAAAAGAACAGAATATGAAGGAGTAATCGGATAATTGGGATCTGAAGGCTATGGCCGCATGAAGATGGATTGAATCCATTGCTCTCAAGGGCAGTGTAGGAGATAGAACATATTGAGCGGCTTCCAGGGGATCAATGCGAACCACAGCAAGTCTTCCGAACCATAGCTGGTTAAGCTTCGGGAGAATCTTTGAAACGTGGTCCCAACCTATTTCCCCACTTCGGACTTTTTGGGAGAACGCCGAGATGACCTCTGTGTATGCTATCTCCGATGTGACGAGAATATTGGCATCTTCAGCCCACTGCCGCACATTTTGATAGTGGGACTCATGAGCATAAAATTTGACGATGGCACTGGAATCAAGATATAGAGCGGTCGCCACGGTCTTCGCTTATGATTTCGGAAAGGCTTTTTCCAGGAATTTCCAAGTCCAGGAAGTCGAGTTTTGACGAAGGGTTTTCAGGCCAGCGGATAGGAGAGTGGATAATCCTTTCCCATTCTTTGATATCTGCCGGGACCGGTGTTTCCATCTTCATGATTGGATTCCTTCCGTTTGTCAGGGAACTATCGTTGGGGACAGTCTATCAAATAATTTGAAAATTGACATCCATAGAAACCTCATATGACTTACAGTCCGTGGTCTGTAAAAAAGACATCCGATTTATCGGGATCTCCCAGTCGCGTGACCCTCTGGAAGTCCAACTCCCAGTCCCTTCTCTCCGAGATCCATCGGCTTCAATCTCTCCTCGACGGGATGACGCAAAAAGTCGCTCTGCTGATTGCACAGCTTCGAGCGATGGAAGCTCTTCTCGACGAAAAAGAGTCCCGATCAAGGAGCTCGAGCGGCAGATCAAGAAAAACTCCCAAAACAGATCCAAGCCCCCCTCAAGCGACGGCGTCTGAAAGCCAGCTCCCAAAAGTCTCCGGACTCCGTCGGGAAAGAAGCCCAGGGCATCGAACCCTTTCCCCTGGAAAGGTCAGCGGGCTCCGGGGTGGTGACGTCTCCCAAAAGAGGAACCGCGTCGGGGGCTTGGATCCGGCTGGCTTTGCTCTTCTCGTTCCAACTCATCTAAAACTTCGAATATTGCGTCAACCTGCGCGTCTTCTTCTTTTCTGGGAGAGCGTGGCGGAGGAATCCCAGCTAGTCGCATGAGTTGTTGAGGTGAAAACCATCGACTCCGAGGGCTTCTCTGGCCTCTTTCCGAGAGACTTTCCCCATGGAATAGAGGTAGAGGGTTTCCAAATTCCCGCTCATTTCATTCATCGCAAGATCTCTCTCGTCAGATTTCAAGGATGGCCTCCGAGTTCCAGTCTGCGTTAGGGAAGTCGTACCCCGCAGGATTATAGGTCACAATTTTCTTGCCGATCCGACAAAACAAATTTCGTTCCTTAGTCGATGCTTATCAGAGAGATGAATGTCTCAGATTGGGAGAATTCGAAATGAGAGCGTTGCATGGGGAGGATGGATCGATTTTAGTAAGGATCCATGTTCTCAAGCTTTTCCCCATTCCTTTCAATGGGGTTTGGCTGGATTTTTCAGCCTCAATCGGTTCGTTTGCAAAGAGACGATAAGATCGGGTAATGTTCCTCAAAGGTTTTCCCCTCTGTCTTTCCTTTCGATCAGCGTCATTTTTTCTAGCCGTTTCCTTTTTTTGTTCTGCCATTCCTCCTTTCCCTTCCTGAGTGGTGAGGGAGAGGAAGGGCGAGAGGACTTTTTTGTTTCGGATAGGGGGATTCTTTGCTCCTTTACCGTGCGCTCCCGTGTG
>JAKCCY010000076.1 GCA_021838765.1 Nitrospirota bacterium
GGGCGGATCTTCGTGGAAGATGTGACTGCCAGCGAATACTACTTTGAGACTCTCTCCGGAGTCTCGAGGATGGTTCCGGAAAGCCCTTGAGCGACCGTTTTTCAGGTGTGGTGGTGGGAGCAGTCCCCCTTTGTTCAGTGGGATTGTTTTTTTAATCTTTTTGGTGGAAATATGGAGAAAACAGAACGATGTCTGATTTTCATGACCATTCACATGATAGTGAGGGTGGTGATTCAAGCGAGCTTATCAACAGCCTCTCCCAGATCATTGACAAGGGGCCGCCTGAGGTTGTTCTCGAAAATGTCGAGGACGATGATGTCGTTTCCGAAGCTCTTGCAACTCTGTATGAGATGGATTCTCTCGGAGCCGTCGCCACATTGCCTTCGATGACTCCTGACTGGTCTTTGGCGATCAGGAGGTTTTTGGAGACCTACTCGGAAGGGGTTGAGATCGAGGATAATCTGGTTCAGATCGGGTCTGCCTCTGAAAACAGCCGATTCATGTATGGTTTTGGAATCATGGTCGACGGTCTTGAAAGGGCTGGCACTTCTTTGCCGGCGGATCTCCTCGAAGGGATTCGGGAAAAGCTTTCAGCAGTTTTTAAGCTTCAATCGAAGTCGATGCTCTATCTTCATCCGACACTGGCCCTTTTGCCGGAGCTGTATCTTTTCTCTTTCGAGGAGCGGCGGGAGTTTTTTCTCGAAGTTCCTGAATCGGAATCGGGGACTCCGGACATCTTGTCTCCGGAAGATGAGTCCTTTTTATCGGCTCCGGTTGAGACTCTTCTTGGTGATGAACACCCGGTGGTCCGCTATCTTGGGGGAATGGATGAGTTGAATGAAGGCGAGCCGGGGAACCCTGTCTTCATCATGGGATCGGTCATCTCCCGGAACTCTCCGATGGAGGGGGGCATTCAGGAGTTTCTCGAAGGAGACGAAACAGGGGAGTTTGACGCGCTTCTTTCCGAAATAGGCGAAATGCTTGACCCTGAAAATGAAAATGCGGATGAGTTGCCATCTGTCTCCATTTTGCCATGGTCACTTCTCTTTCCCATGGGGGTATCGCTTCATTTTCAGCAGAAGGTCATGGAGTTTGTCTACCGCCTGAACCTTTCAGGAAAGGAAACGCTCGAAATGGTTCCTTTCTGGGAAAATGGGTATCTGTGGATTCATGCTACCCTGAAAGGAAAGAATGAAGGCCATGATTTTCTGGTCGTGGACGAGTATGTTCTTGAGTTCTTGGAGGAGCTGATCGAACCTGTTCTGACCGAAAGCCTGCCTGTCCGTCTGAAGTGGCATCCGTTGCCCAAGGATGGCAGGGGACTTTCACTGGGTCTTGTCTAGTCCCTGGATGATACCCTCCTCAACGGAGGGGCTTCACGATCTGGAGCCCCATCCGGGATAGACCGTTTCCCAGCTGATTTTGTTTTATGATTGATTATCCTGATGGCCGAAGGATTACATGAAGTTCAAGCTCAATGTCTTTGTTTTGGTTCTGTCCTTTGCCTTAAGGGTCCTTTTTCCCGGAGCTTCATTTGGTGGTGACATACATCTGGCAAAGCCCGCTGCCAGGCCCATTTCTTCGGTCAGGATTGATTCCCATCCAATCTATCGCCTCTCTTATCCGATCCAGACGATGAGAATGGGATATAGCAAAGAAGCCCATCTCATTTTTCTGACGTTGATGAAAAGTGGCCAGATTCTTGTTCTTGATAGCCGCACAGGAGCGGTCATCAAGACGATATCCAATGTTCTGAAGCCACTGGATGCGACTTTTGACTGGAAAAAAAGAAATATTCTTGTAACAGAGGGCGACTCCAGGGTGTTTCACGTCATTCCCCTTGATGATCCCTCAAAAATGAAAGATCTGCCTACGGGATTAAATCCGACGGTGGTCGAATATCGCGGGGATTTCGGTACCTTTCTGCTGGCAGGTGCGGTGCATATCCTCTACCGGCTGAATTCGGATTCTTATCAGGTTGAGCGCTGGACCGCTTTTGGCGACAGGATTCACGAAATCACTTTTTTGGGAAAAGACCTGTATATACCGCTATTGCGCCATTCCCGCATATTGATCCTTGACGGAAAAACCCTTCAGGTCACCCGTGATGAGACGCTGGATCTTTGTGAACGACTTACAACTGTTCTGCCCTTGTCTGAAGGAGGTCTTGCTGCTCTTTGCGAAAATGAGCTTCTGGTCCGAAGAAAGTCGGGTGACCCCTTTCACCACCGGTATAGTGATGATTCTCCGAGAACAATGGTCGGACCGGTTTTGTCGAATTTTCTCCTGATCTTTTACCCGGATGCACAGGAGATGATTGTGAAGGATATCCGGACACTCAAGTCTGTTCAGAAGGTCTCGATGCATGGCCGTCCGATGTGGTCCCGGCTCAACCACGATGGTACCGGGGTTTTTGTGATCTCTTCGAATCCGTCGTCCGGAGTCGTCAGTTTCGAGCGCTTCGCACTTTCTCCGGTGTATGCGCCGTTTGCTCCTGACGCGAAAAAAACGCTTTCCTCTCCACCCAAGTCTTTCGCTCCGGCAAAAGGGCCAGGTCTTGTTCCGGGAAGAAAAGCTCCTCTTCTTCCTTCCATCAAGACGGCTCCTCTTTCGGCGAGCCCGAAAAAGGGGGATCCCGGTGCCGTCTCACACCAATAGTTCTGGAGGTCAAACGATGAATGATAGCTTGTCTGGAAATCAGATGCTGAAAGGGCGCCATATTCTGGTAACAGGAATTGCAAATCGATGGTCCATTGCCTGGGCTGTTGCTGAGGCCATTCTTCGTGAGGGGGGGCAAATAACCCTGACCTACCAGGGAGAGACTCAACTCGGAAATATCCGCAAGATCCTCTCGGATATCCCCGATGGCGACAAAGTTCTGGTTGAACCCCTTGATGTCTGTGATGAGGGACAATTGAGCTCTCTTTGCTCGACACTTGAAAAGTCAGGCATTTTTCTTGATGGGGTGGTCCATAGCATTGCGTTTGCCTTAAGGGAAGAGCTCGATGGCCACTTTGTCGATACCAGTCGCAAGGGGTACCTTCTTGCCCAGGAAATCAGCGCGTTTTCTCTTGTGGCTCTCTCGAAAGCACTTCTTCCCAGGATGAATGATGGCGGATCCATCATTGCAATGACCTATCTTGGGTCGGAGCGTGTTGTTCCTCACTACAATGTCATGGGGGTCGCGAAGGCAGCCCTGGAATCTGCAGTCCGCTATCTGGCGTATGATCTTGGGGGTCGAAAAATCCGGGTCAATTCGTTGTCGGCTGGTCCGGTCAAGACGGCTTCAGGTCGTGCAATCAAGGGGTTTGGTGATATGGTGAAGACGGTTTCCGAGCAATCGGCGATAAAAGATCAATTGACCGTCTCCGAAGTTGCGGATGTTGCTGTTTCTCTCTTGTCTCCCTACTTCAGGGGAGTGACAGGGGAGCTTGTTCATGTCGACATGGGCTACCACGCTCTGGGGATGGTTTTGCCCGGATCGGGTGCGGTTTAACGAGAGTCTTTTCGCGCAAACTTCTTCCACTTTTTCGAACCCTTCATTTCAAGAAATAATGGGGGGTTCGCTCTTTTCTTCGTTCAGAGCTTGTTCTGCTCAAATGCTTAATCTTTAACATTTTGCATGTTTTTAATGATTTATGCTGTTTGATTATGCAATTTGAGGGGAGTACCCTGACCCCTGGACGTGAATTGCATCAAAAAAAGAACCTTTCTGCAGGAGGGAATCATGTCGGAGCCAGTTGTTTTTCGAATGGGGATCCCGGTTGTGGATCATTCGGGAAAACAGGTCGGAACATTGGAGCAGCTTGTTTTTCACGAAACCCAAAAAAAAATTGATGAGCTTGTTGTCCGCGAGCTTTCCGGCCTGCGCCGCCTGCCAATGGACCTTGTTTCGCAGGTTTCCCCCTCATCGATTCATCTCAAGAAAAAAATGGATTCGGGTGGACTTTCCCAATGGCCCATATTTCACCCTGAAGATTATGAAGAGGTTCCTTCCTGGTTTTTTCCGCCCGGCGCGCATATTGAAGTTGGCGCCCTTGTTACACTGAAGCCATGCGATGTTCGGGAAATGGGTGAAGAGCATGCCATGAGCCGAAGGGACTTTATGGCGAGGTCGACGCTTGTGGTCGCATCAATGATCGGTGTCAGCCTTGTTGTTCCCATCGGAGGCTATATCCTGACCGCAACCCAGACGAAAGTGTCCGATCACTGGGTTGATCTTGGGATCATGCTGGACAGTCTCCCTCTTGATACTCCGGTTGCGCATAATTTCTTTGGAATGTCGGTGAGCGGATGGATGAAGGTTCCGGTCTCAAGAACCGTATGGCTGATCCATCATTCAAATCCGGACGCTCCGGATTCAAAACCGGAAGACCAGATCAAGGGGCTGGACTCTCCGCTTGAGGCCAAAAATTCGGACCCGAGGCTCACAGTCCTTTCTCCCGTCTGTCCCCATCTTGGCTGTGCTCCTCAATGGACGCCCGAACGAAAAGAGTTCATATGCCCATGTCATCATTCCATCTATCAAATCAATGGAAACCGTGTCTCCGGTCCCGCGCCAAGGCCGATGGACTCCCTGCCAGTCAGGGTTTCCAAGGATGGGGCGATATCGATTGTCTATGAGCAGTTTGTTGTCGGGATCCCTCAAAAGGTCAGGCTGTCCTGAGGTCGATTCCCTGACTGGTTGGCTGGAAATTCTTTAAACATTTGGAGGGCTCTCTCATGCATTCTTCACGCCCGAATCGTCTGGTGGAATATCTTGATGAACGGATCAGAGTAAGGTCCCTGATGCAGTTTCTCCTTGCAGAGCCAATGCCGGGCGGTGCAAGGTGGGCTTATATTTTTGGGAGCATGGTCCTTTTTTCGCTGATTATCCAGTTCGTGACAGGTGTCATGCTGGCTTTTGACTACGGCGGGACACCCGACCATGCATGGGACAGTGTCAATTACATCGATCACCTCAAATATGGGGAGCTTCCTGTCGGGCGCTTGATCCGGGGCTTCCATTACTGGGGTGCTTCGGTTATGGTTATTCTGGTGGGACTCCATCTTCTTCAGGTTTTCATATGGGGGGCCTACAAGCGGCCGCGGGAGGTCATGTGGCTGGTTGGTGTCGTATTGCTGGCATTGACGATGGTCGCTGCCTTTACCGGCTATCTTCTCCCGTGGGATGAAAGAGCCTATTGGGGAACGATCGTGGGAACAAACATGATGGGGATCATCCCGGTTGTTGGTCCTGTGATCAAAAGTGCAATCAGGGGAGGCACAGGGTTGGGGGCTTTGACCCTTTCCCACTTCTTTGCCATTCACACCATGGTTCTTCCGTCCTTGTTTATCGGATTCTTTACCTTGCACATGGTTATTTTTCGCCGGGTCGGACCTGCGGGACCCTTTAGGGGGACTCCGTCCGAGCTTGAAAACAAGAAAGAGTTTTTTTATCCGAGACAGGTTTTGATGGACTCTCTCGGGATGCTATTTATCTTTATCCTGGTGGCAACGCTTGCCATCCTTTTTCCACCAGGTCTTGAGGCGATGGCGAATCCGGCAAACTCAACCTACTCTCCAACCCCCGCCTGGTACTTTGACTGGGTTTTCCAGCTGTTGAAGATGATCCGCCCGGAGATTGCCGGGGTTCTCGGGATACCTCTTATCGTCGGTATCCTGCTTGTGCTCTGGCCGTTTTTTGATAAAAGTCCTGAACGCTCTCCCTACAAGCGTCCCGTGGTTGTTTCGACGATTCTTTTGAGTCTTGCCCTGATCATTGTCCTTTCCCTGGAGGCTGAAGCCGGGTACAAGCCAATGGTATCCCTTGACAGAAGCGCCATGGCCCGTGGAAAAATTGTCTTTGATCACAGTGGATGCATGGGGTGCCATATGCTTAACGGAAAGGGTGGCAAGATAGGTCCTGACCTCTCCGAAGAGGGACTCGCTGGTCACTCGGAGCATTGGCTTCAGGTACAGTTTCTGAACTCGGGGGCCCACTTCCCGAATTCCCCGATGCCGAAGTTTACATTTTTGAAGCCGGATCAGCTTCACGATCTCGCCCAGTATGTCTCGTCTCTTGGAAGGGCAGGGTGGCCTGACCCTACTGCGCCGAGCCGTTGAGTGTCCGAATAATGTCGCTTGCCCTCTGTCTTTCAGGCATGCCTGAAAAATAAAGCCTGTTATTGATAAGGGTGGATGGAACCGTCTGGATCTGGTGCTCTTCCCGAAGAAGGGCACCTTCTGGTGATTCAATATCAACTTCTGTATATTCGATATCCTGTTCGTCTGCCAGTTTTTCCCAGAAACGTTTGACGGGGGGGCAGGTGGGGCACCATGTGGCGGTAAGAAGCGTTACTTTAACCATCGTTCCTCCAGATTCAGTATTGTGTTGTTGTGTCTGTCCGGATAGTGTAGTGGAAGCTTCTGTCTCTATTCCACCAGGGGAGGTTTTTATGATTGTGCGTTTGCTTCTGGGCGCGCTCGGAGGGGCTTTGTTTGGCCTGTTGATCTCAAGGGTCAATCGAAAGGGGTTTTGCTCCGGTACTGTCTGCCGGATGAATGGAGACCCCAAGGTTTCTATCCCATGGTATGCGCTGATCGGAGCCTTCCTGGGAGCAACATTCAGAGGAGTGTAAATGAGCGTAAATGCTTTTCCCGTCCCTGTTGGTCCATATCAGATTGCAAGACGCCATGGAAATCTTCTTTTTTTGTCGGGACAGATTCCTCTTGACCCGGATTCGGGAAATCTCGTTGAGGGTGGGATCTCGATCCAGACAGAGCGGGTGATTCTCAATATCGCGGGAGTTCTGAAGTCTTATGGTCTTGACTGGAAATCGGTTTTGAAAGTTACCGTTTTTCTGACGGATCTCAACGATTTCCCTGAAATGAATGCCGTTTACTCGCGATTGATCGGGGAACCTTATCCAGCTCGTTCGACAATTGGTGTTGCTGGCTTGCCAAAATCGTCAAGGATCGAGATTGAGGCGATTGCTGCGGTATAGGTGGAGTTTTCCTGAAGCGTCCCTGACAGGACGGGCATACAGTGTTCGATAATAGCGGGATTGGATGAAGGAGGAGCGGAAAGAGTGCTCCTCCAATATCTTTACTGACAGAAACGGAAGGGCTAAAGGGCTTTTTGGACTTTTCCGCTTCTAATGCAACGGGTGCAGACCTGCAAGCGTTTTGCCGCTCCGTTGATCATCGCCCTGACAGGCTGTAAGTTGGGGCGAAATGCCCTTTTGCTGACCCTGTGGGAGTGGCTGATCTGGTTGCCCATTACCTTTGTCTTGCCACATACTGCACATTCTTTGGCCACGGTTCTTACCTTTCTTTAAACAGGATCCATCCACAAAACCTCTTCATTCTAGAGAGAAAAAGAACCAAAATCAAGTCACTCTCCCTGTTCTTTTTCTCTTCTGCCTTCGGATTGTTGTCTTCGCACTGCCCTCTTTTCAGAAGGTCATCCTGTTGATGAGCGCGATCCGTTTTCATTGGTATTCTTGATATTTTCCATCGGTGTATTAGAATAGCTGGTAATTTTTCCGGGTTTTGGAAAATATCAACGTTTTTTTGTCTTTTCTTCTATCGGACAGTATCGTGTGGTGGCTGTTGCTGTCTGTCCGGCTTTTCCTTCAACCTAAGGAGTATTCCTGACGTGGGAGATCCAACGCATAAAAAACCTTCTGAACTGGCCGCAGAGACTCTTCGTCATCTCAGCCGGGAAGGATTGCCACCCACCCCATGGAACTATGCTGAAGCCTATTTTCGGATGGAGGTTCCTCCCGGAAAAGAGACTTTGTGCGACCTTCTTGAAGTTTCTTCCATTTTTGCCCAGATGGAAGAGGACTCCTGGACTCTGCGGCAGCTTGAAGCCCTTGGCAGGCTTCTGCCCCAATTTCATCTTTTGTCCGAAAGGGAGACGGGGAGGGAGGTTCATTTTATCCTGAAAGACATCCTGACCCGGAACCGGAACTTTCTGAAAGAAGTTCTTGAAGACAAAAAGCAGTTTCAGAGAACGGTTCTCTTTTTAAATCAGATGATCTCCCAAGTTTCGGGAACACTGGAAAAAGCGTCTTTCAAACTTGAACGAAACGTTGAAATCCTCAATCAGTCAAAGTCGCTTGAAGAGGCAAAGACAGTGTTTCAGAAAATCACTGAGGAGTCCCGGGATCTTCTTTCCACAATCAAAAAAATGGGCAACGACATCCTGACGGCAAACAAGCAGTTGATGGCCTCCTCGATTGAAGCCAATCTCGATCCCCTCACAGGAATCCTGAATCGGCGCGGGCTTCAGCGAAAGCAGGGAAGCTTTGTCGGAAAAAGGATTGTTTTTATGGTATTCGACGCAGATCACTTCAAGGCGCTCAACGATCAGCATGGCCATGCGGCCGGCGATCTTTTTCTCAGACAGCTGGTGCTTTTTGTTGCAAGACAGCTCGAAGAGATGATTTTTTCTTTTTGCCGCTGGGGCGGGGATGAGTTTCTTGTGGTTTTTGAAGGGGAGGCATTGGAAACGATCGTTGAGAAGGCTGAAAGAATTCAGAAGGATTTGCCAACTGGAGTCGATTCGCCCAGAATTTTTCTTCCAGGGAGTCAAAAGAATCATGTAACACTCAGTATCGGTCTTTCTGGTGGAGACTATGGCGCACTTTCCGATTTCGAGCGGTTTTTTTCGTTGGCGGACAAGGCTCTGTATCAGGCAAAGCAGGATGGCCGAAATCTTGTTCGAGCGATCCATCTTGATGATCATCCCGGACAGTAAAGAACGGAGCGATGACCGGATGTTCTTGAGTCGATACTTTTTTTCTCCTCTTTCCTGTGCTCCGGATCCATCGGTCGGGGATTACTGGTGTTGACCCCTGCAACCCCCGTTTCATCCCTTCCTGATGTGGGCCCCCGGCGTGGAGAAAGACTTTCAAAGCTTGGTATACGGACGGTCCTGGACCTTCTCTATACCCTTCCGTTTCGCTACGAAGACCGAAGAGGTGTTCCTTCGGTTTCAAACCTGAAAGAGGGAGAGTCCCAGGGATTCCTGGCAACGGTGAGCTCCATCAGAAAAAAGGAGATACGGAAGCTCAAGGTGCCCATCATTGAGGCAGTCCTTTCGGATGGGTCCGGTTCAGTCAAGGCGGTCTGGTTTGGACAGGAGTACATTCTTAAAGCTCTATCCGAAGGATCTCACGCTTTCTTTTTTGGTCGAATCGAATATTCGGAGTTTGACCGGGCGATTGTTGTCAAAAGTCCTGTTTTTGAAAAGGTTGATCCAGGGAAAAAAGGTCGAAAAAGTTTTCATGTCAACAGGATCGTGCCCGTTTATCGGGAGTCCTTGGGTTTGACCTCCTCTTTCTTTCGGAAACTCCTTGGGGAAACACTTCTCTCGTTGTGGGGAAGTGACTTTGACCCTTTGCCGGAAAGCATTCGGCAAAAGTATGGATTTAATTCCTGGATCAAAATGATTGTAGGCCTTCATTTTCCGGGAGAGATTCCTGCTGGTGGTTCGGTCGAGTCCTTTCTCGAGCCCTCTTACCTGCCAAGAAAACGTCTCATCTATGAAGAATTTTTTTTACTGGAATTTTTGATGTTTCAGAAGAGAGCCGATATTCAAACGCAGGGCAGATCCGGTCGGTACCAGATCTCTCCGGAAGATTTCTCTGTTTTTTCCTCCCTCTTGCCTTTTGAATTGACCAATGCCCAGAAACGGGTCATGGCAGAAGTTACGTGTGACCTCGAGAAAGATTATCCGATGAATCGTCTTCTTCTGGGTGACGTTGGTTCCGGAAAGACGGCTATTGCAGCCTGGGCTCTCTACCTGGCGGTCAAGTCAGGTTTTCAGTGTGCATTGATGGCCCCGACCGAAATTCTGGCAAAGCAACATGAAAAGACATTGACCCGATTTTTTTCCCCCATGGGTTTGACTCCCGCTCTTTTAACCAATAGTGTCAAGGGGAGTGATCGCAAAAGAATCGTTTCATGTGTCCATTCCGGGGAAATCTCCATGATCATCGGGACTCAGGCACTGATACAGGATAGCCTCAACTTCTCTTGTCTCGGTCTGGTGGTCATTGATGAGCAACATCGTTTTGGTGTGGATCAAAGGCGGACTTTAGCCGGGAAAGGAGCACAGCCGGATACCCTTTTGATGACGGCAACACCGATTCCCCGATCTCTTGCCCTGTCTTATTACGGTGATATGGACCTCTCGGTTCTCGACGAAAAGCCACCGGGAAGACTTGCTGTCAAGACGTCGATCGCCTCTCCGACCATCGACTTCTGGGACGGAACCGTCCGTCCCTTTCTTGAGAGGAGAGAGCAGGTGTTTGTTGTGTGTCCCCTGATCGAGGAATCCGAGGCGATCGATGCAAAGGATGCAACCACACGCTGGGAATTTCTGTCGTCCCACTTTTCCTCTGTCGAGGTGGCTCTCCTCACGGGGCGGACCCCTGCCGAGCGCCGAGAGGAAATCATGGCCCGCTTTCGCTCGGGAGATATCCTCATGCTGGTTTCCACAACGGTTATCGAGGTGGGTGTCGATATTCCGAATGCTGCGGTGATGGTTGTTGAAAGTCCGGAGCGTTTTGGTCTTGCACAGTTGCACCAGCTTCGGGGGAGGGTTGGCCGTGGGGCGGTGCCCGGCTTCTTTTATCTTTTGCCTGGAGAGTCTGCCAGTGAGGAGGCCATTGCCAGACTTCGGATTCTTGAAGAATCGGACGATGGTTTTTTTGTGGCAGAAGAGGATCTTCGATCGAGAGGCCCGGGAGAATTCCTGGGCACTCGCCAGTCCGGAGCACCGGCTTTTATCTGTGCAGATCTTCTGAGAGATTTTGATGTGCTGAAATCCGTTCGTCTTGATGTCAATGAATTTTTTTCAGCGAGTGAGCGTCAGGCAATGGATCATCAGCGGTGGGTTTGGGAATGGACAACGGTTACAGACTTTATTCGATCGCGTTATACAGGAGTTGAGGAATGGATCGGAATTCGGTGAGAATGGGTTCCCCGACCTCTTCCAGAAAGGAAGACTTTCTGCGGGGATTGGGGCTTTCCAGACGATGGAGCCAGATCGGGTTGTTTCAGATTTTCCATTTTCCGGAAATTCTTCGTACAGCAATTGCCATCAGACAAAATGAAAAGAGTCTCGATGCGGCAATTCATGAACTCGGTGACTTTGTCCATCAGCGAAAAGATCTTGCGTTTCTTGATGAGGGAGAGATGGTTGAGTGGGATCTCCTGAGGGGGCGCGTTTTACGATTTATGGAAGAGCGAAGCCGGCTGCTCAGGATTGGAGGGAGAAGCGATTTGAGCAAGACTAAAAAATCCTTGGAGGAAGTTTCTTCAGCTGTCGGAAATCAATCAGGAGGGGCAAAGGAGTGAGCGCACCCGTTCGTCGTGTCTGTCTGGTTGATGTCGGAACCAATTCAGTAAGAATGATTGTTGCAGATGTTTCCAGTCAACGCATTTCCAGTGTGATCCTTACGGATGGAAAAATTACCCGACTTGGGGAGGGGCTTCATGAAACAGGTGTTATCGGGGAGGCTCCCCTTGCGCGAACCGTTGATCTGATCGGCAAGTTTGTGACGACGGCAGCCTCTTTCCGTCCCGACATCATTCGTCTGATCGGGACATCAGCCGTTCGGCAGGCCAGAAATCAGGCCGATGTCTTGAAAAGGGTGCTTGATGCGACGGGGATTCCTCTCGAAGTGATCGGAGGTGAAACAGAAGCTGTCTGGACTTACCACGGCGCATTGGGAAATCTCTTCGATCTGACCCCACCCTATCTGGTCATCGATATTGGAGGAGGTTCGACGGAACTCATTTATGGGGAGACTCTTACTGAAAGTCTCAGGGCTTATTCCGTGGAGGTTGGTGTTGTAACCCTCTCCGAGCGGATGATCCGTTCTGATCCGCCACAAGAGCAGGAGCTGGCCAATGCCAGGGCAGAAGTTAGAAAAGCCTTTGACGGGGTGATCTCAAAACTTCTTCCATTTCTGACATCAAGTGTGACCTGTGTCGGTACCGCCGGAACGGTCACAACGCTGATGGCTTTTTCCATGGGGATGCGTTTGTATGATCCCCGTAAAATTCATGGCCACGGTCTTCAGAGAGCCCGTGTGTGCGAACTTGTCTCCCGTCTCTCACGCCTCTCCCTTGCCGAAAGGCTGAAGCTGCCTGGAATAGAAAAAGGCAGGGAAGATCTTATTCTCGCAGGTGGAATCATCCTTGATGTTCTGATGGAGCAACTGAATCTCGCGGGCTTGATCGTTTCAGACTCAGGGTTGAGGGAAGGCGCACTTTTAAAGACTGCAGGTCTGTTAAATTGACATCTTCCCGCCGCTAAACGATGGAAAGCCCCTCCTGTTCCTTTTGCCACGCTTTCGTCTTGAGATCGAAGGCCCAGTTGTCGACGAAGCGGCAATATCCGAACTGTCTGGAAAGAAACCCGACCCGTTTTTCATCCGGCTCCAGCCGGTACCGATAGGCTCTTAGCATGCTTACAGAATAATCTATTTCTTTAAAAATAAAGGAGCAAGCATTCATCCCCCTCTTGGCAAAGAACATCACCCGAGAGGGGCATTCTGCCTTGAATGCTGGTAATACCCGGAGTATCCGGGAAACGTTTTGACAGGGAGCCCGGTGCTGGCTTGTCCTTTTGTTTTGTCGCCTGTTTTCGGGAGGTTGCCGGCAGGAGGCGGTCGCTCCATTACCCTCCAGGTTGACCGGTTCCGTCCGGGGCATTTTTTGATAATTCCATTGTTAATGTTGCGGCCTTGACGCGCGTGTTTACCCCGAGCTTTGAATAGATATTGCCTAGGTGGAACTTGACGGTGCGCTCGGAAATTCCCAGAGTCCCGGCGATTTCCCAATTGCTTTTGCCTTCAATCATCCGCTTGAGGACCTCCTTTTCCCTCAGGGTCAGATTTGAAGTTTGCCCCTCCTCGTTTGTCCCTCCTTTCTCCAAGACGGGATTCAACTGACATGAGCTGACAGGACAACCGCTTCCTGTTCCCTGTCAGGGTGAAATGCTAGCATGGGCGAAAGTGCGAAAAATACTGTCCAAACGGGCAGGATAGGCGTTGTGGGGTGAGATGGGGGAGAGAAGTGCATTGGCCGGATCGGAATCTGCCGACGGGGCGCAGTCTCAAGGCCGGGAGGTCTTGGACAAATGCTGCGGTTCCCGTTTTCGGGTGTTCTATGGAGCTGTGATCAATCGCTCCTTCATCGATGCTGGATTTTTTCCTGAAGAAGCCTCTGGTAGTCAGGAAAGAGAGAGATGTTTTCCTGGGACCGTTCCATGCCTTCTTTCAGGCACTCAATTCCTTCCTGCCATTGATCCTGTCCAAGGTAGAACT
>JAKCCY010000077.1 GCA_021838765.1 Nitrospirota bacterium
GGATCGGCATCACGGGACGCTTTGATGGGATTCGCTCAAGATCTCCCGCGGAACCATGGACTTATAGAGTTGGCGAGACAGCGAAGTCGCCTCATCACCCAATACTGGCAGGAATACTGTGCAGGTTACGATGCAGGAGTCATCAATGGAATGGGTCCCTCTGGTAATCGCTGACACGATCATTAAGGGCGCCTTGTTCGGGTATTGAGTCAGTCGGGTCGTTCGAATCCGGTAAACGCTAGTGGACCTGGTTCAAGATGTGGGGGGATTCCATGGACAAGTGTGGAGACAACCGTAAAGCAATATCAAGCGATACCACTTCCTTGGATGTCACCTATTGTACAAAGGAACAACTTCAATCAAGCCTTTCAAAAAGGCATCAGACGGTTCTCGGAGTGGTCGGCTTCTCCGAACATACCTTGCCCCATCCCGTTGCTCCCGCCCCTTTCATTCAGGTTCCATTGACTCCCGTCAAAGAGGATGCTCTTTTTGAGCTTTGGACCACAGACGAACCCGTGAACTATACACAGGATGGACCGCTCCATTGTGCCAGCAGCCCGACGCTTCTCTTTGGCTGTTTGACCATCGAATCAGACCATGGGAAGGATCTTTCACTCAGCACCGAGCAAGCCTACAAGCTTTTGTTCGCGCATATTGATCAATCCGGTTACGGGCATTTGCTGCGGATCTGGCATTATTTTCCCCATATTACCGATGGTGATGGCGTTCTTGAACGCTATAAGGCATTCAATTCGGGACGACATCGCGCTTTCTCAGCCTATCGGACGGATATGAGTGCCGCCCCAGCGGCATCAGCACTAGGGACTTCTTCTGGCGGATCATTGGTTATCTACTTCATTTCCTCCAGCTCTCCTGGATTACCGCTCGAGAACCAGCGCCAGATCAGCGCCTACAACTACCCAAAAGAATACGGCCAGTACAGTCCCATCTTTTCACGGGCGATGCAGGGCGGAGGTCATTTATTCATTTCCGGAACGGCGAGCATCGTGGGGCATGCCAGCATGTACGATGGATTGCTGCTGGAACAGACCCACGAAACCATCACCAACCTTCAATCAGTCCTCGCAACCGCGAGAGATGCGCTAATGCCGTCGGGAGTCCTTCAACTCAAGGCGTATTTGCGGTATCCCGAACACCTTCAGTTAGTTCAAAAAGCCTTGTCTGATGCCTTCGGGAGAGAAACCCCCGTAGCATTTTTACAGGCCCAAATTTGTCGACGCGAGTTGCTCCTGGAAATAGAAGGGACGTACAAATCCCAAGGAAAACCTGTATCCCATTAGGGTTTCTGGCCAGACTCCCCGTTCTGCTATGGAGGCGGATGAACGCACCCCCCAATCCCCAGAAAGGATCTGTCCTCCAGCATAGTTGTCTTGCGGGGGAGATGAGCGGCACAAACCGTCCGACAAGGCCCTTAATCCCATCTTCACACCCCTTTTAGCGCCGGAACGAGACATCCTCCCGCCGCCGAACCTGAAAAACGGTTGTATCGGGGGATTCACGAAGATCGCTCTTCGGGTTTTCTGGTTCAGCGATCCCTTTTGTGGGCAGACAGTACAGCTCCACGGTTACTCCGGCAGGGCACAAAAGATTTCCGGGGGGGGGAGCTGCCTTAAGGCTGATAAACGACTGCGAAACGGCCACTCAGTAACGTGACACCTTCCCCGCTCAGGGTGAACTGGTATATACTTCGCGACCCGCTCTGAAACAGACATTTGGCCCATATCTCAAGCACCGCCGGTGCCTTATCCAGCCACTCCGTGGAATAAGTCAGATCGCGTACGCTTGCAAGATAACCCAGAAAGGGCAGTCTCTGAGAATTCTGGGAGGCAAGAGTCCCATGTGCGGCCATTGACTGGGCGGCATACTCTATTCCAGCCAAAGAGTGTAACCGTCCACAATTGCGCAATGGGTTGTCCATATTGCGATGGCTCCTGGCTGTGCACCGGATTTGTTCAGCATCCCAGCTGAGCACACCATCGATCAGAATCATGTCGCCTGCATGGGGGATTAATCGTGATATTCCTGCCTGATCAATCAGCATGGAAAGACCTGGATGAGAAGCCGATGTCCCGGGAGTTCCTCCATATCCACCGTCATGGCAGTGGCCAAAGCAAATGCAAAAAGCAATGGCAGGGCTCGAGCTGCAGGTACGCCTCGGGAGAGTTCTACGAGACCAGGATCCATGGAAGACAAGGAAACGGACTCCCGACTATCCGTACGCACGATATCAAGACAGGCCATTGAATTTGCTGTTTTGTCAGGTGCCAGGAGCAAAGCCGTCGCAAACGCCGATGTTATTGGTCTTAATTGGGATATTGGGGCCAGATAGGGGACATCGTAAGCGATCAAAGCAACCGCCTTGCGATCGATCGCAACCTGGACAGCAGCGTGAAGCAACCCAACGGCGAAACTCGCATCAAATGCACAAAGACTTGTTGATGATTCATGCGATTGGGTGGCGATCCCCCAATAGCCGGCAGGAGCATTGTGCACTGAATTATGAAAGCGTGTCGGGGACAGCTCGGGCGTTGGGCTTGCCAAAGCTTCGCAATTCATATGCAACAAGGGGTTATCACCACCAGACGACGTAAAGACCGTTCCAGTCCGTGATGGATCACGGTGGGCATTCGCATGTGCTTCAAAGCCAACGGCCAAAGAGAGCCGTACCGTCTGTCCGGCTCTCCGACGCTCCACTGCAGGAAGTTGGATGGGATCCGGGACACAAAGAGGTGCCATCGCCCATCTTCCCGGATGCGTCAGAAGCGCCATGCTGTCCTTCCAGCCATTGAGCCCCGGCCCCATCAGACCAATTCCTTCCACATAGACCCGCAATTCAGGTCGCCCTTCCAAAAACCAGAGAACAGTTACTCCCACCGAAACCAAAGGAATTGCTCATGACATAGTCAACGCAAGCCGTGCCGTTTTCAATCAAATACCCGCTTTTTAACAAGGGATCCACGCTGCGGGTCTGCAAGCTTCCTGGCAAAAAATGGTGTTGGATGCATAGCATTGCCACGATCGCATTGGTGATTCCGGAAACGCCCAATCCGTGTCCCGTCCAGCCTTTGGTGGAACTGCACGGTGTTTTACTCCCGAAAAGCGCTGTCACAGCCTTATCCTCGCTGGCATCATTTGCCTTGCTGGCAGTTCCGTGCAAATGGAGATAATCCATATCGGACGCTTTGAGACCAGCCGACTCAAGAGCACGTTGCATAGCCAGATACGCTCCCATTCCTTCGGGATGGGGCGTAGACATATGATAGGCATCTGAACTCTCCCCCACACCGAACAATTTTACAGCTTTGGGATCGGAAATGGACGTATCTTTTTCAAGCAACGCGAAACCTGCTCCTTCTCCTATGGATATTCCGTCACGTTCCGCATCAAAAGGCCGGCAGGGCTCGCGGGAGAGCAATCCCAATGAATTGAAACCGTAAAGGGTCGTCATGCATAGAGAGTCAGCACCACCAACCACGGCTGCATCGCACAACCCTGCCGAGATCATTCGGGAAGCCTCCGCAAAGACCTTGGCTGTAGAAGCACACGCTGAAGAAACGACCGCTGTCGGCCCGTCAAGGTCGAGCACCTCTTTCACAAACGCCGCCAGTGAAAAGGTATTCTGTGTTTTACGATAAGAATAGCTCAAAGGCAGTGCTCCACTCTCCGGGTCCCTGTGCCGATAGGCCAATTCTGTCGCATCCAACCCCGAGGTACTGGTCCCGAGAAACAGACCGATCCTGTTTCGGCCATGGCGCGCGATCGCAGACTTTACTGCTGAAAAGAAACCATCCTGTTCAATCCCCAAAAGAGCCAACCTGTTATTACGACAATCATAATCGGCCAGATTTGGCGGGAAACGGACACTCTCCACTCCAGACACCTGACCGACCCAGGTTTCCATTTCAGACAAACGGAATGAACACGGCAGCAAGCCACTACGTCTTTCCCGAAGAGCCGTCAGTGTCGCATCAACCCCCTCACCAAGACTGTTGACAAGGGAAACATGCGTCAGAATGAGCGGTTGCATCAAAGGCACAAAAATTGAAAGATCACTTTTCGGTACAACAGACCAATTGGAGTTTCATGCAGCATGCGCCAGACTCCTCAATCACCCATCGACGGCAAAAAACTGAATCATCCAAACCATCAGGGATACCTTTCTTAAGAAATGAACTCTCCCGCTCCTAAGCGCTTTGCGCTGTAGGAGGGGTTTCCGATCTCACGAGCGGACGTTCCTCCGGGGAACCCCCAGACAACTCCCTTCACCCGACTGTTCGACACGTCTCGGCGGGGGTCGCCCAAATGGCGGACAAGACCAAACTCATCATGGCCCCGACCGCAACCGTTGTTCCAATGTCATGTAAAACCGGGATACTGGAAAAAGATAAGGTTCCAAAACCTATCGTCGTACAGACATTGGCGAGAACCAATGAAAATACAGTCCGTTCCCGATCTTTCCGATCTTCTATCTTCCTCTCGAAGAACAGTGCGTAATTTGAGCCCACTGCTACCACCAAAAGGAGTCCGATCAAATGAAAAATGGACAGGGGACCACCGGTTTTCAGAAGAATGGCCAGGGTGAACGTGACGGCCCCGATCAACGGGGCCATGACACGCATAACCCTGATTGGCGATCGGAGCACCACCGACAACAATAGCACAATCACGAGCAGACCGATGAGAGATAGACGCAGTGCGGTATGAAAGTATCTACGATACATTTTGTTGGACTGGTTCTTGATATTCAAAAAAACCAGTCCGGGGATATTCCACGTCGCTTGCGCTTTCATCAAACGCTTCGGATGTGTCACGTCTTTCAGCGGCAACAGAGCGGTCCAGTGACCATGGGACTGGAACAACAAAGAGTCCAGCTTGAGTCCAAGCGTTGTGCCAGCAAAACTTTCGCGACTCAGCAATGCTTCGCGTCTCTCCCTCTCTGCCTGAATCAGAAAAGGTTCAAAAAATTCCGGACGAAAGGGCAATCCCACTAAAGCGTTCTGCAGATTGGTGCGTAGTTGTTCTGGCGGAGGCAATGCGGCCTGACGGGCTCTTTGTGTTGCCCTGCTTGGTAAAACCTGCGAAGGTGATTCGAAGCCTGCCAATACGGCTTCATTGCGCAAAGTCACCAGTTTTTCCTCCACTTGTTCACTGGCCACCAAGGCTTCCTCCAAACCATTCGCTCTGATCGCAATGAGGTCGTTCACGCTGGGTGCACTCAGTTCGGAACGCAACTTCCTATCCAATTGTTGATCAGCAAAAGATGTCGGGTTGAGACTGCTCAGATGAGCATTCCACCAAGGCCCTTCGCGCAAGGACAAGAAGATCGTTACCAACACCATCGACAGCAGCACCGGAACCCGAAGCCTGGAGGAGTGCGATATCAATACCTGCAAGGTGGAAAAAAGACGGGGGCTCTGACGGGCAACAAAGTCTTTGGGCATCAGCAGGGGCAGCACCCAGCGGGTCACCCCAACCGCTACAAACAAACCGACAATGGAAAAGAGTCCCAGCTGCGACAATCCAGGGAAATCGGAAAAGAGAAGAGCACTGAAACCACAAACTGATGTCAGTACGCCAAGACGCAATGTTGGCCAGATACGGGGAAGGGTCTCCCCCGGTGGCTGCCCTGGACGAGTCTGGGAAAAAAGATAGATCGCATAATCGACCCCTTCCCCAAGCAGAGTGGTCCCAAAACCCACAGTGATCCCATCCACTTTGCCAAAACCCAAGCTTACGGCCGCAATGCCGGCAACAGCCCCGCTCAGAACGGGCAAAAGCGCCAGGGACAGCAGTCGGGGGGAACGGTACACGGTCAATAAAAGGCTTCCGACCAAGAATGTGGCCAGAAAAGAAAGTCTCCAAACATTGGCTTTAATCTGGTCCCTTATATGCACGGCAAACACAGCCGGTCCGGTTTCAACAAACTGAAGATGCTGTGCTCCAACAACCTGTCGAGTGAGATCAAAGGCACTCTGAAGACTCGCGAGATTGCGCTTCTGCGCATCCAGATCAAAACCTGGCGACCGCGTCTGCACAATCAACAAGGCGCGCTTCCCATCCTTCGAAAACCACACCCCGTCGCGATGGGATGGCCCCCTCTCCCCCCCGCTTTTGATCGTATCCGTCAGATGGATTATTTCTCTTGTCGGATCAGCCGACAGAAGCGGCTCCAACAAAGGTCCCCCTGGAGAAACAAGAAGTTGTAGGTCCTTTTGTAACGACTGACGAATGGCTAACGAAATAAACCTATCCGGAGTCACCTGATTGCTCAAAAGGTAGCGATACTTCCAGAGGAGCGCACGATCCCGTGCGGTGCCGACAGAACTCCCATTCCGGACAAGAACGAACTCCGGATTCGCTCCCAGGCGCACGGCCAGATCCTTGCTTGCTGCCGCGAGCTCCGATGGCTGACCATTTTTTATCGCCAGCAGCAGCAGCCGCGAAACCACCCCGTTTTTTAGCTGTTCTACCAGAAGGCGTTGATCCGGGTGGGGGGAAGCCGGCAAAAAAGCCGATATTCCTGTACTGAATGTCGATCGGCCAATAATCAGAACACTCGCAAGCAGCATCGTTAACCAAAGACCGATCACCCAGCGAGATGATCCGATCACGGTGCATTCCGGCGCAACTTCATAATCGAATAATTGCCTTTGCTATAATGTATTTCTATACGATTGATCCTTGCATCGCGACCACTTATGAGGATAGAAACGACTTCCTTTTTTGGCGTTTGGAACCGCGGCTTCAATTCAAGCCGCCATCCTCCCGGCGCCCCGTTCATCTGAACGGTGAAATAACGCTGAAGAATTGACAATTGTCCGGACAGCGTCGCCCGCAATGATTCAACCACCGCCCAAATTCCGGGAGTGTTCTGCAAAGAAATGTTGCGGGGGCCATGCCAGGAGGAACTGTACAAGGTTAACCGATCTCCACGAATGACAGCCCGTTGTGGCGATGGAAATTCTGTTTTCTGCTCAAGATAATCGGGCGCTTTATAAATGAGAATACCTTTGGACACCAGCGGTTTGGTCAAATTATGCAGGTATTGGCGCTGGACAAAATGGGGATTGTCCGTTTTGACTTGTGCGAAGGACTGCATAAGAGATTGGATGTTCCACCGGCTAGACGCAACATGACCGAATCCATCATCGGCTCCCGCTATCGCGACCTGACAGACAAGCAGGCAACAGACCATGAAAACAATCGTCATTTTACAAGAACATCTGGATTTCCAATCAAGAAACTTTCTGGTCCCAACCTTCTCAACAATTGTCTTCAGGGGGCCAGAAATCATAGAAGTTGAACCAGTTGGATGGGACCAGCCGGCAATAATATTCGAGCCGTCGGACGTAGGCGAGCAGAGCCTGCTCGCTTTTAGCCTTGCTTGGGCTTTCGGCATCGAATGACAGCTGCTCAAAGTGAATGTCATAGCGGTTCCCTCCCCGATAGAGCCCCACCATAAAACCCATGGGACGACCTAGCATCACTGCCAACCGGAATGGTCCGACGGAAAAATCTGCCGGAGTCTCCAAAAATAACAAACGCAGGGCGGCATTTTCGGTGAGTGCCCGATCAGCCAGAATACCGATGCAATCACCACGATCAAGACGATCCCGAACTTTAAGCATCGAATCAATTCTCCCCGATGCAATGACCTCGGATGGAGCTGCCGGGTTGATCGCCCGTAAAACGGAATTCATCTTGCGGGCGCTTTCTTCGTGCATGAGTGTGGATATCCGGATCCCTGACTTTTGAGACCCACAGACCCTCAACACCTCGAAACTGCCGAGGTGGGATCCCATTAGAAAACAGCCCTGCCCCCCTGCCAGAACCGCCGAAAGCTCTCGTTCACCATAAACACGTATATCGAAGAGTCCAATCTGCCCATTTAGAAAATAAACCCGGTCCAGCTGGGTGCTGGCATACACGAAGAGGTGGCGAAACAAATCCCTGATATTTGGACGATGTTTCGTAGCACGCATGAGAAAGGTTCTCACTGCCTTGCACGCCACGGGCGAAAATAGCAAAAAATAGAGACAGATCGGCCAAAGGAACAGTCGCGTGCATCTCCTCCCCAAACGAAGTGCCACCCAAGCGAGAACTTTCATGCCGAGGAGATTGCCCCGCTCGGGCCGCTCCATCCAGATTGAACGATTATGCATGTCCTTACCCGCTCGAAGCATTGCGAATTTCGAACATCCCGGTCAAAGCCGGTTCATCCTGTCCTTCGCACAGGAAGGAGATCTCGCCGGTCGTTCGCTTTTCCCAGAACACCCTCAAGGATTCGCCAGGTCGGACCGGTCGAAGGAACTTCGCCGATCTCAGCACATAACGATCTCCCGGGAGCAAATCATGAATCATTTGTTGTATCTGCATCAGCAAAAGAGCTCCCGGGACAATCGGTGAGCCAGGAAAATGACCGGCTATGGACGGATGATCCTTCGAAAATGAGAATTCCGCACTGTCCAATTCTCCCCCTATTTCAATTTTCGTACCGCTGGACAATTTGATCGATCTCTGCCCTTGGCAACTTCCCCGTCGCATCGCGAGGCAAACCATCAACCAGACGTAGCGGTCGAGGCAAGAACACCGGATCAACCCGATCGCGCAACTCTCTTGAAAGAGTCTCAATATCAAGTGTCTTGCTGACAACAAATGCCATGAGTCGAGCCACTTTTCCGGGAGACTCACGAGCCATGACAAACACACCGTCATCGACTCCGGGAATAGCGTTCAGCAGGTGATTCAAAGAAGTCAGAGAAGTCCGCTTGCCAGCAATATTGACAAGATCCGTGTGGCGATCGCCCAGGACAAAATGTCGGCTGTCGCGGATCTCGATAACGTCACTCAGCACGACTTCCGCCTCGACGTGTCCCCCGCTCACAACCACTCTTCCATCGGGAAGCATTTCCAATCTCACGCCAGGCATACATTGCCACGTTGGACCCTGTGTTGTTCGGCGGACAGCTACTTGACCAGACTCAGTACAACCATAGATCTCCATGACCGGCGCACAAAATTTACTTTCCGCCTGGGTCGCCAAAGAGATCGACAATGGAGCGGTTGCGCAAATCACCATCTCCACCGGGGGTATTGCAACAGCGTCCGAAAGCAGCGCCCGAAGATGCACCGGCGAAGTAACCAACACCCTGGGATGAGGCAGAGCCGCGATTTGGTTGAAAACATCCTCCGTATAGAATGGACGTTTATTGTGCCAGATCAGACCATTCTGCATGGCCAACAACAGGCTCGACTCAAATCCGTACATATGCTGCGCCGGAACGGTGCTGACGAGGATCGCCCCCGGCAGGGAAGTGATGCCAAGAGCACTTCCCGCGGACAAAGCACTTGTGACAAGACTACCCCATGACTTTTGATGGGCCACCGGCTCGCCCGTAGACCCTGAAGTAAAAACATGTGCTACGACCTGACTGGCCGGGAAAAGAGGTATTTCAGTGTCTTCCCGCATTCCTGTCATTGACAGATCAGGAAAATGGAGAGTTTCAATCGGCGATGACATGCTGGCGCTGTCCGTCAGCGTATAAACCTCCGAATAGTTCTCCTGAAGCTGCTTTAAGAAGGCAAACGTGTGGCTCGGTGGCAACAGGCTGACTTGCTGGCGCTTAATGGCTGCCGCCAGACCTACGGAAAAGCGATAGCGATCAAGGCACAAATTCAGCACATGCCGGCGTTCCGGCAACTGCTCCGCCAGAGCGCGCACATCCGAAAGGAACTCCTTTACCCTCACAGCCCGCCCATCACGATAAGATACGACAGCATTGGGCTCGCGTGGTAGAAACAAGGGAAACAACGCCATGATCCGCTATGTCCCTCCTCGGGGAAGTGGGTTTTCTGGCTCAAAATGAACGTGTTTGGAAAACCCTAGGGGGCCTCTCAAAAACAAGGGTGAAATGGGAACTCGGGATATTCGGATTCTCCTTGGTCGGAGATGATGTCCCAAGGACTATTCCCGAATAATGTCTTTCAAAAATAACGAACAATGAAAATCAAAACAGTCTCTGAAAACAGACATCCGGACAGAGCCCAGCCGAAACTCCTTTATTCAAAGAGTCCGCGCCTCCACACAAGGCTCCATCGAGCCTTCGGAGCTTTAGAAGAGCATGATGACAACACAAGGGCACCTGCCAGAACCACCAAAACTCACGGAGGAGTCATGCTTCGGCCCGACACTTCTGCACATACTCATTCAGGTTGCGAAGAGAGCTGAAAACACGAGCATTATCACTGTCATCAGCGGATACACGAAAACCGTAAGACTTGGAGATAGCCAGAGATATCTCAAGAATATCGATGGAGTCCAGCCCCATACCATCACCATAAAGCGGCATTCGCGGATCGAGCGCCGTGGGATCAAGGTCCATCCCCAATGTGGTGACAATCAATCGAGCAAGCTCCAGCTCCTCTGGTGACAACTTTTCGTCAAACAGCAAAGCGTCTCCTCTCCATTTAATGATTGAATCAAGAGAAAATTCGACCCTTCTTGCAGATCCTCACGGTAAGAAAACTCTGCCTGGTGGGCAAGAAAGGGCTGACGCGACAGAAATTCTTCAGACCCATCAATCACTGAAACCATAGAGACGAAGCCCAAGTGGTTCACGGGGGTAAATGCGGACTCAGGTCGAGAAAAATCGGCAATCTCTAAAATTTTTGCCCTTATTCAGAGGGAGAAAAACCGCTCAAACACCCCCGTTACAAGCATTGATTAAAAAATCAATTTAGGGCTTTGTGTACAGGCTTGATACAGTTTGCTGTTGCACGAAGAGTTTCTTTCTGAGCAAAAAACCATATTTCCTTACGGGACAGATCTAACGTCACATTCTCCAGTCTTCCGCCGGAACAGATATTGGAGAGTTTCTCGTTGACTCTTTGGGCCAAGGCCGAATTTTTATTTTGATCGTCCGTAAAAAAGAACAGGATCGTTTTGTGAGACGAACTGGCTTCGATCCGCGTACTGGGGTCTCCCACCATGCCGTTTGAGATCTCTCGTGGGTAGTCAAACGCAGCACATGCACCAAACAGAAGAAAACTTGAAAGAACCATAAGTTCTGCAATGCCTTTCATAAGACCCCCTTATCTTCATGACGCATAGAATAGCCCCAATCGCATATCAGGCAGGTAACAAAATATATAAGCAATAACAATACCAAATAAATAAATCAATAAAAATTAATAATATTCAATGTTCAATAAAATCGGAACAAAACATATTTTCAGTAAAACTTTCTGACATATGTCCATTTTTCTTACAGTCAATACCCGACCAACAGATCCGGTGAACCGATCGTTTGAGAACCACTTTGTTACGTTACACAACGGAACATCGTTGTTTTTTTGTCTTTGTTGAGAAAACGGCCGCATGAACCCGGGCATGCATCCTATCGACCCTGCTCAGGCCACAGGAAGGTTCGACAAGATCCAAAAATAGAGAGAATGATCAAGGATATTGCCGGACTTTTAGACCACTTATTCCCGCTCGATCACCCCAACCAAGGGGAACAGTTGCGAGATGCGGATCTGTCGAGGTATAACGCAAAAACAGGCTTGGGAAACGGGAAGACTGAACAGGATAGAAGAACAGGGCGGTCCGGCAGCAGCCGGCTCGTCAAAAAAGACCGCAGGAGGAACGATTGTCGCCCGAAAAAGAGGATCACGCCAGAAGCTTCCCGGCATCCCTTTCGATTTACCCTTCAGATACAAGGGGAGCAAAAGACGAAAGGATCACACGGATCACTTTTTTCCTCGCATTTGTCGGAGTCGGGCTTTTTTCCGTCACAAGGCTCTTCCTGATCCATTGGGTCTGGCTGATTCCCGTCTCCCTCGGATCCCTGACACTTCTGGCAATCACCATTCTGGCCCTCCGGGCGCGGGAGAAACCACGCTTCAGGATACGGATCGGAAGAGAAGACGTTTGCATTGACACCATCGGGACATCCGGTGAAAGAACAACCCGCTGCTATCCGGTCGGCGATATTAGCGCCGGAAATCCCGCTGGAGAAGGAACCCCTCCCGAGAGCTTTTCCCTGTTCTTCAAAGGACAGGAGATTTGCCAATGCAACCTGTTCGGGGTCAGGAACGTCTCGTTGTACCAGGACATTTTTGAATATTTTGGGCTCCCCCGAGAGAAAAGGCCGGAGATTGGCCCGAAAAAAGAGATCATTCCCAAAAAAAAGCTCTCATGGTTCCTGCTGGCCTATGGCCTTATTGCCCTGCTTTTGAGCCTCTGGGCAATCTATCAGCACAGAAGCCCTGAAATGGAGGCTCCTTTTCCACGCCCATAGGACCTGATACCCACCCGAGCCCCCGAAACCTCACGCCTCCCTTCCGAATCAGCTCTCCGGCCTCACCCGGGGACTCTTTGGATGGAGTTCGGTCCTGAGCTTGTCCAGTCCTTTCTTGAACTGCTCTGCGTCCCCGTAATCAAAGAAGGCATGGTAGCGGGCGTAAACGGCCATTGACGGGTCGATGGCTTGTGGCCTATGCTAATGCCTATGCTGAAAGAGAGGTGTTACCATGCATACGGAACGCCATGTACGTTTTTTCCGTAATGGCCGCAATCAGGCTGTTCGCATTCCCCGTGAGTTCGAGATAGACGCGCAAGAGGCAATCATGCGGCGTGAGGATGACCGCTTGATCATCGAGCCCGTAAGACGCAAAGGTCTTCTGGCCACTCTGGCGAGCCTTTCTTCCTTGGATGAGGATTTCCCAGATACGGATCGGGATCTTCTCCCTCTGGATGACATCGAATTGTGAGTGGGGCCATCCGCTACCTGCTGGACACCAATATTCTGTCGGATTTGATAAGGCATCCACAGGGCATGGTGGCACGGAGGATTGCCGTTGTTGGCGAGGCGGCAGTGTGCACATCCATTGTGGTGGCTTGTGAATTGCGCTTTGGCGCCGCGAAGAAAAATTCTCCCAGACTCACAGAACAGGTGAATGCTGTTATCTCCGCAATAGATGTGCTCCCCTATGACACACCGGCCGATCAGGCTTATGCGGAAATCCGTCAACACCTTGCCGTCTGCGGCAAGCCCATTGGTCCGAATGACTTGCTCATTGCGTCCCATGCATTGGCAGTCAATGCCGTATTGGTGACTAGAT
>JAKCCY010000225.1 GCA_021838765.1 Nitrospirota bacterium
AAAGGTACTATGACTTTTCTCTGTCCCTTGTCTTTTGCACATGGACCATGGTTTTTACAATCCAGGATTCCATGTCCCGGGTCATGTCCTCGTGATTTCGATAGCGGAAAACCCGGTTGGCAGGAGCCAGAAACTGTGGTGGCTGACTTTCTGAAAAAGCTATTTGTGCCTCAGACAACACAAGACCATTCCCGTCTACGGAGTTTGCCCCAGATCAGATTTTTACGAGATTTGATCGTTGCCTCATCTCCCGTTGCGGTATCCGACTTATCGGACGGGAGATGAGGGATCTCTTGCATCTCTTTATCAAGAAAATTCAATTAAAACTTTTTTGTTTCAGAGTTCCGGTCCGCGCTGTCTTTTAAGATACCGCTCGGGGATCGTCGTCAGTGCCCAGGCAGGCAAACGTCCCGATAAATTCCTGACCCGGCCGTTTTCGATCATGAAGAGCAATCGTCTATATTCTCCCGAGTTGTCCAGAATGAACGCCCGATCAGCCCTTTCAATGGCTTCGGGAAGATTGGCCATACTGCGGGCGTATCGACGATCGACATCCTCGTCCGGAACGGCATGACCTCCTTTTGCCGTACGCTCCTTTATCCGGCCTTTGCACACAGAAACATTCTGTATTCCGATAAAAATCAGATTTGTCTTGTAGCCCAACCGTCTGGCCCGTGACATGAGGTCCAGTTCCCGATTCCCCGATAGAGTGGTGTCTATGGCGAAGCTTTTTCTTTCGGCCAAAAGAAGCTCCTGTTTCTGGATCGTGGCCCTTCCCGCCTGGATGGGACTTAATCCCGACTTGGCCGCTATCGAGTCAGGGGAGATGACCGGAATAGTTCTGTCCAGCCAATAGTCGGCCAAGGTGGTTTTTCCGGCACCGTTTGGTCCTCCCACGATCCAGAGCTGTGGCATTACAACTCCCGGATGACAGTTTCCTGTCCGTTCCGGCTCATTGAAATGAGAAGTTTTCGGCCATCTGGAAATTTTTTGATGACGTTCTCCTGATAGCGTTCATCCCCGTAATAGATAGGTTGACCCTCCTCAAGGTGCGTCTTGGCAGCCACTCCATCATCATTTCCGAGGGCTTTGGCAAAGGCAGGCGAGGACAGGAATTCTTCGTCATGGAATTGTGTTGGGTTCATCAGTTTAATCCTCTTATTTTGATAGTTTTTGACTGTTTGTTTTTTTATGCGGATCCGCATAAGTTTGACTTTAAACCTCCATGTAGAATAGATCTGACTATTTCCTGACTGACTATCTTCTCAGGTATCTTCCTTGCCGCCTTTTTGACAATATCACCCCATGTCTGATGTTTTCTCAGGAGATCAGTCCATGCTGTTTCCAGAAAATCGGGGTGGTGTTCAGATAGAAAGCCTATCAATGTTCCTGCTTGGGACAGATCCTTTTCCTTTTTTATTAAATCGGTAGCACAACGCCTCTCATGGACAATAAGCTTGTGCAAAGCAAATCGCCCTGGATCAGGAAGATTCACGAGAATTGCACTTCTTTGAGCGAGAGCGACCGCATGGAACGGATGTTCGATCAAATAGTCCATGAAACGGAGGGGTTGTGAATGAACTCCAACCCAGGGAAGAGAAACTGGACGTTCCTCCTCTTCATCCTTCCCGATAAGGGGGGAAAGAAATTCGAGGGAAAAAGACTCTTTTCTCATTAAGATTGTCCAAGTGGGATCTTTCGGATGGAGTGATTTCCAGACAGGATGAGCTTCGATGTCTGCCAGTGTCCTCCGAATCGAATATGAAACATCAAGTGGCACACCCACCTTGAATCGGGAAAATTGTGCAAAATCAATATCTGTTGTTTGCATCGCTGAGGATACGCCCTGCCATCGGATACCGAATACATTCTGATAAGACATGAAAGCGTTTGTTCCAACGATGACCGCTCCTGACAGAAAGAGTCCTGAATCCCCCATGGAAGAGAGCATCCTCCCTGCCGTCCCGGGGAAAACAAAACCTCCTGCAGACGAAAGAGAAAGGGCGAGTTGTTTGATAACCTCCTTTGCTTCCTTTGTTTCCTGAATGGCTTGACGAATTCCGCCTGAGTCGGAGCCGATGAAAACGGGTTTCTGTTTTCCCTCTTCCATAAACTGAAAATACCAATATTTCCTTCCCTTGACCGTTTTACAGACAAAAGAGCCTTCTCTTCCGGCCAAACCGAAGCGTTCGATAAAAGAATGTTCGAGAGACAGAAGAAGATCTGAATATCGAGCTGAGAAGAATGGAGATAGCTTTTTCGCCTGGATCATTGTTTTTTAGCGCAAGTCATCCCATGGAAACAGCGCATCTCCCTCCTGTTAAAGTAGCATCCTGCATTGGTTATACTAATATTACCATTTTAGTATAACCCAATAGGAGATCGATATCGCTGTCAGAATAAGCCTCCCCACAAAGACGGGAACCATGAAAATCCATAGATTTAATTATTTTCTAACTTTTGCTTACTGGCTTCACGTTTCTTATATTCCAAAAATATTGCGTTTTTCATTCGAGCCAGCCTTGCTGCCTCCCGCCCGATTTCCTGAAGAATCAATCCCTCTTTTTCAATTTACGCAAGTTTTTATTTCTTCAATATATTTTTAGTCTAACTCTTTTATTTTAAAAATCTTTTGCATAATATTAGCGATATCAATGGGAAACTGCCTAGAATCACCATCGTAACACGCTTTATTTCATAATTCTCACAAAATCGGCCACCAGCTTTTTTTTGACATTTTCCGGGAGTCCGGGAAAAGGAAGATCAGCTTTTGAAAGCAGGATGACAAGATCTCCGTAGTAATCGCTCCC
>JAKCCY010000078.1 GCA_021838765.1 Nitrospirota bacterium
CTCAAATTTAGAATTGTTGATTTTTTGAGTAATAATGTTAGAGTATTCTTCAACCAGTTTTTCAAAAAGCAGAGTTTTTTGGGATTGATCCGCAGAGACGAGGTGGCTATGGGTATCTCCCATGGATAAGACGACAGGCCTCGAACCATCCGGAAAAGGGCGTCCGGAAGGACACAACTCCCTTCCTGTTGTCGTTGGAGTCGTTGCCTCGGCAGGGGGGCTCTCCGCATTTGCCGAGTTTTTAAAAGGAGTTCCACCCGATAGCGGACTGTCTTTTGTGTTTCTGCAACATCTTGACCCCTCCCATGAAAGCGCTCTTTCCGAAATCCTTCAAAAGGGAACATCTCTTCGCGTTCTTTCCATCGGGTCTCCGGTTCGTCCAAAGCCGAACCAAATCTATGTCATTGCTCCGGGAACATCCCTTGTTATCCGGAACGGGGTGCTCTCCCCGTCGACGCTTGATGAGGATCAGTCCCATCAGCAGCATCTTTTTGACCACTTTCTGGAATCCCTGGCCTCCGATCAAAAAGATCGGGCGATTGGGGTCATTCTCTCGGGCGCGGGTTCGGATGGGGCGGATGGGTTGTCTGCCATCAAGAGAAATGGTGGAATAACTTTTGCCCAGGATGATTCAGCCGTATTTCCATCAATGCCCCAAAGTGCCATTTCCGCAGGGTCGGTGGACTTTATTCTCCCGCCTTTCCTGATCGTCCAGAAGATCCTCTCGCTTCGCCAGTTGGATGGAGTTTGCAGGGATGGATCTTTTGCAATCCCTTCCGGCGAACCTTCCCCGGATGAGGGTGAAGACATCAAATCCGTTCCGGATGGCTACCGGCGGATTGTTGCCTTTCTTCAACTCCGCACCGGGGTCGATTTTTTTCTCTACAAGTCCCGCCCATTACTTCGTCGGATCTCCCGGAGAATGCTTCTTTCAAACCGGAAGGACCTGCCGGATTATGCCGATTTTCTGGAAACGGATGCCGGAGAGCTCGAAGCCCTTTTTTCGGACATTCTTCTGGATGTGACCTCTTTTTTCAGAAATCCCGCGGTGTTTCAGAAGATTGCCGATTCCGTTATCCCGCGCTTTCTGGCCGGCAGGCCGGGGGAAATGATCCGGGTATGGGTTGTTGGCTGTTCCTCTGGCCAGGAAGCCTACTCTCTTTCCATTCTGTTGACCGAGTTTTTTGAGAAACAGGCTCTCCCTGCCCAATTCCAGATTTTTGCCACCGACCTGAATGAGGATCTGTTGAGGATAGCCCGTGCCGGTTTCTATGAAGACCGGTTGATGGACGGGGTGTCTTTTGAAAGGAGATCCCGTTTTTTTACCCGGGAGGAGGGGGGGTATCGGGTTTCGGGGCTCATTCGCGACAGGATTGTGTTTGCCCGCCACAATATCCTGAAGGATCCTCCCTTTTCAAGGATGGATCTTGTCTCCTGCAGAAATCTTCTGATTTATCTGGACACGTTTATCCAGAACAAGGTGATTCGCCTGTTTCATTATGCCTTGTCCGAAAATGGCTGTCTTCTTCTCGGTCTTTCCGAGTCGGTCGGCGCCAATTCCCGTCTGTTTCTTCCGGAAGAGAAAAAGCTGAAAATCTTCTGGAAAAAAAAGATCAAGGGTTCAGTACGACTCCCTGTTTCCCCCAGCTCTCCGGGGTTTGAACCCATCAGGAAGGGCAATGAGGGAATCCTGGACCTTCTGCCCGCATGGAAGGCGGAGAAGGAGGTCGCGAGAATACTCATCGGGGAATATGCTCCTCCGGGCGTGCTGGTCAATGACCAGCTGGAAATTGTCCATTTCTTCGGATCGACGACGGATTTTTTGTCCCCGCCTTCAGGAAAACCCAGTCTAGATCTCTTCTCCCAGTTGAAACGGAGCCTAGTTCCCCAGATCAGGGTTCTTCTCTCCAAAGTCCGCAGTGAGCATCAGACTGCGATCAGGGAACGTGTCGGACTCCATCGTGATGATGGGGATATCCTTCTGACACTGAAGGTCATTCCTCTCAAAAACCTGCCAAGTCCCTATTTTCTGATCCTTTTTGAGAAAGAAGGAGAGACGGAAAAAGGTCGTACCTCGCGCTTCCATGGGCCTGGCTCCAGCACCAAGCCTCTTGTGGCCGATCAGGCGCTTTCAAGGATTGCCTTTCTGGAGTCGGAGCTTCTGGAGACACAGGATTATCTGGATTCCCTGAAGGAGCAGCACCAGTCGGTTATTGAAGAGCTTCAGGCGACAGGAGAGGAGGTCCAGTCCGCCAATGAAGAACTTCAAAGCACCAATGAGGAAATCGAGACTTCGAACGCTGAACTGGAATCGGCTAATGAAGAGCTCTCGACGATCAATACCGAGCTTTCCGAGCGCAATGCCGAACTTCTGCGCGTCAACAATGATCTGGAAAATCTGTCCGTGAGCATCAATACAGCCATTCTGGTGGTCTCCCGGGATCTGCTCCTCAGGAGTTTTACCCCCATGGCCGGAAAGCTCTTCAATCTCTCGGTTGTGAACGGAGCAAAGGTCCTCGAAAGGATCGGATCCGAGGTGGATTGTCCCGATATGGAATCGTTCGTCTTGAAGGTTATTCGTGAGGTTCAGGTTTCCGAGCGGGAAATCAGGGATCATGAGGGGAGAGTCTATCTGCTTCGGGTTCGTCCCTATATGACCGATGATAACAGGATCGATGGGGCTGTCCTGGTCTTTTTTGACATTACGACGATCAAGGAACATGAACTGGAAATTTCGCGGCGCGAATATGAGATTGAAATGGTTTTTAACGCCGCTCCTGTAGGGTTTTCGGTCCTCAACTCCGATTTCCGGATTGTCATGGCAAACCAGTCCTTCCTGAAAATGTTCGAGTATTCTTCCGGAGAGATTCTCGGCAGATCTGTTTTTGATCTGGAGTCCGGAGCGTTTGCCAAAGGGAACCTTCAGAGTTTTTTACATGGCTCGATTGCGGAAAACAAGCCGATCGACTCTCTCAAGTTCACCTATGTGAGCGAGAAGAAAGGAGTCCGCACCCTTCTCGTTTCGGGTAACCGTCTTGATCCTGACGATGCGTCTCCCAAGCGGATCCTTTTGTCGGTCGAGGACATTTCTGAAAAAAATGAAACCATGGAGCTCGATCGCCTGAATACGGATCTTGATGCCCTGGTCTTATCCGGGACAACGCTTGAGGGCATCATGGATCTGCTCTCCGAGCGGATGGAATCGATCTACTACCCCTCCTGCATCTGCATTTCAAGACTCGATGATGATCATTCCATCGGCTTTCATTGCGTTCGGGGAAAGAACTCTTTTCTGGTCGCCTCCTTTCTCCGGAAAAATGCGATGCAGAAAGATTCTGTCATTGAGTGGGAAAGTCTTTTCTTTCATAAGGAGAGGGATCATCGCCGGTTCCTGATTTCCGAATTTCCGAAGACATCGAGCTACCGAAGGCTACTGGCCCAACACGGCGTTCAGGAAATCCATGGCTTCCCCTTTGAGAGGGAGAGTCAGGGCCGTTCCCTGAAAGGCGTGGTCCTTCTCGGGTTCGAACGATTGGATTCCCTGTCGGGAAGTTCGATCGATCGCATCTGTCATACGATCAATCGTTTCCTGATCCTGGTGGAGCACTTCGGGGAACAGGAGACCCTTCATCTTCAAAATACCGCCTTGAACCTGGTGCCGAACGGAGTTCTGATCACCGATCACGATCGAAAGATATTGTGGGTGAACAAGGCCATGAGCGAGCTGTCGGGCTATTCGGACAAGGAGCTTGTGGGTCAGACTCCCCGCATCCTGCATTCCGGGAAGCAGGACAAGGAGTTCTACCAGATGATGTGGGAGACGATCCGCTCCGGAAGGATCTTTGAGGGAAGGATTGTCGACCGGAGGAAAGACGGATCCTTCTATACGGTGGAAACGGTGATCATCCCCATGATGGACAGTGACGGGACGATCACCCATTATGTGGGGGTCCAGAAGGATGTCAGGGATTCCCTCACCGGTCTTTTGAACAGGACATCGTTGAATGATCGTCTCCACATGGAAATTGAGAGGAATCTTCGGCTCAAAAGCTCTTCCATTGTCTTTTTCCTCGATATAGACGGCTTCAAGACGATCAATGACACCATGGGACATGAGGTTGGTGACCGGCTCCTTCAGGAGATGGGTCTACGGATTTCAAGCGTCATCCGGACTTCGGACTTTGTGGCAAGGTGGGGAGGAGATGAGTTTGTCCTGGTCATGACCGATGTGGTCGATCTCGCGACGGTGGCCCCTTTTGCGGAGAAACTTCTCTCAGTGATTTCCAATCCTCTGGAAATCGATGGAACGGTGATTCATGTGACCGCTTCTGTCGGCATTGCCATTTCTCCCAGAGATTCCGCAAGCGTCGGGGATATCCTGAAAAAGTCGGATATCGCGATGTTCCAGGCAAAGGCTCATGGGAAGAATACCTGGAAGATCTTCGATCTGGCGATGGAGTCGGAGATCCGGGAGCAGTACGAGCGGGAGCGGGCCCTCCATGAAGCCATCACGTCCGGTCAGTTCCGTCTGTTTTTTCAGCCCCAGATCAATGTGCTCAACGATCGCATCGTTGGCGTGGAGGCTCTTGTCCGATGGGATCATCCGACGGAAGGGCTCGTTCTTCCCGGTCGCTTCATTCCTCTTGCGGAAAGAACCGGTCTTATCATTCCGCTGGGAGAATGGGTCCTGGAGGAAGCGTTCCGGACGATTGAGCGATGGATGAAGGCCGGATTTTCCCGTATCCGGGTCGGGGTCAATGTCTCGGCTTCCCAGTTCTGGCATCCGCCTTTCTGGGAAAATCTTGAACGTCATTTCGAAGCCAATCCGGAATTGGCCTTCTGGCTGGATCTTGAGCTTACGGAAAGTGTTTTGCTGAAGGATCCGGCTGAGGCGGCAAACCTGATCCTGAAGATGCGGATGCTTGGTGTCCGGATGACCCTTGACGATTTCGGGACAGGATATTCCTCCCTTTCCTATCTTTCGGAGCTGTCGCTTGATGCGATCAAGATCCCCCAGGAGTTTGTGATTCCGATGCATGACAGTCTTCCCAAGACCAATCTTGTGAAAACGATTGTCCAGATGGCGAGGATCCTGAACCTTGATCTGGTGGGAGAGGGAGCGGAGACAATGGAGGATGTGGAGATGCTGAGCCTTTTCGGATGCGCCGTGATCCAGGGGTTTGCGCTGTCGAAGCCGTTGCCTCTTGCCGATGTCGAGAGCTTTATCTGTGAAAAATCCGGAAAGGTCCTGCCCTAGGGGGTTTGTGGCGGAATCCTCTCCGGATCGAATCCAGGGGGCGTTTTTCCGATGATCTCGACCATTCCCCGAAGGTCTCTCGGATGTCCGGTGCCGGTGATGAGAAGGTGGTCTGTTTGGATGAGGAGGATCCTCCCACGTCTCCGGTTGGGAGCCTTGCCCATCCGGAACGTCCGGACGGCCTGAATGAACTCCTGCCGGTAAGCTCCAAGGAGGTCCCCGAGATGGGACGGTTTTGTCCCTCTCCAGGTGATGGCGAAGATCGCTCCGTCCTGCCCGGAAAACTCCCGGTAATGGCCTCCGGCGGTCGTGATCTTATGCATCCGTATTCCTCCGGGGAGGGTCCGGACCGAATGGCTCCCCTGGGAGCGTTCCCTGTCCGCGGTCACCGAACTTTCCGGCTCTCCCAGAACGGCAAAGGCGCTTGTCAGATGGCTTCCCCAGTGAAAACAGATGAGAGCTCCAATGGTGATCCACATTTTGGATCTCCGGAAGCTGTGTTTCTGATCCTTCTTCAAGAACGCCTCCATGGTAGGGTTTTCCTTTTCGGCTGTTCCCTGTTAAAAGGCCCAGAACGGCCCGGTGGCATTTAGAGAGGTGATGGTCTGCCCGTTGATTCCGACAAAGACATTCTGTTTCAGGAAAAAGAACGGGAGCCCCCAGTCGAATCCGCCGGTCTGATCAAATCCCAGATTGGGGATGACGCCGTCTGAAAACCCCGAGCCCAGTATCGGAGGGGTTTGAATGGTGAAATCAACAGGGGTTTCGGGAGATCCCGAATAAGAGGCAATCGTTGCCGTAAGGGTCTCTGGTGATGAAGGCTCATAGTAATAATCCGGGGAGCCGCTGTTATTGATGCCCGAATAAGAAAAGAAGTAGCCGTCTGATCCCGAATCGATAAAGGCATATCCATTGGAAGAAGAGTAGATTATTCCATTAAAGGTGGTCTGGAAGTTTCCGTTTTGGTCGGCGTCATAGGCTTTCACTCCTGATGCTGGTGTGTTGTCCGATTGGCTTCCGATTCCCAGGATCAGGGAGCCTGTCGCTGATCCCTCTGGACTTGTTATGGATGAGGGGAAAGAGATGAGGACCCCCTGATGGTCTGTCGGAAGAAGGTGGACGGGGTTCTGGTCCTGCTCGCAGGTTCCAAGGGTGGTGCCGGTGCAACTTGATCCTGAACAGGAAAAGAAAACCCCGTTATCGATACTTTGGGCGCATAACGTGCCGCAGGAATGGACAAAGAGCCCGACCCCAAGGATCCCGTTGAAACTTGCGTTCGAGGGAGAGGTGTCGGGGGTAAAGGTTTGTCCGCAGGATGGGTTTGAAGAGGCCGGATTTCCGTTGGAGGTGTACTGACCCGCGTAGGTTGGGTCGATCAGCTGTATCGGGAGGGTGACAGGAGGCTCGCCGGCGAGCCTGACCTGGGCATAGACAAGCGGACCCCAGTCGCCGTAGGTTCCATTTCCAAAAGCTTCGCATTCCCCGACAGGATCTCCCCCGGGAGAAGCCACCTGGTCGAGGGTGGTGGTATTGCTGAGGACAGATCTGAAGATCCTGAGGCCAGACGATCCAGTGTCGACCAGAATATTGGTGACGGTCTGGCAATTGCTTCCGGAGCTGTCGCAGATGGTGACGTCGGTGCAGGGATTATTGATGGCGGAGCCGCAAACAGTCGAACTGTTGTCTCCGGCTGTGCCCAGATAAAGCGGCAAGATATTACCGAGCGAGGTTCCCGAATCTGTAGCTCTCTCACAGCTGACCGAAAGCGGCCCCAGTGCCGGTTCTCCCGCAGAGGGTGATGTTCCGCCGCCACCACACCCGGAAAAAGAGAGAAAAAAACATCCCAGGATCCAAAGGAACATCCTTCGCATGGGGGGATGGTTTTTCATTTGAAGCGCTCCTTTCAGGCCATGGCTGTGCGCAGGGTAGACTTTTTGAATGAACGATCCCAAGATAATATAAGCGAAAAAGGCAAAAGTTCTGTCTCATTCCGGCAAGGGGACGGGGGGGCACTCTTTTCGATCTCTTCAGGGGATTGTCGTGTTGCCTGGTGACTTCAGGGGGCCGGAAAACTCCGAAATGACCGGCGTGTGGTCCGAAGGACGCTCGCTTTTTCTGGGCGCCGGATCGATAAAGGAGCGACGGTGAACCTCCTTAAGCGGGGCTGAAGCCAGGACAAGGTCGATTCTGAGGCCTTTATTTTGCCGGAACATCCCTTGCCGGTAGTCCCACCAACTGTATTGGCGCACCTCGGGGTTATCCTGCCTGAAGCAATCTGAAAACCCAAGATCGAAAATCCGTTGCAGGTGATCCCGCTCGTCTTTCGAACAGAAAATCTGGTCCCTCATCCCATCCGGATCCCAAAGGTCGAGATCGGTCGGGGCGATGTTGAAGTCCCCGGTGACAATGACCGGATGATCTTTGGGGTGAAGCGTTTCAAGGTATTTCGTGAGGGCTGCGAGCCATTCCATTTTATACAGGAACTTCTCCGTTCCAAGGTCCTGTCCGTTTGGAATATAGCAGTTGACCACCCGTATTCCGCCGATGTCGGCGGAAACAACGCGTTTCTGGTGGTCATCGTATCCGGGAATATCATAGACAGGATCCTTGACCGGATGTTTTGAAAGAATCGCAACGCCATTATAGGTTTTTTGACCATTATAAAGACTGTTGTAGCCCATTTCCGTAAAAACGGAATGGGGAAAGTCCTCATTGGTCGTTTTGGTCTCCTGAAGGCACAGGCAATCGGGACTGTTGTCCACAAGCCAATGTTGGACCTGTTCAAGGCGTACCTTCAAGGAGTTGACGTTCCAGGTTGCAAGTTTCATGGATATCGCAGGGCTACATGGGTGTTCGGTGGTTGTTGCCCGCAAGCCCGTGCCACTTCATGACACTCATGACCGCATCGACCGCCAGATCTGAAACGGCCAGTTCCTGGAATTTTTCCGCAAGATAGATGATCCATTCAACCCCTGTTCCATTGGGACCGAATCCCTGCTTGGCAATCTTGATGATCTCCTGAGGAACCATTTTCCCGATATAGTCCGGATGGCTCCTGTTCGAAAGGAAGTAGTACCCGTCTTCGGAGAGTTCGTTATTAATGATCATGGGACCTTCCTTCAGGGTGAAATACTCCCCGTATCTCCCCTTGATCTTTTCAATGATCTCGTCTTCCTCGTCCTCATCGAGCAGGTAGGCATATCCCCGACAGTCGCCGGAGGTTTCAAATCCCAGTCCCGGGGAAGGGTTGGTCGGATTTCCCCAGCGATCGGTCATCATATAGTTGAAGGAACGGTGATGTTCTTCAAGAAGGGCTTTTTTCCGCTCTTCAAACGGGTAGGGAAAGTCCCACATCAGTTCGTCAAAGGTAAAGATCCAGGCCATGGGGGTGGGTTCCTTTCTTTTTATGGAACGATACAGGGTATCGCCCGGGGCATCTTTTGACCAAGAGTCGGTCCCATTCTGGCATGATTTTGATTCGTCGTCACCTCCTGCCTTGCTATTCCTTCCTGGGGAGGATCTCTCCTGGAGGAATGGCTGTTTCCGGGTAGGACTCTTCCGGTGAAGGGAAAGAGTGGTTCCTGACCGATTCCGAAAAAGCCAGAACAGCCTTTCTGGCTTCAAGGCCGACCGATCCGAAGGGCCGGACAAATCGGGGAAGGGGGCGGTCAGACCAGCCGACAAGGTCGTGGAAGACCAGAACTTGCCCGTCAACATGGATCCCGGCTCCGATTCCGATGGTGGGGATGGAGAGACGGGAGGTGATCGCCCTTGCCACATCGGGGGGGATCCCTTCAAGAACGATGGCAAAGGCTCCGGCCTGTTCGATCGCTACCGCATCCGCGATGACCTGCCTCGCTCCCTGCAGATCCTTGCCCTGAACCTTGTATCCTCCGGTCATGTTGATCGACTGGGGCTTCAATCCCACATGGCCCATGACCGGTATCATGGCCCTGGTCATCGCCCTCACCAGGGAGGAAATTTCGGCACCCCCCTCAAGTTTGACGCCATTGGCCCCACCTTCCTTGATCATTTTCCCGGCATTGGTGATCGCCTCTTTTTGAGAGGTGTTGTAGGAAAGAAATGGCATGTCTGTCACCAGAAAGGGGCCGTCGAGCCCCCGCCGGACGCAGCGGGTATGGTAGAGCATCTCTTCGACTGTAACCGGCAGGGTCGAATCATGACCCTGCACAATATTCCCGAGAGAGTCTCCAACGAGAGCAATATCGATTTCCGCTCCCGAAAGAAGCCTGGCCTCCATTGCGTCGTAGGCTGTCACCATCGTAATGGAGGGACCTTCTGTTTTGCGACGCAGGATTTCCGTGATGGTCAGCCGGCTGGACATCTTTGAGTCAGCACTCTGCCAGGTCGAGAATCCTCGGAATGGTCTCCTCGGCCCCGACAGTCATGATATGGACTCCATGGACCATGGGCCGGATTGCCCTGATGGTCTCGGCTGCGATTTCAATGCCCACATCGAGCGCTCCTCCCTGGGGTGCCCTCTCAAGCCTGGCGATCAGTTCCTTGGGAACGGTGATCCCGGGAACCTTCTCGTTCAAATAATTGGCCATTCTGGCGGACTTGAGAAGGATGATCCCGGCGAGAACAGGGACTCTGAAAGGGGAGGCAAACACCATGAATCGTTCCATTGTTTTCGGTGAAAAAACCGCCTGGGTCTGGAAAAAACGGGCGCCTGCCGAAAATTTTTCCTCGAACTTTCGGGTTTCCGCATCGAAATCTCCTTCGGGAGAGGTTGCCGCACCGGGGAGAATGTCTGTCGGTCCCGAGAGATCCTTTCCGGAAAGATCGGTCCCGCCGTTGAGAAGGGTTATGGCCCGGATGAGTTCCGGAGTCGGAAGATCAAAGACGGGTTTGGCCTCCGGATGATCCCCGAGGGTCGGAGGGTCTCCGGAGAGACAGAGTGCTTGCCGGATCCCGAGGGAGGACATGCCAAGGATGTCCGACTGGATAGCCAGACGGTTCCGGTCCCGAAGGGTGATCTGGACAATGGGGTCGATCCCGATGGACTGGAGATGGACTCCCATGGCGAGGGGACACATTCTCATGACTCCGGTCTGGTTGTCCGTGATGTTGAGGCCATGAACCCGGCCCTTAAGGGCCACGAGTCGCTCAAGCAAGGGGGCGACAAGGGTCCCCTTTGGAGGGGAGCATTCCCCTGTGATCATGAATGAATGGGCTGTGAGCGCTTCTCTGAAGGTCATTGGGTTCTCCGTGTGATCAGGATAGGTGATTTCGTTTTTTATAGGCTTTCAGCGTGTTTTCAAGAAGTGTTGCGATGGTCATCGGGCCAACGCCTCCGGGAACCGGGGTGATCGCTGATGCGATTGGTTCCACACTGTCAAAATCGACATCTCCCACAAGTTTTCCCTTGTCATTTCGGGAGATCCCGACATCAATCACCACCGCGCCCTTTTTCACGAAATCTTTTGTGATCATGAGGGGTTTCCCGAGCGCGGCGACCAGTATGTCGGCCTGTCGTGTCTCCTCCGACAGATTGGCTGTTTTACTGTGGCAGATGGTGACAGTGGCATCGGCGGCCAGCAGGAGAAGGGCCATCGGTTTTCCCACAATCAAGCTCCTGCCGAGAACGACTGCCTTCTTTCCCTTTACAGGGATACCGTATCGGGAAAGAAGCGTCATGACGCCTGTGGGGGTGCAAGGGACCAGTGTGTCTTCTCCGATCACAAGTCGACCGACGTTGATGGGATGAAATCCGTCGACATCCTTTTCGGGGTCGATCCTGAGAAGAATGTCATCTTTCGGAATATGGGGGGGGAGGGGAAGTTGAACGAGAATCCCGTCAATCCTGGGATCGGCATTCAGCTTGTCGACCCACTCCATCACCGTTTCCCTGGTGGTATCATGGGGCAGGTTGATTTCGGGAGCATGGATCCCCGCTTCCTTGCAGGCATTTCTTTTGTTTTTCACGTAGGCATGGCTTGCAGGATCATCTCCGACAAGGATGACTCCGAGGCCAGGAGGACGTCCGGCTAAGGGTGCAAGCTTCCTGATCTCTTCTGTCTGTTCTGCCCGCAATGTAGCGGCAAGCTCTTTTCCATTCAAAATGGTCGCCAATGGATCTCCCGAAAGAGGTTTGAGAGGATTGTTGATGGGATGATCTTTTTGATCCACTTTTTTCAGGACCATCAGACATGCCCATCTTATCGATATGAGGGATGGCAGATGAACTCTCCAGCCCCCAAGCGTTTTGCGGCTTATGGAGGGGGTTCCGGTCTCGCGAGCGGAAGTTCCTGTTTCTCCGGGACGTGCGCGAATGATGTTTCCTTCCGGGTCTTTTTTCTCCCCCAGCAGCCATTTCCGATCGTTCCGGCCTTGAGCCTTCTGGTGGAGATATTGACGTCGCAGACGCCACAGAGACCCCGTGGTGATCTCTGCCATGATATGGAAAAGATAACAGAAAAATAGGTCGTTCGCTAACCCCAGACCCATCCGATAGGCTGTGAGTCTGAAACGGGGTTCGCGATTCCGCTGGCAAATGAGCCTGAAAGCGATCGAATCGTTCATGATAACAGCCATCTTTGATCGGATTGGAGGAACAGCCTATGGAAAACCCTACAGAAAAAATCCTGAAGGAATTGCTGGCACATCGTGATGACGGTGTTGCCGCCGTTCATTCCGGATGGAGAAAGTCCGGCTCCCCCGGGCAATATCTGGGGGTCAAAAAAGCCGTTCGTCGCAGGATTGCAAAACAATATCGGGGGCTGTCCGTTTCTGCGATCTCCGAGCTCTTTTCCTCGAATGTATTGGATCTTCGATCGGTTGGGGCGTTGATCCTTCTGGAAACATTCAGGAAGGTCGACGCCCGGGAACAGGAACGGATCTTCAGGGAGTTTCTGGATTATCGCCATCTGATCGATGACTGGGAACTTGTAGATGACCTTTCTCCTGTTTTGATCGGCACCATTTCGAACGGAGCGATGACCCCCGAGCTCGAGCTTCTCGCCACAAGTTCCCGGATGTGGGACAGGAGAATGGCGATGGTCTCAACGTTGTGGTCGGTGAGGAAAGGAGATCTCGATCTGCCATACCATCTTTCCCGGATGCTTTCGGGGGATCCGGAAATCTTGGTCCGGAAAGCCATCGGATGGGTTCTTCGAGAGGCGGGGAAAAAGGATCCCGAGCGATTGAGGAGGTTTCTCCGGGAGCAGGGGAAATTCCTCTCCCGAACGACCATGGGCGTTGCAGTCGAACGGTTCGGGAAGGAGGAGCGGAAGCTTTTCAGACAGGACTGCGGGAACTAGCCCTTGCCCTCAGCCATGATTTTTCATTGAGATCAGCGAGAGAAACTCCTGTCGGGTCTTGGCGTTTTTCCGGAAAATCCCCCTCACGGCGGATGTAACCACCGGAACACCCGGTTTTTTGATCCCCCGCATGGACAGGCACAGGTGCTCGGCCTCGAGGACAACCATCACCCCCTGGGGGGAGAGTCCTTCCATAATGCCATCCGCGACTTCTGCGGTGAGTCGCTCCTGGATCTGGGGGCGCCTCGCGAAGATGTCGAGAAGTCTTGCAAGGGATGAAAGCCCCGTCATCCGTCCTTCTTTGGGGATGTAGGCAATATGTCCCTTCCCGAAAAAGGGAAGGAAGTGATGCTCGCACATGGAGTGAAAGGGGATCCCTGCCAGAGCGACCATTTCGTCAAAATCCTCCCCCTTGATTGGCCGGAGGATTTCTGTAGGGTTTTCATGGATTCCGCCCAGGAT
>JAKCCY010000079.1 GCA_021838765.1 Nitrospirota bacterium
CTTTCTCAAGGAGAGATGCATCAATAAAAGGGCCTTTTTTAATTGATCTTGGCATAGGAAATTCCTTTTACTTTCTACGTCGAATGATGAATCGATCTGTCTTAGGGTTATGACGAGTTTTAAATCCTTTGGAAGGCTGGCCCCAAGGAGAACAAGGATGCCGTCCACCCGATGACTTTCCTTCTCCTCCTCCTAGGGGATGATCCACAGGATTCATGGCAACACCACGAACATGCGGGCGTTTTCCCATCCATCTTGACCTTCCAGCTTTACCGATTGAGATATTTTCATGTTCGATATTACCAACTTGGCCAATAGTTGCTCTGCAGCGGCCGTGAATTTTTCTTGTTTCGCCAGACGAAAGTTTGATTATAACCCAATCGCCTTCTCTTCCCAAGATTTGAGCATAGGCTCCTGCAGATCTGGCAATCTTGCCGCCAGCACCTATTTTAAACTCAATGTTATGAACGAGTGTTCCGAGAGGAATCTGCATTATTTCCAATGCATTGCCAGGTCGAATATCAGCTCCAATACCTGAAACTACAGTATCATTTACATTTAACCCGATAGGAGCAAGAATATATGACCTTGAACCATCCGCATAGCAAATGAGTGCAATGCGTGCAGATCGATTAGGATCATATTCAATCGACTCGACCTTAGCAGGTATAGAATCTTTGGTACGTTTAAAGTCGATTAGCCGATAAGCTCTTTTATGGCCACCTCCACGATGACGTGAGGTCAGGGTTCCAATGTTATTTCTACCACCAGAAGACTTTTTGGAGGTAGTCAAGGGCTTGTAAGGTTTTTCCCTTGTTAATTCTTCAAAAGTATATCCAGTTTTATACCGGCTTGACTGGGGAACTGGATTGTAAGTTTTAATTCCCATTATTAGGCTCCCTCAAAAATATCAAGCTTGAAACCATCTTTTAAGGTGATATAGGCTCGTTTTCGATCAGGAAGACTTCCTTTAACAATCCCGATTCTTTTAGCCTTTCCCTTTCGAACAACAGTCCGTACAGACTCAACTTTTACGTTGAAAATTGACTCAATCGCTTTTTGAATTTGAATCTTGTTAGCTTTTCTATAAACATGAAAGAGATAAACTGAATTTTTTTCACGCACCCTATCCGATTTTTCGGAAAGTATTGGGCGAATAAGAACATCTGAAATGTCCATGTTTTACCCTTTCAGTAACTGTTCAAGCCATTCACGTGAATCTTCTGCCACCAAAACAACATCTGTAAAAACCATGTACAGAGCAGTCACGGCTGTAGACGGAAGGATAGTTAGTCCAGGAATATTCCTAGAGGACAGCCATGTGTTTTCATCAAGCTCTTCAGAAATAATTAAAATATTTTGATAGCCAGGAGTTGTATTATATTTTTTGAGAAGGTCTACGAATTTCTTTGTTTTAAGTGTTTCGCTCTCAAGATTCGGAATGATGCTAACCTTATTTTCAGAAATACGGACGAGTAATGCCTCGCGCAATGCCTTTAGGATCTTCTTTGAGGGCTGCTTATAAAAATAATTGCGAGGACGAGGTCCGAAAATGATTGCCCCACCCCGCCATTGAGGAGCACGAGACGATCCTTGACGGGCACGGCCAGTTCCTTTTTGACGATAAGGCTTTTTTCCACCACCGGAAACCTCTCCTCGGGTCTTGGTTGAGGAAGTTCCCGCTCGCATACCGGCGAGTTCCATCGTAGTTATTTCGTGTACAATTCCTTTATTGAATGAATCTTGCGTAACCTCTGAGTCAATGGCGATTGATGAAGAGGATTTTCCATCAGAGGAAAGAACTGGGATGTTCATATTTCGTCCTTTAAATTAATCTTTTTTAAAAACCAGAATTGTGCCAGGGTGACCTGGAACAGCGCCCTTAAGTAAAACAAGATTTGCCTCTGCTTTAACTTCTACGACTTCGAGGTTTTTTATCGTTACATTCTTATGACCCATGTGGCCAGGAAGCTTTTTATTTTTTAGAACACGGGAAGGATAAGCAGAAGAGCCGATGGAGCCAGGTTCACGATGGAACATAGATCCATGAGTAGCGTCTCCTCCACGGAAATGATGTCTTTTCATAACACCCGCAAAGCCTTTTCCTTTTGTCATTCCTGTGGCACTTACAAGTTCTCCTGGCTTGAAGAAATCTGCTCCATAAATAGAGCCTGAAGCTGGTGGATCGCCGGAAATGACAACTTCGCGGATAGTACGATAGGTGTTTTGGGAGTATTTTTGGAAATGGCCGCGTAAGGGTTTATTTAAAGAGACTGGTTTGACAATTCCGTAACCGAGTTGAACAGCGGAGTAGCGATCTTTCTCCTTTGTTTTCACTTGGATTACTTCACAAGGTCCTACCTTAACAACGGTAACAGGAATAGACTTACCATTTGGAAGATAGATTTGTGTCATGCCGACTTTTTCGCCAATAATGGAATTCACTGGATTCTCCTAAAGCTTGATTTCGACATCGACGCCCGCCGGAAGCTCAAGCTTCATGAGTGCATCAATAGTCTCAGGTGTCGACTCAATAATATCAATCAAACGTTTGTGGGTACGACGTTCAAATTGCTCACGGGATTTCTTATCCGCATGAGGGGAACGTAATACAGTGAATTTTTCTATTCTTGTAGGAAGAGGAATTGGACCCTTAATGGTAGCCCCGGTCCTTTTGGCAGTAGAAACAATATCAACAAGTGATTGATCAAGAATTCTGAAATCATAACCTTTAAGACGAATCCTAATTTTATCCATGACGATTCTTGCTCCAGTATTTAAAGGATGACCTTGGAGATAACACCGGCACCGACAGTCCGTCCGCCTTCCCGAATCGCAAAGCGAAGACCATCTTCCATCGCGATCGGAGTGATCAACTTCACCTTTACCCGAATATTATCTCCAGGCATCACCATCTCGACACCTTCATTCAGCGTCACAACGCCTGTCACATCGGTGGTCCGGAAATAAAACTGAGGACGGTATCCATTGAAGAAGGGGGTATGTCTCCCGCCCTCTTCCTTGGTCAGAATATAGGCCTCAGCCTCAAACTCTGTGTGCGGAGTGATGGATCCCGGCTTCGACAGGACCATTCCTCTCTCCACATCTTCCTTCTTTGTTCCTCTCAGAAGAAGCCCCACATTGTCTCCCGCCTGACCGGAGTCCAGGACCTTCCGGAACATTTCAACCCCCGTCACAACAGTCTTCTGGGTGTCCCGAATTCCCACGATCTCGATCTCGTCTCCGACCTTCACTACGCCTCTTTCCACCCGGCCCGTCACCACCGTCCCACGGCCGCTGATTGAGAACACGTCTTCAACAGGCATCAAAAAGGGTTTCTCCACATCACGAACAGGGGTCGGAATATACTCATCCACTGAATCCATCAGCTTGAGGATCGGGGAACACGCCGGACACTCCCGCTTCCCACATCCGCACTCCAGGGCCTTCAGTGCCGACCCTCGGGTGATCGGAATCTCATCCCCAGGAAATTCATACTTCGACAAGAGCTCACGCACTTCCAGCTCCACCAGCTCCAGAAGCTCGGGATCATCCACCATGTCAACCTTGTTCAGGAAGACGACGATATAGGGGACGCCCACCTGTCTCGCCAGCAGAATGTGTTCCCGCGTCTGGGGCATCGGACCATCCGCCGCCGAAACCACCAGAATCGCTCCGTCCATCTGCGCCGCTCCCGTGATCATATTTTTCACGTAGTCGGCGTGTCCCGGGCAATCCACATGCGCATAGTGCCGGTTCGCGGTCTGATACTCCACATGGGCAATGGCAATCGTAATCCCACGCTCCCGCTCTTCCGGGGCCTTGTCGATCATGTCATACGCCAGAAACTCGGCCATCTTGTTCGCTGCCAGAACCCGCGTAATCGCTGCGGTTAAGGTCGTCTTCCCATGGTCCACGTGTCCGATCGTTCCGATATTCAGATGCGGCTTTGTTCTCTCGAATTTTGCTTTTGCCATTGACTCACTCCTAAAATGTAATAATTAAGAAAGGTAATTAGGCCTTAGACTTCTCGATGATTTCGTCTGCCACATTCTTCGGAGCCGGTTCATAGTAGGCTAGAAGCATGGTGAAAATGCCTCTTCCTTGGGTCATAGAGCGAAGATCTGTCGCATACCCAAACATTGAGGCAAGAGGAACGTGAGCATCAATAACTTGAGCGCCGGCACGAGCATTCATGCCAATAATTTTGCCTCGTCGACTACTTAAGTCACCCATGGTGTCCCCAAGATATTCCTCTGGAACAACAACCTCTACGTTCATGATTGGTTCAAGAATTACCCCTCCAGCCTTTCGAACACCATCTTTAAGAGCCATAGAAGCAGCTATCTTAAAGGCCATTTCAGAGGAGTCCACATCATGGTAGGACCCAAAGGTAAGAGCAACTTTCATGTCGACGATTGGAAAGCCCGCTAAAACGCCACCTGCCATCGCCTCAACCACCCCTTTTTCAATGGCTGGAACATATTCTTTCGGAACAACCCCGCCAACAATCTTATTTTCAAAGATAAATCCTGAGCCACGCTCTAATGGTTCTAGCTCAAAAACAACGTGTCCATACTGACCACGACCGCCTGTCTGGCGAATATATTTTCCTTCGATTTCGACTTTTTGGGTAATGGTTTCACGATATGCAACCTGTGGTTTACCTACATTTGCATCAACCTTAAACTCACGCTTCAGACGATCAACTATAATCTCTAGGTGAAGCTCGCCCATACCGGAAATAATTGTTTGTCCAGTTTCCTCATCGCTAGAGACCCTGAGAGATGGGTCCTCCTGCGCGAGTCTCCCGAGGGAGAGGCCAAGTTTTTCTTGATCACCTTTAGTCTTAGGTTCAATTGCAACAGAAATAACCGGATCAGGAAATTCAATAACCTCGAGAAGAACTGGGTTATTTTCGTCGCAAAGCGTATCTCCTGTCAGAGTATTTTTCAAACCAACAGCTGCTGCAATATCACCAGCATAAACTTCTTTAATATCCTCTCGCTTATCGGCATGCATTTTAAGGATTCGACCAATTCGTTCACGCCCTTGACGCGTTGAGTTGTAAACATAAGAACCGGCATCAACTCTTCCTGAGTACACACGGAAAAAAGTTAACTGCCCGACAAATGGATCCGTCATAATCTTAAAAGCCAATGCAGAAAAAGGTGCGTTATCATTACACATTCTTACTGTCTCTGATTTATCCGACGGATTAATTGCTATAACATCAGGGACATCTAATGGACTTGGAAGATATGCGAGCACAGCATCAAGAAGCTGCTGAACACCCTTGTTTTTAAAGGCTGAGCCACAAAGGACTGGAGTTCCCTTCATCTCAATCGTTATTTTCCGAAGAACTTTGACAATTTCCTCGGAAGTAATTTCCTCTTCACCCAAGATTTTTTCAGTGATGGAATCGTCATGCATTGAAATTGACTCTAAAAGCATTTCTCGGTACTTAGAAGCTTCTTCCTTGAAGTCTTCTGGGATCTCTACAACATCAAAGCGCATTCCGGTCGGATCGCTATAAATAATAGCTTTCATTGTTACGAGATCGACAACGCCAGAAAAATTATCCTCAGAACCGATTGGTATCTGAATAGGAATAGGGTTGGCCTTAAGACGGTCGACCATTGTGGCAACCGATGCATAAAAGTCTGCACCAACGCGATCCATCTTATTCATAAAAGCGATACGGGGAACACGATATTTGTCAGCCTGTCGCCACACAGTTTCGGACTGGGGCTCTACCCCTTGGACTGAATCAAAAAGGGCAATTGCTCCGTCGAGGACCCGTAGAGATCGCTCAACTTCGATCGTAAAATCGACATGACCAGGGGTATCAATTATATTTACGCGATGATCTTTCCACACTGTAGTGATGGCAGCAGATGTAATGGTAATTCCCCGCTCCCGCTCCTGGTCCATCCAATCCATGACGGTGTTGCCCTCATGAACTTCTCCCATACGATGAACGACGCCTGTATAAAAAAGGATGCGTTCCGTCGTCGTGGTCTTTCCCGCATCAATATGGGCCATGATACCGATATTGCGAGTCTTTTCAAGGGAATACTGCCGAGTCACCTAATTCCTCCTACCACTTATAATGCGCAAACGCTTTGTTAGCTTCCGCCATCCGATGAGTATCTTCGCGTTTCTTAACAGAGGACCCAACATTATTCGATGCGTCTATTATTTCAGCAGCAAGCTTTTCTTCCATCGAATGTCCGGCGCGCGATTTGGCCCCACTTACCATCCAACGGAGAGCCAAGGATATCCGTCGATTCGGCCTCACCTCCACAGGCACCTGATAAGACGCACCGCCGACCCGGCGAGACTTAACCTCCAAAAGTGGCTTGACATTATCAACCGCTAGCTTGAAAACCTTAAGGGGATCTGGCCCCACCTTCGTTGTCACAATATCCATGGAAGCGTAAAAGACATTCTCAGCCGTAGATTTTTTTCCCTGCTTCATGAGGGTATTGATCATTTTAGAAACCAGACGGCTATTAAACTTTGCATCTGGCAAAACCTCTCGGCGATTTACCTGATTAGATCTACGCGGCATCTAAGACACTCCAGAATTTTTGAGTCAATCGTTCTCGGCGAGAATTACGCCTTGGCTTTTTTCGATCCGTACTTTGAGCGGCTCTTCTTCCGATTTGCCACCCCAGCCGCATCTAGCGCTCCACGGACAATATGATATCTAACGCCAGGAAGATCCTTGACACGACCACCTCTCACAAGAACAATCGAGTGCTCTTGCAAGTTGTGTCCAATACCTGGGACATATGCAGTCACTTCAAACCCATTGGTCATCCGAACACGGGCAACCTTACGAAGAGCCGAGTTTGGCTTCTTCGGGGTTGTAGTATAAACCCTAACGCAAACTCCGCGCCTTTGGGGACACCTTGTCAACGCAGGGCTTTTGCTTTTATCTTGGATCTTTTTTCTACCGCTGCGAACAAGCTGATTAATAGTCGGCACTTAGCTTTCCTCCATTTTTCCAAATTCGGCTCCGCAAAAAGCGAACCTTGTCATTCTATTGATCAAACTAAAATAAGTCAAGATACTTCCGATTCTCCTTCGAGAGGAATATAGGTTTTCCTAAACTTAGGGAATCCTGTTCCAGCAGGAATTAGTCTTCCTACGATGACATTTTCCTTGAGGCCTTGAAGGTCATCGGTCTTTCCATTTATTGCCGCTTCAGTCAACACCCTCGTTGTTTCCTGGAAGGATGCAGCTGAGATAAAGCTTTCAGTAGAAAGGGCTGCCTTTGTGATTCCAAGTAATAATGGGCTTCCACTTGCAGGCCTTTTGCCTTCAGCGATTAGTCGTTCATTCTCTTCATCAAAAACGCCTCTATCGACTTGGCTCCCTACCATGAAAAATGACTCACCAGGATCGTCTATTCTGATTTTACGAAGCATTTGACGTACGATTACCTCAATATGCTTATCGTTTATCCCTACTCCCTGAAGGCGATAAACCTCCTGAACTTCATTGACAAGGTAAGACATCAGGTTTTGAGGTCCTAAAACGGTAAGGATATCGTGTGGATTGACTGATCCATCCATAAGAGGCTCTCCAGCCTCCACCCAATCATTTTCATGAACGCTTACATGTTTTCCTTTGGGAATGATATATTCCTTTTCTTCACCAAGATCATTGACAACCTTGACCGTTCGCGTTCCTCTAGACTGCTTAGTGTTCGCAAAGGTAACAGTTCCTTCGATCTCGGTGATAATGGCTTGTTCTTTGGGTTTCCTCGCCTCAAATAGCTCTGCTACTCTCGGGAGACCTCCCGTAATATCTTTCGTCTTTGTTGATTCTCTAGGAATCTTGGCAAGGACATCACCCGGATAGACGGTAGATTTTTCTTCGACAAGAATATGTGCACCCGTTGGAAGTGGGTATTCCCTTCGGCTCTTTGTTCCAGTTTCTCTAACTTCCAGACGAGGACGAAGGTTTTGTTTTGAATCAATGATCACGCGACTTTTGAGTCCGGAGATTTCATCAATTTCTTCCTTTAGGGTCTGTCGATCAATCACATCCTTGAAATTGCAAACGCCCTCCACCTCAGTAATGATAGGAGTCGAAAAGGGATCCCATTCTACAAGCTTTGCCCCTATGGTAACTCTCTGTCCATTCTCAACCAAAAGCTTTGCTCCATACACAACTGAATAGCGCTCTTTTTCTCTGCCATCGTCATCAATGATAACGATCTTCCCATTCTTTGACATGGCAATGTTGGAGTTTTCATTATTCTTAACAGTCGTCAAATTATCGTAGCGAACAAGCCCATCTCTCTTCGCCTCATGAACTGACTGTTTTCCTACCTGTGCGGTACCACCGATATGGAAGGTTCGCATCGTCAACTGAGTTCCTGGTTCTCCAATTGACTGAGCGGCGATAATACCGATGGCTTCTCCCAGCTCAACACGTTTGCCTCGACTGAGATCACGACCGTAACAAGCAGCACACACTCCTCGCTTAGATTGGCAGGTCAACACTGAGCGAATTTTAATAATGTCAATCCCTGACTCTTTTATCTTATCGACTTCTTCTTCATTAATTTCCTGTCCTGCACGAAGAAGCAATTCGGGCTTTGAAGACTTATTCTTCCCAGAGGATCTGGGAGCATACAAATCTTCCGAAGAAACCCGCCCGAGAATTCTCTCTTCGAGCGGCTCGATTGTTTCTCCACCTTCAACCAAGGCCGTGACATCAATTCCATTCATAGTTCCGCAGTCTTCTTCCGTAATAATGACGTCCTGGGCAACATCAACAAGACGTCGCGTCAAATATCCGGAATTGGCCGTCTTAAGTGCGGTGTCCGCTAATCCCTTGCGAGCTCCATGTGTAGAGATAAAGTACTGGAGAACGCTAAGACCTTCTCGGAAATTAGCAGTAATTGGAGTTTCAATAATTTCTCCCGATGGCTTTGCCATCAGTCCACGCATACCGCCCAGCTGGCGAATCTGCTGAGCAGATCCTCTTGCGCCAGAGTCGGCCATCATATAAATGGAGTTAAAATCCCCAGAACTTCGCCCCTCTTTAACAGAAGCTTCCTCGTCCTTTAGCTCCTTCATCATTTCATCTGCGACATGTTCTGTGATTTGGGCCCATTTGTCGATGACTTTGTTATAACGCTCTCCTGCCGTAATCAAACCATCATTATACTGGGACTGAATTTCCTGAATTTCTTCATTAGCCTTCTCAATGGTTAATGACTTGTGGGCAGGGATTCTCATATCACCAATAGCAATGGACAGTCCAGATTTTGTTGCAAACAGAAATCCATATTGCTTTATGTTGTCAAGGAAAGTGACCGTTTCTTTCCTTCCTGCATTCCTATAGCAAAAATCTATTAGATTCGTCAGAACTTTCTTATTGAGTTCCCTATTAATCTCAGAAAAGGGAATCTGGGCAGGAAGAATTTCTGAAAACAAGATTCTGCCAACCGTTGTTTCAACTTTTTTCAAAGATCCATCACTGGTCTTCATCCGAACATTGATCTTGGCATGGAGACCGACTTGCCCTGTGTCATAGGCTATTCGGACCTCCTGAGGCGAGGAGAAATGCATTCCATTTCCTTTTTCTCCTGCCTTTTCCTTGCTCAAATAGTAACAACCGATAACCATATCCTGGGTAGGAACCATAATTGGCTTCCCATTTGCCGGTGAAAGGACATTGTTGACTGACATCATAAGGACACGGGCTTCGAGCTGAGATTCGATTGACAGAGGGACGTGAACCGCCATTTGATCTCCATCGAAGTCTGCGTTAAAAGCTGCACAGACTAGGGGATGAAGTCTAATAGCTTTACCTTCCACAAGAACAGGATCGAATGCTTGAATACCTAGACGATGAAGTGTCGGGGCGCGGTTCAGCAACACCGGGTGCTCTCTGATGACCTCATCTAGAATATCCCATACAATTGGGTCTTCTCCCTCAACTCTCTTTTTGGCCGTTTTAATATTATTAACAAGGCCTCTTTCTTCGAGTTTCTGAAATATAAATGGCTTAAAAAGTTCAAGGGCCATTTTTTTAGGAAGTCCACATTGACTGAGCTTCAGCTCTGGCCCGATAACAATCACTGAACGGCCCGAGTAATCAACACGTTTTCCTAAGAGATTCTGACGGAATCTCCCTTGTTTTCCTTTAAGCATGTCAGACAGGGATTTTAAAGGCCGTCTATTGGCCCCCCTAATGACACGTCCCCTGCGACCGTTGTCGAAGAGAGCATCGACTGCTTCCTGCAGCATCCTGATTTCATTATGAATAATTAGCTGAGGGGTAGGAGAAGAAACATCGAGCAATCTCTTAAGACGGTTATTCCTATTAATAACTCGTCGGTAAAGATCATTCAGGTCAGAAGTTGCAAATCGTCCCCCGTCCAAGGGAACCAATGGCCTTAGATCTGGAGGAAGGACAGGAATAACATCAAGGATCATCCATTCCGGCAGGTTTCCCGATTTTCTGAAAGCTTCAACAATCTTGAGTCTCTTGGCATGTTTTTTCTTAGTGGCAGCACTCACTGCCGGATCTAGCATTTGCTCCTGAAGATCCAGCGCCAACTTTTCCATATCGAGATTTCGAAGGAGAGAGCGAATAGCTTCAGCACCTATCTCTCCCTTTAAATTTGATGTGGGGAATTCCCTCTTAAGGCGATCAAACTCTTCCTTCACAATTGGGCGGTGCTTAGCAAAAGAGGAAAGAATTTCCTCTCTCCTTTTCTCAGATTCAGCTATTGTCTTAATAATCTGAGTGAAGGCCTCCTCTGGAAGAAGAACGAAAATCGCTCCGTTTTCAGTGGAGAGCTCTTGGATACGAGAGCCTCCGCGAGAAAGGAGTTCACCTGTCTGAGAAGAGTAGTAATCAAGAGCAAGAAGCTGTCTTGTCTTAAACTTTAGAATATTCTTTTGTGTTTCCTCATTCTCAATTTTCTTTTTTTTCTTCGAAGAGGAGTCCGAATTCGCCTGATCAGAAATCAAAGCATCAATGGTCGAAAGATCTTTATCCTGCAGAATGAACACAGGAGTTGTGTCACGCTCTTTAAAGAAGGTGGCAGAAATCTGCTCGCCACTGACATCTTCAGTGCTGCCATTGGCATTCATATAAAGATGGCGAAAGTTTTTTTGAGAAATGAGATCAAGGATCGTCTTATTCTTTACCTGGTCGATATCTGAGATAACAGAGCCAAGATCCGTCAGAACATATGATTCAAAATAAAGGATTTGGTCCAAATCCTTTATCGTCATGTCAAGCAGGTTACCAATGCGTGATGGCAATCCCTTAAGAAACCAAATATGGGCGACAGGTGCGGCTAGTTCAATATGTCCCATCCGCTCGCGACGAACTTTACTTTGAATAACCTCAACGCCACACTTGTCACAAATGACCCCGCGGTGTTTCATGCGCTTATATTTTCCGCAATTACACTCCCAATCCTTTACAGGGCCAAATATTTTGGCACAAAAAAGTCCATCCCGTTCTGGTTTGAAGGAGCGGTAATTTATGGTTTCAGGCTTTTTCACTTCTCCATGAGACCAAGATCTTATTTTGTCGGGGGATGCCAACATAATCTTGATTTGAGAAAAAGAGAGCATATCTGAATCAAATGATTGAAAAATATCTCCCTTTTCCAGATCTCGATGGCGACCTCTCTCGGAGGAATATGTTGGCGAATCAGCCATAATAGCATCGGGGGAGTTGGCAGGGTCTATAATGGCTAAGTCTTGCCCGCCGGGAAGATTATCTAATTCATCATGCGACATATCAGTCATTCAACTTCTCCTGTGTCTTTAGAAGTTCAATATCCAAAGCAAGACTTTGAAGCTCTTTAATCAATACATTGAACGATTCTGGCAATCCTGGATCGAGATAGTTTTCCCCTCTCACTATGGCTTCATACATCCGGCTTCTGCCTGAAACATCGTCAGATTTTACCGTAAGGAATTCCTGAAGAGTTGACGCCGCTCCGTAGGCTTGCAATGCCCAAACTTCCATTTCTCCAAGCCGTTGTCCACCAAATTGAGCCTTACCACCAAGTGGTTGTTGTGTGACGAGGGAGTAAGGACCAATGGAACGCGCATGAATTTTATCATCCACAAGATGATGCAGTTTAAACATGTACATTACGCCTACAGTCACCGGACGCTCAAAGATTTCCCCTGTTTTACCGTCAACAAGGCGTGTTTGCCCCGTCTCAGAAATTCCACCTTTTTTAAGCATGGCTTTGATCTCTTCTTCAGTGGCACCATCGAAGACTGGAGTCGCAACGTGCAGACCGAGAGCACGTGCAGCCATACCTAGGTGAGTTTCGAGAATTTGCCCCACATTCATACGGGAAGGAACACCTAAGGGATTGAGAATAATATCCACAGGAGTTCCGTCGGGGAGGAAAGGCATGTCCTCAACAGGAACAATCCGTGACACAACACCTTTATTACCGTGACGCCCGGCCATCTTATCTCCAACAGACAGCTTGCGCTTCATCGCCACATAAACCTTAACAAGCTTGAGGACCCCGGGAGCAAGTTCGTCACCTTTTTTAAGACGACCGATGCGCTCATCATGACGCATCTGGATGGCTTCAATTTTCTCTTTTGTCCGGGACTCAATCGCCTGTAATTCATCCTGCTCTTTTTGATCCGAGAGGGTAATAGCCGAATAATCTGCCAGTTTTTCAAGAGTATCTGTGGTGAGGCGTCTTTTTTTCTTGAGAATTACATCACCGGTCTCTGCATCAAGGATATCCTCCTTGATAACCTTCCCGAGAAGAAATGCCTTGATTTTTTCCTTCTTTTCTTCTTCAACCTTGCGGAGCTCACCCTGGTAAGCATG
>JAKCCY010000080.1 GCA_021838765.1 Nitrospirota bacterium
CTCTTTCTCGGCATCCGAAGCATTATCGGAACGCTCAAGAAAAACGACAAACCCATTTTCGAGTCGCCTCTGACACTCATGACCACAGGATCTCTTCCCGATCTCCTACCTCCCTGATCCTTTCTTCCCCCGGTTCTTCTTCCATCTCTTCAGGGATCTGCCACCCCTTGCGCTATTCCTCCGCCTCGGGGGACGTGAGTAGTTACAACCATTGAGCTTATTGACTTCACGATAGCAGCAGTGAGGCTTGTTCACGTAAGTGATAAGGAATGTATTTGCATAAGAATGCCCGTAGCATCAGGCAATGGGCAGGGGTTATGCTGAAACCAGTGAACTGGCTTCACGCTTTGGAGAAATGTATTCACAAGGAAATGCACCCGATAGATCTTTTCTGCAGACGCAAGATGGGAGGGGCAGAGGTTGTTTAAACAGATGTTGACCATGATCTCGGGGGAGAAGATCGGCTTCATATCGCCGGCCGGTTTTCTGTTCATGCACCTTTTTCAGGGAGCGGGATGGATTCTGTTGCTTGCTATGGCGGCCATTGGTGATTCTTGGGGATCTGGCCTATCGTTTGCGGTGATTCATGCCTTCGGACTGGGGTTTTTATCTCTTGCTGTCCTTTCTGTGCTCGTTCATGTACTCCCGGCAGCCTGCCACGTGTCTGTGGGAGAGAAGCTCTCTGACCGGTGGCAGATTGGAGTGGTGGTCATCGGAGCCTCACTGGTTGTCTCTGGATTCGGCTTGGCGAATTTTCGCCTCTCTCTGCTCGGTGGTCTTTTGATATTTATCTCGATCTTCTTCTATGTTCTTCGAGTGTCATACGAACTATTCAAGAGATCCAAAAGTTGGAAAATGGAACCTTGGCTCTTGGGACTCATGATTTGGGGATCGCTTCTTTTTTTCCTTTTTGGAATTTCTCTGGGAGCGTTCATGCTCTACCACTTTCTCTTTCCTCCTCTTCCTCTCTCTTTTGCATTCCTCCCGATTGTTCATGCAACATTGATGATCGGCGGGTGGCTCTCTCTTATTGTGACGGCTGTGTTCTCCCGAACTTCCGGACCGACACTGGGATTCACTGTTCCATTTCGTAGGGCGTGTGCCGCATGGGGCACCATGGCGATGGGAATCCTTCTCGGTGTCATCGGGCTTCTCGCACAGAGTCGCTTTGTCTGGATTTCAGCTTTTGGAATAAGTATCCTTGCTTTCCTTCTGTACAACGGATCGCTGATTCCCTTCATCTTTCGCTCGCATTCTGTCAATCCGGTTCCGCGACGATATCTGATATCGTCCGTTTTTTATAGTGTGACGGGAGTAAGTATTCTGGCACTTTTTGTTCTGTTAAAGTTGCCGTTTTCGAAAATGGGGCTCCTTTTCATTTTTCTCATGGGTTGGCTGGGCCAGTTCCTTCTCGCCCATCTATACCATCTGGGTCCAAGACTTCTCTCTCTTCTCCGGCAAGGCCCAGGCGATCTCACTCCTCCGCTTGCGCTGCTTGATATGAGGCGTTCATTACTCACATTTTTTCTTTACCAGGCAGGAATCGGACTGAGTACCCTGACTTTACTGTTTCAGAAAAGTTTCTCTACGGAGACAGCAATATGGGGTCCGATTGTCGGAATCCTGGCATGGACAAGTTTGTCCCTTGAAATCGGTTCGGCCTGGAAAAAGGCAAGTGGAGTCTCCTCAAGTCAGCTTCTTGTCAATCCTATGGTTAAAAAATTATAAAAACCTCCAGGATAATCTCGCCCCAACAAGAAAAAGGTCAAAGATTTTCTGTATATGGTGCTGGACAACTCATCCTTGATCAAAGGTCCGAGCATTCTCTATCACCTGTTTTGGGGCGGGCTGATTAGTCCGGCAAAGTCGAGGGGGCTCTGGTCAAGAATGTTTTGTTGTATCCTTTGACAAAGGGTGCTTGGCCTATGACCTTGGTCCGGGTGCTTCACCCGCCCGACTGCGTCGTTTTTTTCCATGCCTGCGAGAGCGCTGGGCCAACGACAAACAGCGTATCGCTCCTTTGATCATCAGGTGATAGCGATAAAAACTTTTGAGTCCCCTCTTACTAAAAAGACCGAAGATCAGGCGGTTGTTGCCCATACAGTGGTGTTGTTGTGCATGCAGTATCCGACCAACCTCAATACTATGTCCGGCGCCAAAACATAAGCCACGGGAGCATAAAAAGATGAATCGGCACATCGTAATCCTGGGTAGCGGGTTCGCCGGACTGGCGGCAGCAAAGGCTTTAGCTGACAAGGACGTAACTGTCTCTGTCGTCGATTCCAAAAACTACCACTTGTTCCAGCCTCTCCTTTACCAAGTGGCTTCAGGGGATCTTGATGCTGAAGCGGTCGCGACTCCGATTCGTCGGATCCTAAAAAAGAGGAATCTGCGGTTTATTCTGAGCACAGTAAGCGGATTGAATCTGGACCGCCGGATTGTCCACATGGAGGACGGAACCGATCTCTCTTATGACAAATTGATGATTGCACTGGGAAGCTCCACCAATTTCCATGGAAAGACGGGTATTGCCCATCATGCCTATCATCTGAAAGGTTTGCCGGAAGCAGAGGCATTACGATCGCAGATCCTCCTAGCCCTGGAGCGGGCTTCTCGATGCCAGGATCTAGGAGAACGCCAGTCCTGGCTTAGCTTTGTTATTGCCGGTGGAGGAACGACAGGCGTCGAGTTCTGCTGTGCACTATTGGAGCTTTTTCGTATACTCTTACCCCGCGACTACCCTGAACTCGATCCCACAGAGGTATCGGTGCACATCCTTCAGGGAGAATCAGTTCTCCTGCCAGGATTTGATCCTTCCCTTCGAGCATACACAAAGATTCGACTGAACGCTCTGGGAGCACAAATCCGGCTCGAGACCCATGTAGAAGATTTTGATGGACTGACGGTTCAATGCAACAGAGGTGGATCTATCTTCTCTCGAACACTGGTATGGGCAGCAGGTGTTATGCCACACCCGCTCGTTGTCACGCTGCCAGGCGAGAAGGTCCATGGAGGCCGGATTCCCGTCAACGATCACATGCAACTGTCAGGGTACCCCGATGTCTTTGTTCTGGGAGATCTTGCCGCTAGCGGAGGAATGGAAGATTGGCCGCAAGTGGCACCCTTTGCCATTCAGAGCGCACGCCATGCGGCGCAGGTTGTTCTCTCCACATGGAACCTTGCCCGGGCTCCCACTCCTTTCCATTACCGGGATCCAGGAAGCATGGTGGTTCTGGGCCGATATGACGCCGTCTGCCAGATCCCTCGATGGAACGTAAAGTGGCATGGTCGAGGTGCCTGGATGCTCTGGTTATTCGTGCACCTCTACTCGATTGTCGGCACGCGCAACCGGGCTCTCACCCTGCTCGATTGGGGCACGGACTACCTGTTCCATAGCGCTGTGGTAGAACTGATCCGGCGTTAGGATATGTCCTGAAATAAGATGAACAGTTCATAATGGACAGTACTCCATTTTATCTTTTTAATTGTTCAAGTTAAATGTGGACAAGTCCTGGGGATCAGGGATGCAGGGCAGAGAGGGAGAGATTTCCAGGAAAAGCCAAGGGGAGGACATCGAGAAGCTCTGTCCGTTTCTTATGGCGTTCGGGAGGCCGAAGAGGGTATTCTGGGGACCCCGCGGTTCCGGAGAGACCAAGTCCCTCTCGGGCCGGTGGAACGAGAGCTTCACCAACGGTGCGACTGGGGCATGAAAAAGACTTGGGGAAAGCTCCATGACTGGAAATGGTACAAGATGCATCTGTCGGTTGCAGAAGATGGTCTCTGTTCACGACAGCAAGATGGCACCAGAGTTGATCAGGAAAACGGTCACACGAAAATCCTTCCTCAGTTATTGGAAAACCTCGGCGAGGGGAATCGATAAACCGGGGAAAAGGGGAGACTCGAGAAGATCCCTCTTGCTGTGTTCGAGTGGAGCCGGATAATGCCCACAGGCAAGACGGAAGACCTGACCTGTTTCCGTTTCCGGATCCACGATCCAGTATTCAGAAACCCCAAACCGCTGGGTGAGGGAATGTTTCACCCGGCGGTCGGCCGTTTCCGTTGACGGGGACAGGATCTCGACTGTCAGGTCCGGAACGCCCTGGATGTTCTTTTCAGTAATGATGGACAAATGCTCCTTCGAGACAAAGACCAAGTCCGGCTCGACCACCTGAAGTGGGTCTTTGGAAAAGACCACGTCGCAGGGGGCGGCGAAGACTTCTCCGATTGGCGACCGATCAAGATATGTTCCAATAATGATAGACATCCTCAAAGAAATTCTTTGATGCCGGGGACTGGGGGACGGGGTCATGCAAAGCTCTCCATCGATCATCTCGGTGCGAAAGGAACCCCCTTCCGGGAGCGACATGAATTCCTCGTAGGTCCATTCTTTGAGACTGGCCGTTTTCATCAAAACCTCCTTCCAGAACGTGCATATCCTACCATTATGCTCCGTTTTTGGGTTCATTCCAACCTCAAAAAACGGTGCTCATGGATGATATTTTCCTATGCGCTTGATTCCTCCCTGATTGACAGTCAGAGCCAATTTCAGCGCGATATTAAGGATGGAACAGAACAAGGGGTGTCAACGAAGAAAATGACGCCATTTTCTGCCTCTCGCAACATCAAAGGGGGAAGAGCCTTTATTTTTGCAAGAAGCTCTTCAGTGCCCGTTTTTTCAGAACACCTGAACCTTAGGACTGGTGAATCGGGGAATAAAATTGGCAATATCCCATCGGACTCACTGGGCCTTCAACGACTTCGCAGAGTCCCATTTTTTCCATCATTTTGCCATTCATTCTTTCCATTGGCATTCCCTGCATCATCCCGCCCATCCCGGGCATGTTTCCCATCATCTGTTTCATTTGCGGATTGGCAGGAAGAAAATGTGTGCAATTCATACACATTTTTCCTTTGTCAGGATGAGACTGATAGCGGGCGATCTTTTTGCTGATTTTTTTTGTTTCTGCAAAAGCAGGATTTCTTTCAAGCAAGATCCATCCGGATCCCAATAATAATGCAAAAACCGGTATGTATCGCAAAAAATCTCTTCGAGAAACACCACTTTCAAGACTTGTCAACGATTTTTCATCCATGCGTTCCTCCCATTCCATCAGCGGCTACTCCGAATCGTCCGCTCTTTTTAATGGAAGCCCCTCTCCCGGAATCGGATGTTCCGGGAGAGTTCCCTGTCACAGGAGAGCCTGGATTTCCCATGTACAGAGGAGGCTCCACCAAAAAATCTATGGGAGAGCGAACAAGCCCGACTTGTTCACTTTTTTTGAATGATCTCCAATAGAAGCGATTCATCCCTGATCATCTGGTCCATCATTTTGTTCATGACAAGGTTGTACTGGTCCATCCTGCGATCAGATCTGACGATATCCGCGATCGTCGTCATCCGTCCCATTTTCATGCTTTCTTTCATCAGCTCGTTCATTTCTTTCCGCATGATTTTATTGTTGATCTTGATCATTTTTATTTGTGCCGCAAGAGCGTTCTGTCGCTCCATCCCGCTCGCCTTTTCAGCCAGCCTCAATTTCGCCTCGGATTTATCCATCTTCTGGTTCAGGAAGACATCCGCAGGATTGACTGCCCAGGCCCCTACGGGAAAGCCCAGGAAAAAGATCGCCGATGAAATGAAAATCCCTTTTTTCAACATGATGCACCTCCGATTATTAGTCCTTGTTATTGGGGTCTCCGATCGGGAAAATCCGGTCGATGGACCCCGTTCAATTTCCCATGCTCCATGAGCCATGGAGAATTTCCGTCAGGTTTTCTGCCCTGAGCTCAGTCTTTTCCATCGGAATCGTCACAAGTGTCAGTGCAGACATCCTTTTTCAAATCACGGCAGCTTTGAGATTTTTGTAATGACAGCAGCGCCATTGTCCTGAATGACATCAAAGCGGACATGCTCACCCTTTTTCAGGGAGGAGAGTAAAGACCTTTGCTTTACACTGAAGGCCATGGTCATTCCGCTCCAGCCGAACTCCTTGATCGGGCCGTGGGTGATCGTAACCGTCCCGGCTTTCGGATCCAGCGACTTTATGATCCCTTTTCCATGTCCGACGGATGCCTGCGCGCTATCTGCCCCGGAGGACATGTTGTGCATTCCGTTCATATCTCCCATCCCTCCCCCCATGTCGTCAGCCATGGCGACGGTGGTGGAAAGAAGTATTCCTGTCAGAATGATCAGACCACCTGCCATTGTTCTCAATCGGTTTTTAAAAGACTTCATCTTGGGTTTCCTTTCCATTAAGGTTTGAATGGTGACGAAGGAGATATCTCCTTCGTCTGTGAGGGATCGAGCCCCGATCCACCGTTAAAAAAGCTCCGGCGGAGATCGGCCTCTTTCCAGAAGCAAAACAGTACGGGTATGACCAAAAGGCTCAGGATCATGGCAGTCACCATACCGCCAACCATCGGCGCAGCGATCCGTTTCATGACATCCGATCCTGTCTCATGGCTCCACATGATCGGAAGAAGTCCCGCCAGGATGACCGTTCCCGTCATGGCGATGGGACGCAGCCGGTACAGCGTTCCTTCGAGAATCGCTTCATCGAGATCCTCCGCTGTTCTTAGCCTTCCATCTGCCATGCGTCGATCAACCGAGCGATCGAGATAAAGGATCATCACGATTCCAAACTCGGCGGCTACTCCGGCTAAAGCGATCATTCCCGTGACGACGGCCACGGAGAGTCGGTAGTGAAGTCCGTAAAGAAACCAAAGGCTTCCGAGCACCGCAAACGGAAGTGACAGGAGGACCATCCCTGTCTTGGAAGCACTCCTGAAGTGGATAAACAGAAGGGCGACAATGAGTAAAAGAGCGAGTGGCAGGACCAGTTCCAGCCGTTTTTTTGCCCTTTTGATGGAGGTGTACTGTCCTGACCAGGAGAGGGTCGTTCCGGTCGGAAGAATAACGGAACGGGCGATGGCCTTTCGGGCCAGGGCGACATAGCCGGCCATATCTCCTCCCTTGGGTTCGATGTAAATCCACCCAGTGAGTCGGGCATTTTCCGTCTTGATCATCGTCGGACCGTCTTCAATGCTGAGAGACGCCAGGCGGGAGAGCGGAACTTCCTCTCCGTCCGGTGTGGAAAGAAGTGAAGAGCCAATGGCGTCCAGGGATCCCCGATCCTCGCTGGGGTAACGGAGGTTGACCGGGAATCGTTGCCGACCATGAATGACGGTTGTCAGGCGTTCTCCGCCGATGGCGGTTTCCACCAGTCGGTTGACATCTTCGATGTTGAGACCATAACGGGCGGCTTTTTCGCGGTGGATGTTCACGACAATGTACCGGCCTCCCGTGAGGCGGTCAGCATAGACAGAGGAGGTTTCAGGGAGTTTTTTCAGGACCTCCTGGATCTGACTGTCAATTCGGTTGATCGTGTCGAGTGATGCACCTGTTACCTTAAGACCCAGTGGCGACTTGATTCCGGTTGAGAGCATATTGACCCGGTTGATGATCGGCATGGTCCAGATATTTGAAATTCCCGGCAGCAAGACGGCCTCATTCAACCTCTCCTTCAGTTTGGAAAGGGTCATTCCGTGGGGCCACTGATCTCGGGGTTTGAGCATCACCACCGTATCGAACATCGTGAGATGTGCCGAATCTGTTGCCGTCTCGGCGCGTCCTGCCTGTCCGAACACGCGTTCAACCTCGGGAACGGTTTTGACGAGCCGGTCGGTGATCTGGAGAAGATGTGCCGATTCTCCCACTGAGACTCCGGGAGTCATGGTGGGCATGTACAAAAGGTCCCCTTCATAGAGAGGGGGCATGAATTCCGTTCCCAGATGAGAAAGAGGGATCACCGCTGTGGCAAGGCATATTCCGGAAAACATGAGAGTGAGTCTCCGGTGCCGAAGCACCCATCCGATCACGGGTCTGTAAAGAAGGACAAGGAACCGGTTCAGGATGTTGTCTTCCTCCGGCTTCATCTTACCCCGAATGAGAAATCCCATGAGAACTGGAACCAGTGTGATCGAAAGGCCGGCGGAGATGGCGATCGAATAGGTCTTGGTAAAGGCCAATGGTTTAAAGAGCCTTCCTTCTTGCTCCTGAAGCGCGAAGATGGGAAGAAATGATACCGTAATCACCAGAAGCGAAAAGAAGAGAGAGGGACCAACCTCCCCGGCGGAGCTAAGGGCAATCTCCCAGGAAGTCTCCGACCCGTCGGAACGTTCCTGGTGTTTGTGCATGTTCTCGATCATCACGATCGCCGCATCGACCATAACCCCGATGGAGACCGCGATTCCTCCAAGAGACATGATATTGGCAGTGAGCCCCTGGCGTGCCATCAGGACAAACGCTGCAAAAATTCCGACAGGAAGAGAGAGTATTGCCACGAGCGAAGAGCGGAGGCTGGAAAGGAAGACAAGACAGACCAACGAGACCGCGATGGATTCTTCCAGGAGTTTTTCCAGAAGGGTTCTGATGCTTTTCAGGATCAGTCGGGAACGGTCATAAGTTGTTACGATCTCCACCCCGGGCGGTAGCATAGGCTTGAGCTCCCGGAGTTTTTTCTTGACCGCTTCGATGATCTTGAGGGCGTTTGTTCCGCTTCTGGCGATGACAATCCCTCCGGCAACCTCTCCTTCGCCGTCGAGCTCAGCCACGCCTTGCCTGAGCTGGGGGCCGAGATGAACGGACGCGACATCGCCGAGACGGACAGGATTTCCCCCGGCACCTGATACAAGAGGAATCTTCCTGATATCGGAAATCGAGTGGAGATATCCTCGCGTCCGGACCATGTACTGGGCTTCGTTCATATCCACGACCGATCCGCCCACTTCTCCGTTCGATTTCCGGATGGCATCCTCAACCCGTGACAGAGGAATATGATCGGCCAGAAGCCTTCGTGGATCGACGACCACCTGGAACTCGTTCACCATTCCGCCGACCGTCGCCACCTGCGCCACGCCATGGATGCTTTGCAGTTCAAACTTCAGAAACCAGTCCTGAAGGGTCCTAAGTTGTGAGAGATCGAGCGTGTGCGTGCGGTCGACAAGCGCGTATTCATAGACCCATCCCAAGCCGGTAGCATCGGGCCCCAGAGAGGCGGTGACTCCGGATGGAAGGCGGCCTTCGACCTGATTGAGGTACTCGAGAACTCGGGATCTGGCCCAGTATTGATCGGTCCCTTCCTTGAACAGAATGTAAATGAGGGAGTTCCCGAAGTCGGAATAACCGCGCACATGCCGGACTCCAGGAATGGTCAGAAAGGCGGTCGTCAGTGGATAGGTTACCTGATTTTCCACAACGGACGGAGGTTGTCCGGCAAAAGCGGCCTTGACGATGACTTGCGTGTCGGAGAGATCCGGGATGGCATCCAGGGGACTTCGATAGAGGGAGACCCCTCCCCATCCGATAATGGCAACGGCCAGCCCCAGAACCCAGAACCGTTTCTGAATGGACCAGGCGATGATCTTTGGAATCATGGCCGGTCTCCTTCGACCATCCGGTCGGAAACATTTTGAAACCGGGACTCAGCATCGAGCAGGAACTCTCCGCTGACAACGACTCGTTCCCCTTCGGAAAGCCCTGAGAGCACTTCGACCCAGTGGCGGGAGCGTGCTCCGGTTTTGACCCTGGCTGGCCGGAAAAGCCCCTTGCCGGTTTCTGTGATCACGACCGTTCTCGATCCTGTCCGGATCAGTGCTTCCCGTGGAATGACCAATACATCGGGATGCGGATCGGGATGTATTGTGGCTTCAAGATACATTCCCGCCTTCAAAAATCCGTCAGGATTGGGGATCGTGACCCTGGCCCTGATCGTCCGGCTGGTCTTTTCAACTTCGGGGCTCACAAATTGCAGACTTCCCCGGTATTTTCTGGTGGACGGGGATGGAAGATGAAGGGCAACCGCATCTCCATTTTTCACCCAGGCAAGCTCTGGGCTGTAGAGGAACACATTGACCCAGAGCTTCTTGGTGTCAGCAAGGGTCATCAAGGGGGTTTTCGGCGAGATTTCTCCCCCGATCCGGGCCGAGATTGACGTTACGATGCCTGAATAGGGAGAGATGACCGGGATGACCGATCGGGGCTTTCCTGTTTTCTCAAGCCTCTTGATTTCAATCTCCGGGATCCCCAGAAGGTTGAGCCGTTCCCTTGACGCTTTCCAGATATTCTGGTTGTCGGGTGATCCGGGGTCAGACTGGAGAGCCTGTTGGGCGATTCGGGCCTCATCTTCTGAATTGGCAAGTTCGGGCGAATAAATCTCTGCGATGGTTTGCCCCTTCCGGACGATATCTCCCTCGGATCGAACTTTTAACGTTCGGATCCACCCTGAAAATCGCGTGTTTATGACCCGGGTGCGGTGCCCGTCGAGCGAAACGGTTGCGGCTGCCCGGATGGTGTGGGAGAAGGTACGCCTGGTGACTTTCGCCAGCCGGATCCCAAGCGTCTGTCTGATTTCCGGACTCACCTGGACCGACTTTCCGGTAGAGCTGGCAGGACTCGAAAAGACGGGAAGATAGTCCATTCCCATGTTGTCCTTCATCGGGTGATCTGAATGGATGGACGGGTTCATGGGATTTCTCCAGTAAAGGATCGTTCGTTTTGGCGTGCCCCCCATCTTTTTGGCCGTTGTCATTGAAAGTTTTTTTGAATGGTTTGCCCAGTTGACCGCACCGGCACCGATTCCTATTCCTGCTAAAAGGATAAAAAAGGAAAAAACAAGAGATCTACTGTTCATGGGAACCTCCCTGAAGTCGGCCTTTAAGATAGTCAAGCTCAGCCATTTCTTTCATCCTGTCCATTCGGAGGTCGAGCGCCTGAAGTTCTGTTTCCTCGACTTTCTTCATTGTTTCAAGAACGCGTTCCATTGGAACCGTTCCTGTCGAATAGGCATTCAGGGCGGCTTCAGCATTCCTGTGGGCTTCGGGCAGAAGTCGGTGATCAAAAAAAACGGCTCGATGGGAGAGATGGCGGTAGGATGCCTCTGTATCCCTGATATCTTCGGCAAGCTTCTGCTTCAGTTCTTCATGGTTGGCCTCAAAGGATGTGAGAGCTGCCTCTTCTTCCTGAATTTTTTGGTCCTGCCGTTCACCTGGACGGACGGGAAGATTCATTGTCAGGACGACTGAGAACAGATTGGGAGTGGCTGTGATGAGACTTGGCCCCATGAAGTAGTTGTAGTCCCCTTCAACAGAAAATGCGGGAATTTTGTCTTTTTCGGCGGCCTGGATCCGAAGTGCCTGTGCGGCATTCTTTTCTGCGCTGGATTTGAGTGCGGGATGAACATTGATCTGGTTCAGCAGAACGGATTCGGGAAGAGGCGCCGGCAATCTGGGTTCATCATCTGATATTCTGAACGAATGGGATGTTCTCATGAGACGCATCAGAAGATGACGTTCCTTTTCCTCCCTGATGCGCAGCGTTTCCCTTGTGTCGAGAAGGGTGTCTTTCTGGAACTGGGCGGAAAGGAGATCCGATTCGGAGCCCGTTCCCTGACGATAGCGGGTCAGGGCAGACTGGAATGCTTCCTGCCAGAGAAGGCCGATCGAGCGGAGCAGGATCTCCGTCCGCGTGTCTCGGTAAATTTCAATCCAGGCTAGTCGGACATCCCTGACAATCCGGAGCTTGCGGTCTTCAATATTCCATCCGGATGCGCTCTGCTCCCTGACAAAGCCTTTTTGGACAAGAGCTCTCTTCCCCCAGGGTGAAAAGCTCTGTCTGAGCCCCACCGTTGTCATGGCCAGAAGGCTTTGTCCCATGTTGAAGCTGAGAGGAAAATACTGTTCCCCCAGAATCAGCTTCGGATCTGGCAGTTCTCCTGCCTGGATGGAGAGAGCTTTTTCCCGGGCTATCTGAGCCCGTTCCCTGGCCAGAGCGGGATTCCTTTCAAGGGCCAGATGAACCGCCTGATCGATCGTCAGTACGGGAAGGCCCATTTCCTGGAGGGAGGCCGTTCCCGTAAAACTGGCTCCGTCTGCCCATACAATCGAATCCTGCCCGAATGGATGTGCTTGATCGAATATGAAACAAGGGGGCAAGAGGATCTGAGCAAGAATCAGAGAAATCCAGTATCTCCAGATGGATTGTCTTTTCCCTGAAGAGAAAGGGGATCCTGATGATGGCTTTTTATCAAAAATGGAAAAAGATGTGATGTGAAGAAATGACATAAGTCCTCCCCGAGTTCAAAAACGGTGTGAAAATCCGAAATTTGACGAACCGGGTGAGTCTCAGATCAGAAGAGGAGAATTAACGGGCGGAAAGAAGGAATATTTATGCAAAAACGGAGGATGCAGGGACTGCGTTTCCCATTGACCTTGTGCCTGGTTTTCGGCGGAATCAAAAACGATTGGAAGAGCCGGAGGCTGTATGTGCGAGAGGGAAGCGGTGCTTTCCACTCCAGGCGCTGATAGAACACACAGATCGCAAAGGGAAGCCTGACAAAGGGCAACCTGATCATTGCCGTGACAACAGGGAAGTGCCCCTTTCATGGGACAGGAAGAAGGCATCGACTTCTCGCTGTGGATGCCATGCCCCATAGCCATTGAAGGCATCATGGCACGGGTGCGGGACGGCTTGTCCATTCCGGAGAAAATCCAGACCATGGAGAGAAGAAGGACAACCCAGAGGATGTTTTTTTTAAGCGGCCAAAGGTATTTCATATAGGGATTCTGGTCCTCTTTCATGTTCTTTGTCAATCAGGATGCAGCAATTCAAAATTGGGAAGGTGGTCGGGGGACGAGAGAAGACGAAGCGCATCCTTTCTCAGGGGCTGGACGAAGATGCGCTTGACCTCTCCGTGGTAGTCGTATCGTCCGGCGTTTCTTCGGTACCCTTTGGTTTCGC
>JAKCCY010000081.1 GCA_021838765.1 Nitrospirota bacterium
GTGCAACAATGGAATCCGTTAAAACGACTGGAGGAGGGGTCTTGTTTTCATCTTCCCATTTTTGAAACTTCCAGCTCACCAAAGCTGGTATCTCATCGAGTTGCTCACGAAGTGATGGAATCCTGATGGTCTTTCCGCGAATCCGGTAAAAAAAATCCGATCTCAAACGTCCTGTCGCCAGAAGGGCAGAAAGAGGCTCATTCGTCGCGACCAGGATCCTTGTGTCGATCGAGATCTCCGTTGAAGAGCCAAGAGGGACAAGGGTCTTGCGATCCAGAAACCTCAAGAGTTTCATCTGGATGGCAAGAGACATATTTTGAAGCTCGTCGATAAAAAGGGTTCCCTTGTCCGCTGCCTCAAGGCGACCTTTCTGATCCCCGATCGCTCCGGTAAATGTTCCCTTCCTGTGTCCAAAGAGAAGGGAGTCTGCAATTTCGTTTGAGAAATGTGTTGCGTCAAGAACCACAAACGGTCCCTTTTTTCGGGGGCCGTTTTCGTGGATCATCCGGGCGAGAAATTCTTTTCCGGTTCCGGTTTCTCCTTCAATGATAATCGGGAGCGACGTCTTGGCAAACCCGGCGATGTTTTTGATCGAGGATGCGCTGAAGCTTTGTCCCGGAAGAGGGGAGGATGTTCGATGAAGAATTTTCTCCGCGGAGCAATGCTCCTCGCTCAATTCCGGTCGTGGAGACGAGAATGTTTTCAGGACTCCCTGAAGCTCGCTTCCCAGGGAAAGGATTCTGGTCTGAACAGTGATCAGTTTTTCTTCCTGGTCAGCAAGGCATGCCGGTGTCGATTCAAGTGTAAGGGGACCCTCAGCCACTGTTCTTTTGAAAGTACAGGCTGAGCGGCAAAGTTCAGAACCAAGAATCGTCTTGCACGGGAGGCCTTCAAGACGGTCGTCCGATGCGATACAGAGTTGTTTCTTGGCACCCGTATTGATCGCGTGGATCCTGAAATCGGATCCAACGATAACCTGGGGTTCTTTCGATGCTTCCAGGATCGCCCGAAGCAGCTCATTTGAGTTGATATCTGTTTGATCCAATAGGAAATCCCTTCATCTTTGTCGCAGGGTACGGACTGAATCCTCTTTTTCGGCGCATGTGCGGTCGAGACACCGGCGGTTGCGCGGGGGGGGAGCGTCACAAATGCATTCCGATTGTCAGGGGGAACTCGATAAGCGAACCTCCAAGAAAGTGGGACTGAGGGAAAACATTAACCCGTGCTTCCGCAAAGAATCGACTGAATGAGTATCCGACTCCGCCACCATACAATGGCAACAGTTCGCCTCCCTGTGGGAAAAAAACGGGAGCGATTCCGATCGTGCCGATCACATAGAAATCTCCCGGGTCTGCCTTGATCAGACGGATTCCTGGGCCAAAAGTCAGCGGAACCAGAAAAATTCCTGGAGAAGGATAGTTTTCAAGGCTGACCGAAAAACGGACAAAGAAGGTATCATTTAAAAAACCGTCTTCATTTCCGCCGATACCCCAGCCAAGGTCAGGAGAAACACCCGATTGGGAAGGGGTGAGAGCGCCGGGAAGGAACTCTCCGTAGACGCCGGGAATAAAAACGCTGTCAGCTGCGGCACTTCGGGGAGAAAAAAGGAACAATCCTGCCAAAATCAGGAAAATAAAAGGGACAGACAGGAATTTTAGACGGCCAGTATGTTGAAAGTGACTTCTCAGAGTGATACCCTCCAAAAGATTATAAAATGGGTGGCAAGCTTGTCAGCCCAAAATTGAAGAGGGGCTTCATACTATGATTTACCGTTGTCGGATATGGTCCATTATACTTTTTATCGGTCTGATATGTCCAATAACAAAGGCTTGGGGGGACAGCTCCAATACCAATCCGACCCCGTTTCCGCCGCTTTTCGGAACGGCCTTTGGCGGCCCTTCCTCACAGTCTGACCAGGCGATCCAAAAAGATCCTCTTCTCAAATATCCGTCACAGGGGCATATTCTGGTATCGGATCCATCACAGTGCCAATCGTTTGCGTACTCTTCCGATCCTCCAACGTCCGGTGCCATGACCCATGACTGGATTGCCCAGCCGGAAACAGCCCTGACAGGCATCTCGAACTGTGCAATCGTTCACGTTCTGTCGAAAGGGAATATCGTCCTTTTTATCAATCCCAAAAAGTTGGATCCGGACACATTAAAGGCAATTGAAATACTCAAGGGGCCCCCGAAGCCGCCGGCGGCATTTCTGTCACAGGAACAAATCGGGTATGCGGTTATCGTCCTGACCACCGAAAAGTACAAGGATCCGATTCTCCTGGCTGCATGGAGACGGTTGCTCCCTTTGCCGGCATGGGACCAGATCCTTGTCAATGGTTTCGTTTCAAACCACCTCGGAAATCCCCACAGGGGGGAGTAGTATTCCTGTATTAATCGCAAATAATGTATATTATGTAAACTACGAAAAACATGGCAGGGCGATAACCGGCATGAGCCATCGACATGGATAGTCTTTTTCACCGCTTGAATTTTTTCCGGATCTTTTTTTATCTGCGTGATCTCTTCCAGATCATCCTGACATCCTTCTACGATTTGGGGACGATCCTTCTGAAAAGGAGAAGCTATATTCCGCTTCTTCTTCAGCAGATTCTTTCGATCGGATTCGATGCCATCCCGATTCTGACCATTGTCGGACTTTTGCTCGGGATGGGAACCGTTGCCGAAGCCGGACTTGAGCTTCCCAAGCTTGGAATTCAGAACCTCGTCGGTACGATCATCATTCATATTATTCTCAGGATTGTCGGTCCATTCGCCACGGCGATGGTTGTCATCGCCCGTTCGGCTTCGGCAATCTCCGTCGATATCGGAAACATGCGTGTTTCCGGAGAGCTTGACACTATAGAGATGCTTGGTGTGAATCTTTCTTTTTTTCTTATTACTCCACGAATCTTCGGTGTCCTGATTTCAACGATGGCCCTGACGTTCTATTTCGCGATCTGCTCTTTTACCGGCGGTTTTCTCATGGGGCTCTTCGGGCTCTCGATGCCGATGGTCTCTTTGATCGAGAGTCTCAAGACCAGCCTGACCCTGACCGACCTTCTTGTTCCTCTCATGGATAGTGCTGCATTCGGTCTGATTATTGCCGCTGTTTCCGTATACCATGGGCTTTCCGTCGGTCAGTCCCCGAACGATGTTCCCAGGGAAACGAACAAGGCGCTTGTCAACGCAATCGTTTTATGCACACTGGTCTTGACGATTATTCAGATTTTTCTGATTTTTGCCTGAGGACACTATGACACAGGAACCCCTTCTGGATCTGGATAATGCGACATTTCTCCCTGTTGGAAGCGATGGCCCCCAACTTTCATCTGTCACATTTGCCATCTCCAAGGGAGACCATACTTATATCCTTGGCAAGGCCGGATCGGGGAAATCGCTTCTGGTCAAGTCCATCATGGGGCTCATTCCCCTTGCAACAGGCCGCTACATGGCTTTCGGGCGCTCAATGAAGGATCCTGACAACCTTATATTGCATTACATCCGAAAAAAAATCGGTCTTCTTCCGGAAAATGGTGTCTTGATCAACTCCCTGACGATCAGGGAAAATCTGGTTTTTCCACTCAAGTACCTGAACCAGAACAAGAATGAACGCCCTTATGAAAGGATTGACCTTATTCTGGCAGAGCATCAGATGGAAAAGATCGCCGATCTTTATCCCTACCAGATCGGGGTTAATGCGCAAAAAAGCATCGGTCTTTTAAGAGCGATGCTTTTCTCTCCGGCACTGCTTATTCTCGATGATCCGTATGAAGGTCTCGATCAGGACGGGATCAGGCTCTTTCATCAGTATTTTCAGGATATTCTACAAAATCAGCATACAACCATTCTCCTTTTCTCCAGAAAGCCCATCCAGCCCACAGGGATTTTCAAGAGATCCCTCCTGATGGAGCGAGATAAAACCTTCCGGGATGCGGAAAACGAAAAGACAAACTTCCTTGTTTTTCCGGAAAAAATCTAATTTCACTTTCTGCATGGAACGGGCCGGATCACTTTTCGCGTCCCGACTTTGTTTAAAAAAGGTTGTCAAACGTGCTGCGGATCAATATGATCAGAAGACAGCTTATCCACGCCAGCCATGATTCTGGAAAAAATTCTTCTGATAACAATCAACCAGCGGTTCAAACGGCTTTCATCCGAACCTGAATCCATGAGGAGCCTGTGGCGCTATTTTTGTCCTTTCCGCCACAAAAAACATTATGAAGCTTCACTATGTTCATCGGGAAAATGAAAAGCGCCTTGAGCGACTCGCCGCCTTTTTTCTCCTGATCCCCCTTCTGGGGTTCTTCTTCGGTCTTTACGAGGTGGCAGTCAATCAGCATGCTTTCGACAAGCGCTACAAAATCTACACGATTCTTGACCAGTCGTTTGGCATCGTTCCTGGTGTTCCCGTCAAACTTGCGGGTATCGCCATCGGCGAGGTCAAGTCCGTCGACTTTACCAAGCTGAACCAGATTCGTGTCGAAATGGAGGTGCTCAGAAAGTATGAGCCAAAAATCAGGCAGGACTCTTTTATTACCGTGGAAAAATCGGGAATTATCTCCGGAGACGTAACCCTCAGGATCAGTCTCGGCTCCCCATGGTTGCCAGTTATTCTTCCTGGCCACAGGATCAAGGGAGAGGCTCCCCTCACCCTTGACCAGATCATGGCAAAGCTCAATCCCACCATCCTGAACCTTCAGAGAATCGTGGCCAACATTGCCGACCTTTCCGATTCCGTAGACCGCGGAAAAGGAACGGTCGGGGCCATTTTGAAGAGGCAGGAGATCTATGACGAACTTCGGGATACTGCCGGGAATATCCGCCAGACAACAGAAAAGGTGAGGGATTCGGTGGACCGACTTCCTGCGATCATGAAAAATGTGGATCAGTCGATCAAGGATGTCAAAGCAGCCACTCCCAAACTGGCACCAATCTCAAAATCGGCCCTGTCGCTTGTTGTCGATACAAAGAAAACCATTTCCAACGCGGATGAGATTCTTGAAAGCCTCCAGCAGAGCTGGCCTCTCAGGGACCTGATCCAGATACCTGAAGCGACTCTTCCCCTCGGCCAGTCGACAAGAGATTCCCTGCCCTATCCACAATCCGGCGCGGGGGGGAACAAAAAGCCATGAGCGCTCTCTTTCGGCAAAAGACAAAAAGGTGGGCCCTTCTGACAGGGGTGATTCTTCTTTCCCTCGGAGCATGTTCCTGGTCCTCCCATCGGCTGACCGGTAACATGCTTAAAGCCAACGATAACCTTTTGAGTGCGTCGAAACTTATCGAGGCCGGCCATCCTGAAGAGGCCCTGATCGTTTTGCGGTCAGCCCTCCACCAATATCAGCTTTTGGGAAATCTTCCCCTTTCTGTCCAGACAATGAACCAGATCGGAACCCTTTACGCAAGAACAGGCCAGTATTCTCTTGCCGTTCTATGGTTCCAGAGATCCCTGGCCCTTGCGACAATCCTTTCTGATCCTTCCCTGGAGGCCGACACGCTGGCTCTTGTGGCCCAGGTCGAATGGCAGCTTGGCAAAACGTCCGATGCACAGAAAGAGGTTATTGCAGGCATTGTCATTTCGAAAAAGATCAAGCATGCGAAAAATCGGCACGAGGTTCTTTCAATCTTGTATTCGGTGAGCGGTTTGGTCAATTCAAGGTTGAACAAACAGGATCAGGCACTGGCGGATTTTCATCAATCAATCGATTACAGCAAAAAAATTGGTGATCTGAAAAAGGAATCGGAGGCGGAAGGGAATATTGGAAGGATCTACCTTCTGGAGAAGAATCCTCAAAAAGCCATCACGTTCTTTCAGAGGGCCCTCGCCCTCGACCACAAGACACAAACCCCGGAAGGAATCGCGTTTGACTCCGAAGGGCTTTCCCTGGCTTACAACAATATAAAAAGCTACAGACAGGCACTCATCAACATCCTTGTTGCCATCCCGATCCGAAAGCTTCAGGGACCGGAAGAACTTTACAAAAAAGATCTCTCGCTATTGCATGACATCGAGATGAACAGGCATCACACAGACGAACTCCTGATTCTGGACAAGTGGACGCGCTAGCGCTCTGATCGAGAGAGCCTCATCCACTTTCCAATCAGGACGAATCTCCACTGCCCTGTGTTTTCCTTACCCTTTTTTCTCCCCTTTTCCCTTTTCGGACTCTTCAATCGGGTACCCCCAGGGATCAACTTTCGGGCGATCCGCAGGGAGTTTCTTGTCCATCACCTTTTCGTACTGAACCAGCCGCTGAACGCCCAGGCCAACAAGAAATGCAAGCCCGATCACTCCCATGAAGATGATGATATAGTTCACAGTCGAGTTCAGATTGCTTCCAATATCTGTACCCATGGTGTTCCTTCCCCTTTGCTCTGTTCAAGAGAGTCTGTTCCCTGATAAATGCGCTTTAGAACTTTGGGCTGTCAATTCCCGGACGGACAATGATTTCGGCTCTCCCGGGAGGTTGTCCCAGCGGATGAAACCCCATCTCCATCGCGGCAAGGTCAAGATGGATTCCCAGAATTTCCTGGAAGTCCGAGTCCAGATCTTCTTCCGCATAACGCTGGTCAACGACCTTCAGGTAGGAAAAGCATCCCTCGCATGCGAGTATCCCCTGATTCTCTTCAGGATGCTTGTATAAAAGATTAACCCGGTCAGGATCGATCAACCCACAGGAAGGACATCCCTCCGGAGGATGCGCCAGCCATGAGAACGAGCAGAAATAGCAGAAATATCGCCTCTCGTCGGGAGAGAGCGTCTGTCCCAGGGAAGGGGCGGCTCCGCAGACAGGACACAACGGGTAGTCCCAGTCCAGGGAGCGGAGGACCGTTCGCAATGTTTCATGGAGGCGCTCGAAGGAGACCCTGAGCGACATCCTCAACAGATGGAGCAGCAAGGGACCCGGTACCTCGGTTTCCTGGGAAACGCGATCCAGAAAGCCGTCATCGTGAGCCAGAACCGAGCGGATGAACCAGGCTTCCCCTCTTCCAGATCCACGAAGGTATGCGGCCATCTTTGAGGCCAGAACCTCCCTCTCCCCCCCGCCGGTTTTCATGACGGTAAGAATGCGCCTCATCTGATTTTCAGAATTGGTCAGCGATATCTTGGAAAAAAGAGGCCGGTCGATCAGTGGTTGTCCTGACTTCATTCTCTGGCGGACATCCGGTTCCGAAAGACAGACCACCGGCAGAAAGTCGTCAGGGGATGAGGAGTTCCATATTTCCTCGATCCGGTGCTGGAATTCAAAGATATCCCTCAGGTGTGGCCTGGCCTTTATATGGGCCGCCAGTCTTTTTTCCCTGTCCATGATCATGCGGGTTCCGATCTACGGGTATTCTCCCCGGTCATTCGTTTGAGTCGCTGGACGCTGATCACACCCCGGACCCTTCGGATTGCTTCCATAATGGATTCAAGGTCAGAGGTGTTTTTAACTCCAAGCGCGATTTCAATAACCGCCATTTTATGTCGATCCTGCTTGACTTCAGCGTGATTGATGTTTGCACCCTTCTCCGAAATGGCGGCCGAGACTCCGGCCAGCATCCCGGGCTTATCCTCCATTAAAACCCTTATCTGGACTTCAAAAAGATTGTTCGGATCATTGTCCCATGTCGACTGGATCAGACGCTCCTTCTGAATGGAGAGGTGAACCAGATTGGGGCAGTCCCTGGCATGAATGACAACACCCCTTCCCCTCGAAATATAGCCGATGATCTCCTCACCGGGAACGGGGCTGCAGCAGCGGGCAAGGCTGATGAGGAGATCTTTTCCTCCACCCCGGACAACAACGGGGTGGTTCGTCAGAGGGAAGGACTCCTGTGGGTATTCCTGTCCGGTGGTCTCAGGGGTGACAGGAACGAGCTTCCTCAGGATGACATTGGGGGAAATCTGGCCGAACCCGATCCTTGAATAGACATTCTCGAGTGTCGGGGAGGATTGGTCCGAATAACTGAGAATGACTTCAAGGGATGGAGACTTCAGATAATCTGAAAGGTTCAGTCGTGCCTTCCTGAATTCATTTTCCAGAGACTTCCTGCCAATTTCGGCACTTTGCCGGTCTTCCTCTTCCTTGAGCCAGTGGCGTATTCTGGCCCTTGCTCTTGGTGTTGCGACAAATCGGAGCCAGTCCTTGCTTGGGGACTGGGAGGGGCTTGAAATAATTTCCACGATGTCGCCACTCTGGAGCTCGGTCTTGATCGGCGACCACCGGCCATTGATCCGCGCACCCATGCAGTGATGGCCAAGTTCGGTATGGATGCTGTAGGCGAAATCGATAGCCGTCGACCCCTTGATCATTTCCTTGACCTGGCCTTTAGGGGTAAAAACGTATACCTCGTCGGGGAAAAGGTTGACCTTGACCGAGTCCATGAACTCACGGTTGTCAGGCAGTTCTTTCTGCCATTCAACAAGTTGGCGAAGCCATGCAACGACCTTTCTCTCTCCCTCTGCCGGAGAGCCGTCGGCATTTTCCTTGTAGTTCCAGTGGGCTGCGATTCCCTCTTCCGCGACGCGGTGCATCTCCTCAGTCCTGATCTGGAACTCGACAGGAATGCCTTCCGATCCAATAACGGTCGTATGGAGAGACTGGTACATGTTGGACTTCGGCACCGCTATGAAGTCCTTGATCCTTCCTGCCATCGGTTTCCAGAGGCTGTGCAGAAGACCCAGGATGGCATAGCAGTTGAGTTTTGTATCGGTGATGATCCTGATCCCCATGAGGTCATAGATCTCCTCAAACGGGATCTCCTGGAGAGTCATTTTTCTGTAGATACTGTAGATATGCTTGTAGCGACCCTGAACCTCGCCCTGCAGATTGTTTGCCAGCAGGGCGTCCTGCACGGTCTTGACAATCGTGCTGATATAGTTCTTTCTTTCCCGTCTCCGGTTTGAAACCTTTATTTTCAGATCCTGGTAGGTTTCCCTGTCCTGGACAGAAAACGAGAGGTCTTCGAGTTCGGATTTGATCCAGCCGATTCCAAGACGGTTTGCAAGGGGTGCGTAGATCTCCAGCGTCTCCTGGGCGATAGCCCGCTGGCGATCCATGTTCAGGGAGGCGATCGTCCTCATGTTATGGAGACGATCGGCAAGCTTCACAAGGATCACCCGGATGTCTTCCGACATGGACAGGAGCATCTTGCGGAAATTTTCGGCCTGCTTTTCCGCTTTTGTCGCCTGGAAATGAAACTTTCCAATTTTCGTCACGCCGTCAATAAGGGAGACAACCTTGCTTCCAAAAAGGGATTCGATCTGTTCGGAGGTCAGTGTCGTGTCCTCAAGCGTGTCGTGCAGGAGGGCGGTAATGAGGCAGGTTTCGTCAACCTTCATGCTTGCAAGGATCCATGCCACATTGAGGGGATGCTCAACGTAGGACTCTCCTGAGCGGCGGAACTGACCCTCATGGGCCTTTGCCGAGAGCTCATAGGCCTGTCGGATCCTCTGCTGGGCCTCTTCGGAAAGGTTGTATTTTCTCGTTGCTTCGAGCAGGCTGTCGATCGTGACGGGAGGAGCGACCGAAGCAACAGGGACGGAACTGATTTCCTTCACATCAGAAACATCATTGTTATTCATGGATGCGATAAGAGCAGATCGAGAAATGCCGCTCTACCCTATCCCCCTTTCCAACTAGTTCGGGAGTCATGACAAGATCCACCCGCTCTCCCGAGGGAGGAACCTGAAGTCCGCTTCTGATCGCTGCACGTTCCAGCCCATGCTTCCACCTGAAATGACACAGAACCGTCCTTCCTCTCCCATCTTCAATGCGCTCAATCAGCGCATTCCTGACTCCAAGTTTGGGGGGATGGAACCCTTCACCGAATGGAAGGAGCTCTCCAAGACCTTCCCAGAAGGAGGTCGAGCGGTAGTAGGCCGGGAGAAACGCGTCGATTTCAAGAGCCTGATTCATGTCAAAAGAAGTGTCTTCTGTTTTGTTTAACTGGGAGGAGAGTTTTCCTCTCACCTTGTCCAGGATTTCGATGGGAAACCCCAGTCCTCCCGCCCTGGCATGGCCTCCACCCTGAATTGGAAGACCTTCAAGACATTTGAGAACGGTATCGAGGGTATCTCCTCCCCGGAGGCGCAAAGAACCCCGAACATCCCCATCTTTTGTCAGGGTGGCGACAAAGACCGAGACATTGAACTCTTCACAGAGCCTGTGCGCAATCCGGCCCATGATACCGGGGGCCCACCCCGGCTGGAAGACAACCGGACATCCGTCCCATACTTTTCGGATCTCTTCGTAGAGCGACCACTCCGTTTCCTGCCTGCGCCGATTGATTTCAAGGACGATCTGCGCAAGCCGCTCCCCTTCGGACTCCGTTGTCGCCATCAGAAGTTCGAACGCCGGATAGGGATCGGACATTCTCCCCGGCGCATTGATCGCCGGGATGACCAGGAAGGAATAGTCGTTGACCATAACCCGGCGCTGAAGCCGTCTTCTCAGGAGGGATCGGATGCCGGGAAATCCCTCGAGGCAGGATTGCTCCCTGAGGGCTCTTATAAAGTAACGGTTTCCATCCATCAGCGGTGCTCGGTCGGCAAGAACGGCAAGACCGGCAAGGAAGGCCATTTCCCGTTCTTCGTCCGGATGGAAAAAGGGTGCGAGAAGGACGTAAAGGCTCCCGACCGCAGTCAGGCAGGATCGGCCACAAGGATGGACCAGTGCAAGATTTTCTGGCCATGACTCTCTTAACAGGTGGTGGTCCACAACGATCGTTCTGAGGCCAAGCGTTTCCATTTCGGAGAGAAGGGAGATATCGGATGTTCCCATGTCCGCAACCAGAAGATACCGGTACCCTTTTGAGATCAGGGCCAGAAGCCGCTCCCTCTTTAACCCGTGGCCGTCGTTTCTATGGACCAGAAGGGTGATGTAGGGGTGTTTCCTTCGCCTCAAAAACCTTGAAAACATGGTGGCGGAGGTCACACCGTCAACATCAAGGTCGGCATAGACCGCTATGGGGGAGGCTGTGTCGAGAACATGAAGCAGAATTTGAAACGCAAGGGTAAAGTCCCCCAGAGAGTCGGGACCTGGAGGTTGGGGAGAAGTAAACGCACGCCTGGCGGATCCGCCATCAAACCCCCTGCCAAGAAGCATCCTGGCCCAGACCGGGTCCGTTCCCATTTCCCTGGCCAGGGTCAGAATTTTCTCGTCATGGATTTGCGGAATTGACCAACCGTTAGGACTGTCATATTCATTCCTTGGCGATTGCATCTTTCTCGTCCTTACAGAATCTGCTTCTTTTTCAGGAAAAGGATGAGGAAGACCAAAAGGACCGGGAGAAGAAAAAGTCCAAAGCTCCCGAGAACCTCTTCCGGATCCACATAATTTGAGTTCATCCGCTACCTCCAGGACTATATGAAAAAGCGTTACAGGGCGGTTCGTCCTGTCTGTACCGGCTTCTTGACTCCCTTGGGCAGCAAGAGGAGCAGAGGGCTCGCAACAAAAATGGATGCATAAGTCCCCACAATGACACCAAGCAACAATGTCATTGAAAAATCATGGATGACCGGACCACCGAAAAAGAACAGGGCAACCAGAACAAGCAGCACAGTTGATGATACCACAACTGTCCTTGAAAGAACCTGATTGATCCCAAGATTGATAATCTCCTCCATCTTCTGCCTGGATGAGCGGCGCATCTGTTCCCGAATCCTGTCGAAAACGACAACCGTGTCGGTCAGGGAATAGCCCGCAAGAGTCAGAAGTGCCGTTACGATAAGGAGATTGATCTCGGTCCCCATGATATAAAGAAGACCGAGAACAGCCACAACATTATGAAAGGTCGAGATGGCCGCTGCCAGACCGAAACGGAATTCGAACCTGAATGCAATGTAGACAATGATGCCGATAATGGAGTACAGGATTGCGAGAAAGGCTTTTCCGGCAAGCTCGGATCCTATGGACGGACCGATCTCTGTCGCGGAGACAATCGTCATCTTGTCATTCGGAAATCCGCTTTTGAGCGTCTGGAGAATCTTGCCTGAGACCGAGCCATTGCGATTTTCGTGGGCCTGGGCCCTGATGAGGATATCGCTTGAAGACTGTATGTTCTGAATCTGTGCTCCTGAAAATCCTCCTTTTGAAAGGATATCCCTGACGCTTGAAACAGGAATGTTCTTGTCAAAATGGACCTGGATAGCTGTTCCACCGGCAAAATCGATTCCCAGGTTGGCGTGTCCTGTGGCAATGGCTCCGATCGCAACAAACCCCAGAAGAAGAAAACCAGCCGAGATTCCAAGCGTTATTTTTCTCTTGGCCATAAAATCGATTGACGGATTTTTTATTAGCTCAATCATAAAGACCCATTCCCTTCAAAAAACCGTTTTAAGAATACATTGTCAGCGTTATGGGACCCTGGCATCCGGTCCCCGGTCTAGATCGAAAGTTTCTGCATCTTCCGCCTGGAGGCCATATAATCATAGACGACCCGGGTTCCGACAAGTGCCGTAAAGAGGTTGATCCCGATCCCGACTGAAAGCGTCACGGCAAATCCCTTGATCGGTCCGGTCCCGAAGATAAACAGGATCAGGGCGGTGATCAATGTCGTCACATGAGAATCCACAATGGTCAGAAAGGCCTTGTCATATCCTGAATCGATGGATGTCCTGACCGGTTTTCCCGCACGGATTTCTTCCCTGATTCTCTCGAGAATCAGGACGTTTGAGTCGACACCCATTCCCACCGTCAGGATAATACCGGCAATGCCC
>JAKCCY010000226.1 GCA_021838765.1 Nitrospirota bacterium
CCAGACAACGTCTGGCCCGGACTTTCGAATACACCAAAGACGTCCGGAAAGATGTGATCCACAAGGCCACCCATGCCATAGCCTCCGGTCCTGACCGGAGCCTCTTCGTGGTCGAGGATCTCAGGGTCAAAAACATGACGAAAAAGCCGGAACCCAAAAAAGACGCGTCCGGCAATTTCCTCAGGAACGGGGCACGTGCCAAGGCCGGTCTCAACCGGTCGATCCTGTCGTCCTGCTGGGGCCTGTTCGTCCTCTTCCTTTCGTACAAAGCACGTAGAGCCGGAAAGCTCGTGCTCAAGGTACCACCTCACTATAGTTCGCAGGAATGTGCCCACTGCGGGCACATTCACCCGGACAACCGGCCTTCGCAGGCCGAGTTCGTCTGCCAGCGCTGCGGACTTACGGATAACGCCGATCAAAATGCCAGCCGCGTGATCGCCCAAAGGGGGATCCGACTTCTTCTGGAGGGGACTATTCAGAAGAAACGGGTCCGGCGGTGCGGGATCGGAAAAGAGAAACAACTAGGGCCGGAACGGTCCGAAGTCAAAGCCTCCGGAGAGGAGCATAAGACGCAAAGGCCCAAACGCCTTCGCGCATCCTCGGCGAAAGAGGAACATCCGCTCGTGAGATCGGAAACCCCCACTACAGCGTCAGCTTAGTGGCGGGAGAGTTCATCGGAATTCTCAATAATGATATTTCCAGTTTTGCCGTTGTTTTCGGCGGGGGTGCACAATGGAACTCCGAATCTGGAGCGGATAGATGTCTTCTTGAGTCCCGCTCGGATGGAAATGAAAGTTTTTTTGTCAGGTTGAGGCGGAACGGTTCGTGGCGCTTTTCCTCTTCGGGGGATCTTGAAATTTTTTTGATGTCGGGGTCTGTCCATTCGGGAAAGACACTTTTTCCGGAAGACTCCTATCTGTTGATACCCAAGAGATCGACCCCAGTTACATTCAATGCGGTGGATGGAGAGGCGTTTCTTTTTGTCAAACGAAGATATCCTGAAGGACTTTTTTCCGCAGCTGGCATGATCAATACCCAAAAAGCCGATTGGGTCCCGGGTCTTGTTACGGGACTTCATGTTAAGCCCCTCTTTTCTTCCGGGGGAGAAAATACGGCTCTGGTCCGATGGGATCCCGGGACTGTTTTCCAGCCACACCGGCATTTTGGAGGGGAGGAGGTTCTTGTCTTGTCAGGTGTCTTCGAAGATGAGCATGGGAGCTATCCGGAAGGAACATGGTACAGAAGTCCCCATCTGAGTCGACACCACACCTCTTCAGCCTCAGGATGTACTATTTTTGTGAAAACAGGTCATTTGGTCACATAAACGCCAGCCTGGTTTTCCCCAATGAAAAATTTGGTTTTGAGTCTGGACAAGCATGATGCGTCCATTTTTGAGAGAAACGGACAACCAGAAGCGAAGTCCCGATTTCAATTCAGTTGGATCTCGGCTTGTTTGGTTTCTGGGCTTTGGAGGCGGCGGGCAGGTTCGAACTGCCGTATAAAGGTTTTGCAGACCAATTTTTAATTATTGTTCTATTGGGTTGTTTTCTATAAATCATTCATTTTAAAAGAATCGTGTTTCACCTTCTTCCATTTTTTTCCCGATATCTCCATTGTTATCTATGGCATAGTTATGGCAAACAATGGCAATCGATGTCACGTCATTCTTGACTCTTTCGCGATCCGGCAGACGAGCGCCCGACTAACTCCAAGGCTTTTTACAACCTCACTTTGACGATATCCTTCGGTCAACATCCTCCGGATCTGTTCGGATTTTGATGGTTCATCAAGCTCAAATCCAGATTCATATGAAAACCATGACTCAGCAGCGCGAAGCCAGATCATAATGGCAATAAAATTCCGGCTGTCCGGCGGAGAATCGCGAAGAGCCTGCCCTATCCGCTCGAGAGCAGTATTCCATGAGTTTGATGTTTTTATGACTTCGGGAATTTTCTTGTATATGAAAGGAAGTGAGTCTTTAACCTCTTTTTCGAAAAGAAATTTGATTTCTTCCCAGTTGGTTTCCAAGCTCGCCAAGAGAGATTCCCCATCTTCTATGAAATCGGATACGGAAAGTGTTATTCGGGAATTCCCCTTCGCATGCCAGATTGCCAATTGATTCGTTTGATGTCTCCAGTGTTGCTTTGGATTGTATGCTTTTCTTCTCATAAGTGTTTTGTACTGCGATGGGAATTCGGCGGGATGGTGCAGAAAACAATATCGACTGAGGTCGTCAACGGTTCGTCGGAAACAGAAGCGGCAAAACCGGGCCGGATGGGAGAGTGCCCGGGAAAGCGTTTCTAATTCCTGTAAGAGAGGGACAAGTGCGTTGACAACCGAAGTTTGAACTCGAGAGTAGTCATACCACCCACTTGTTATGTTTTCATTGAGCTCCATTTCAATCTTCCGATAATCGTGCGGGTCGTCAAACTTCAGTGCTTCGATTATCTCGAAATCGACTGGCAGCATCTGGATGACCGGTAACAGATGTTCTCTGACGCGATCTCCAAGCCTACGTGTGCCAATGTGACTACCGGAGAATTGAGAATAAACGACCATTCCCCGTTTACCAACGTCTCGTCTGAGATTTTCGACAGCTTCGATAAGCAATTTTACCAGTGGATCCTCTTCAAGGTCTTGAATCCAAAGCCTCCAGCAACCCAAATCTGACAAATTTTCATCAAAAGCCTCTTTGGCGGCCTGCAGATCG
>JAKCCY010000082.1 GCA_021838765.1 Nitrospirota bacterium
CTGGGGGACTTTCAGGATATCGACGGGAAGTCTGGTCAGGTAGGAGAGGGATGAGTATCCGGTTCCGAAATCGTCGATGGCGATCTTGACCCCCTGATTCCGGATATCCATCAGCCGTTCCCTGGCTTTGGCCGGGTCTTTCATCAAAAGGCTCTCGGTCAGTTCTATCGTGATCCAGCTTGAAAGATCCGGGTGTTCCTGCAATTTCCTGTCAAACAGATCCCAGAATTGCTGGTTCCAGAACTGCCGTATCGAAACATTCATCGCCACCCGGAGTCTCGGTCGTCCATCCCTGTGCCACCTGGAGGCGGTGTTTATGACCTCCTCTAGGATCCATTCCCCAAGAGGAATGATCAGTCCGGTCTCTTCGGCCAGTGGAATGAAATCAATGGGCGGGATGATTTCGCCTGAGGGCTTTTTCCAGCGGACCAGTGCTTCGACTCCGACAATCATGTTTTTGGGAATATCCACCTGGGGCTGATAGAAGAGCGTGAATTCCCGGTTCGCGATTGCGGTCCTGAGGGCATTTTCCTGGTTGTAGCGTTTCCGGATTTTTTCTTCCATGACCGGATCATAGAAAAGCCATCCGTTCTTTTCATGGCTTTTGACCTGGTACATGGCGATATCGGCCTTTCGGAGGAGATCTTCCCCGTCTACGGCATCTTTGGGATAGATGGAGAGACCGATGGAGGAGCTTGTATGGATTTCCCTTTCGTCAACGACCACAGGCATGGAAAGCTTTTCCAGCGTTTTGGTCACAAAACTGGTTGTGGTGAGGATATCCGAGACCTCGGTCAGAAGAATGACAAACTCGTCTCCCCCAAGCCTTGCGACCAGATCGTTCGAGCGCACTCCATTGAGAAGCCGATCGGCGATGACCTTCAGATACCGGTCCCCGGCGGCGTGTCCCATCGTGTCGTTGATTTCCTTGAAACCATCGAGGTCCAGGAACAAGAGAATCAGGGAATAGCCATCCCTTGCCGATCTCCGGATTTCGGACCTCAGTCTGGTCAGGAACGCGGCGCGGTTAAAAAGCCCGGTGAGAGGGTCAATGTTGGCAAGGTTCCAGATCTCGCGATCTTTCTGGATCCTTTGGGAGACATCTTTTTGGATCTGGATAAAATGGGTGATTTTTCCTGAAGGGGATCTCATTGGTGTGATATTGGATTCCACGGTAAAGAATGTTCCGTCTTTCCGCCTGTTGATCAGGATATTGTCGGCGGACTTTCCTTTCAGCAAATTCTCCCAGAGGGTTTCATAGAGGGAGGGGGCATGGCGCCCGGATTTGAGGATCCTCGGGTTGGCGCCGATCAGTTCTTCCCGTTCATAGCCCGACATGTGGACGAGCGCTTCATTGACGGACTCTATCTTTCCGGTGGTATCGGTGATCATGATTCCGTTGGCGACATTTTCCATCGCCGCTTCCTGAAGTCTCAGCCGCTCCTGTTCCGAATAGCGCTCAATCACATTGGAGAGACGTTTCAGGAGTTGTTCGACCCTGTCTTGGGAGAGCGCTGTGATGCTCCCGATGGTCTTTTGCATGATGGTGATGATACCTGCCCGGCCTTCCGTTGCCCGGAACGGAAACGCGTGAATCTCTGCGACTCCGAATGATCTCAGAAGCTTGCAAAAAGGATAGTCCGGATCCAGCTGGGATATGTTGACCGATTCATGTCGTCCGCTTCTGATGGCCTTGAGGGAAATGGAATCGATATCTTTCGATGAGTGGACCGGTTCGGGTATTTTTCTGATCTCCTCGGAAATGCTGGCTTTTTCGGCGGAGAAGGCTTGTGTCCAGAGATTGCCTTCCTGGTCTCCGATCATGATATGGACCCAGATGGATTCGTGGATCTTCCGGACACGCCTCGAAAGATGGGCCAGCAGATCCCTGAGGGAGTCTCCCTTCAGGACCTTGAGGTCGAGTTCGGCGATCAGCCGGTCGATCTCGGACAGTTCAAGTTCTTGGGTAATGTCATTGAAGTGGATGAGCGAATGGGTCCACTCGCCTTCATGGTTCCGAAGCGGAGAGACAATGGCGCGCACCGAGATCCGTCGGTCATCAATCGTCCAGCCTGTTTCAATGCCGTCAAAAACTTCTCCCGAAAGCAAAACCTCTTCAAGGTGCTGTGTCTTGACCTTTTCCGGAGGGCAGGGGAAAAGGGAGGGGAGATGGATGATTTCCGGCCGGTATTCCCTGGCGCCGATCATGCGGTAGAAGGCCGGGTTGGCCCATTCGACCGACCCGTCGGGTTTTGTGATCACCATGGGACTTTGACTCGATTCCATTGCGGACTGTCCAAGACGGATCCTGTTTTGCTCCTCCATCCGGAAAAACGCCAGCCGGATCTTGTCGGTAAAGTCGACAAGAATCTGACGGAGATGGGGGTTCATGTCCTCGGGATGGCGGGCCCATAGGACCAGAATGGTTCTTGGCAGGGTGCCTGGGCCATGAAGGACAGGAATGGCAAAAATCGCTTCGACTCCTGATTTTCGCAGATTCTTGGAAAGAGGGCTCTTGTCCAGTTCGTCTCCGGCAACGAACTCGGGCTTCAACGAGATGATCGCCCGGGAAAAGGAGGTGTTGTGATAGGGGTCGATCTTCCAGTTGACCCCTTTTTCAATAAGGCTTGTGAAATCTCCCGGAAGGTCAAGGGAGGTGAAGTGTTTTTGGAAGGTGATGGAGCCATCCTCTTTGGGAACGGCAAAGGTCACCCCGGTGAAGGAGTAGGCCGTGAAAATTTCCCGGGAGATCATTTCGAGGAGATCGTCGAGTGAACTTCCGGAAAGGATCAGTCGATCCACTTCCCGGGCGATCCGGGTGGATGCTTCCGACTGAAGCTCCCCGGTGATATCCCTGACATGGGTAAGAAAAGATTCCCTGTTCCTGAACATCACTTTTGAAAAGCTCAAGAGAACATTGATATGGCTTCCGTTCAGTCTGGCAAATCGTTGGCGGATGGAATTTTTATATCCGGATGTGCTCTGCGGCGGGAAAAAGATCGCCCTGACAGTCTCTTCCGGTTCGTCCGAGAGGGCAAAAAGGGTTTTCCCGACCAGTTCGCTTTTGTCTTTCGCGCCGATCATCCCGCAAAAGACCTGATTGGTTTCCAGAATCGCAAGCGTTTCGGCATCCAGAAGATAGATGCCATCAGGCGCCTTTTCGAAAATGCTGTTTCGTTCCGACTGGAGCTTTTCGAACTCTTTCTGGTTTTTATAGGCATTCTCGAGTTTTTCCGTGATTTGTTCCAGATGGTTCCGTGTTTTTGGGTCGAGGTCCCTTTCTGTGAGAGCCGCAACTGTCAGGACTCCCCACGGAATCATGGATTCTTCCGAATTGGCCGGGAGAAGATACAGTGCGGCAAGCTTGAACCGGTGGGCCCATCCTGCAAGCGGAGTTCCTAAAAATCCATTCTCTCGCGAGGCGAAAAGGGGTTTGTTTTGGTTCATCGCCTGACCGAGAAGTGTCCTGTTCCCGGGCGGGGTGTCCCAGCGATGGTTCCGGGTGAGCTCAAGGAGCTCTTTTTCATATAGGGGATCGCTGGATTCAACGGCGAGATAGCGGATCCTCTTGTCCTGTGATGTCATGAAAAAGTAAGAGGCGAAAAACGGAAAGATCTCCTGGATTTTCCGGAGAGTAAACCGAACCAGCTCGTCAAGAGAGGAGCCATTCACGATCATCCGGTCAAGTTCGACTGAGAGGAGTGTCGTTTCTTCGGAGATGGTTTGCTGGCTGACATCACGGATATGGACAATGGCCATCCCTTTTCCCCGGATCTCGACCTGGGAAAAGGTCAATTCGGCCTGGAATCGGGAGTTGTCCATGCGACAGATAGGTTTTCTGATCGTCTGACTGACTTCGTGTCCTTCTGCTCCGATTGGATCGCCATCGTTACAGCAGTTCATAAGGTTCCGGAAGTTTGTGGAATGCAGCTCCTCGAGCGTTGAAATGCCGATCATCCCGAGAAATGTCTTGTTGGCGTCCACAATGGCGAAGGTCTTGATGTCATAAAGAACGATACCAAGAGGGGCCTTCGAGAACAGGACCGTTTTCTGGATTTCATCTTCGAGTTGTTCATATGCCCTGGAAAATGAAGTCTGGACTCGTCCGGCAAACACTCTAAGCTGATTTTTCCGGACCTCGGTAAAAGTTCCCGGAGTTTTTGAAAAAAAGGTCAGGATCGCATAAGGAATCCCTTCATCCGCTCCGGAGAGGGAAATCGAAAAGATCTCCTCGATGCCACGATCGGAATACCATGAGGATTGGTCATCCCGATCCAGATCCTCCCTGTTCAGGAAAAGATCGGATCGGACAGAGACGGTCCTCCCGGGAAGGGAATCGGGCTTGAGATTCAGATCTGCCAGGAGGGGACATGAGGAGGTCAATATGGAAGAGGTCAGTTCCGGATCATTTCCAGCCACTTCCTGTTTTTTGAGCGTTCCATCAGGGGACGGGATGACGCAGGTAATGGCTGGAAAGGAAAAAAAAGAGGCCAGTTCAAAAATGGCCCCGCTCAGAATGTCCTCAGGGGGCTGTTTCAGGAGAATCTGCTGGTCGATCTGGCTGCAGATATGGCTGACTTTTTCGGCTTCAGCTTCCTCTGTGACATCGATGACCCTGACAAACAGGAGTCCGGACTGGGGCTCTCCCAGTAATGTGGCGCGAAGTCTTGCATGGAAGAGTGATCCATCCTTCCTTCGGTAACGGGTGGAAAAATTTCCGGATTTTTCGGGTGTTTTCCAGAGTCGTTGGATATTGGTTTCCGTAATGGATCTTGGCGTGGTTGCAAACACGGACAGTGGCGTTCCTGGCGGAAGCTCCTCCGGTCCCCTCCCGAGCATGTTCCGAAAGGTGGCATTGGATTTGACGATGAAGAGTTCTTTGGGATCGAGGAGGAAAACTCCGTCGGGAGAGGGTTCAAAAAGGTCCCACCTATCGGGAGTCATCGCGGACGGCTCATTCTGGAGACAGGAATCATCAAAGTCTGTCATGCGCTGTTTCCATCGGGAGATGCCTCTTTTTGGGGCGAATGCGTTTGTCTTTGCAACATGTTTTTCTGGATGGATTTTAGGAAGTGATTATATCAGAAGTGTAGACCTTCAATCATGTCCTTTCTAGAACATTGGGTCGGGAGTGATCCTCTCCCTTTGAATCGCTTTGGAAATAAAGGGGATGCTTGTGAGGGAGAGACGGTATCAGAATGATGCTCCCCGGGGACCCTGGTGACATCATTCCATCAACTCTATTAAGGGGAGAAAATCGGAAGGCGCCATCTTTCCAGACTGTTCCTGAATCTTTGAGGGGGGTACAGTGTGGAGACATTTCTGATCGGGAAGTTCCGCGATGATCGATCTTTTGATGGAGGATGACACTGGAGGAAAGACATTACCGGGTGGCCGAGTGGCCTGTTGAAGACCGACCAAGGGAAAAGCTTGCGGCAAGGGGAGCATGGTCACTTTCCGATTCGGAGCTTTTGGCGATTCTTCTTCGTGTGGGCTCCCGAAAAGAGACCGTTGTTGCACTGGCACAGCGGCTCTTGGCCCATTTTGGAGGGCTTTCAGCTCTTTCAGCCGCGAGAATACCGGAACTTTCGTCGATATCAGGAGTCGGAATGGCGAAAGGAGCTCAGCTTCTGGCGGCGTTCGAGCTGGGCAGAAGGGCGGCCGCTCCAAGGGATGAGAGAGATCCTGTCATCAGTTCTGGGCAGGAGGTCTATGACATTTTGGGGCCAAAGCTCCGGGATGCCAGGAGGGAAAGTTTCTGGGCGTTGTTGCTGAACCAGAAGCACAGGCTTTTAAAGACAGAGAAAATCTCGGAAGGCTCACTGACAATGACGCTGGTCCATCCCCGGGAAGCTTTTCTGCCTGCGGTCAGGGAATCAGCTGCTGCGGTGATCTTTGTGCACAACCATCCGTCAGGAGATCCTGAGCCATCGGTTGACGATTATAATCTGACGGTTCGTCTGATTGAATGTGGGGAGCTGTTGGGGATCCGTGTGGTCGATCACATTGTTCTTGGTGATCATGCCTTTGTCAGTTTGAGAGACCGGGGAGCCTTCAGGCAAAAATGAAGTTGTGTCTGCTAGAGTCTTCCGGAGCGAAGGATTGAGATGATGAGACCGATTCCCAGAAGACCCGCCACCAGAAAACCGACAAGTCCAACCGATGACACACCCAGAAATTTCGGTCCCTTGGGAGAAGAAAAGATCATGGCCGATCCGATCACCAGGGCTCCGACCAGGATGGAGACGGAAAGGCGATTGCCGGCCTTGTCCATTTCGCCAATCAATTCTTCAAGGTGACGCAGGTTGAAATCCACCCGGATCCTGCCGGAGCGAACCTTGTAAAGGACGCGTTCAACCTCTTCTGGAAGCCTTGAGAAGGCCCTCAGCAAGCTCAGTCCTCCCCTCCGGAAGGACTTTTTCAGGGAGGAAGGTGTCACCTGGCTTTTGATCAGGTTTTCTATGAACGGACGACCTTCGGTGAGCATGTTGAAGCTCGGGTCGAGTGTCCGGCCAATGCCGTCCATGATGACGATCGCTCTCATCAGAAGGGTCAGGTCGGGGGGCAGAACAAGCTGGTTGGTCCGGATCACCTCAAATAGCTCTGAAAAAAGGGCTTCGACACGAATTTCCCCAAGTGGCCTGTCAATGAACTCATCCAGAAGTCCGGTCAGGTCTTCCCCCAGGGCGCCTTGTTTTTCCTTCCTGTCGGGGTCGTTTCCAAGGATTCCAAGGCGGTCCATCGTCGAGATCATGAAGGGGATATCCCTCTCGACAATGGAGAAGAGCAGGTCACCCAAAAGAGCCCTTCTTTCCTTTGAGATCCTTCCGAACATTCCGAAATCCAGAAGTCCGATGGCGCCATCAGGCAGCACAAGAAGATTGCCCGGGTGGGGATCTCCCTGAAAGAATCCATTGACGAACACCTGTCGGAAAACCATCCTGGCCCCTCTTTGCGCAATCATCTCGGGCCGGATGCCAATCGCTTGGAAATCCGCGGTTCTGGTGATCTTGATCCCTTCAAGAAACTCCATAACCAGAACGGATTCGGATGAAAGCTCGGGAAAGGACCGTGGAACGACAACCGTTGGGTCATCGACAAATTGTTCCAGGGCAAGTTCCATGTTTCTGGCTTCATGGGAGAAGTCCAGTTCCCATCTGAGGTTTTTGGTGAAATGGCGGCATAGTTCCCTGGGGCGGAAGAGCCTGAGTTCGGGGAGGTGTTTTTCGGCAAGTTCCGCCAGTGTCTTTAAAATCGCGAGGTCTGCCTCGATCGTTTGTGTGATGCCGGGTCTTCGGATCTTGACGGCGACCCGCTCTCCCGAGTGAAGAACGGCTTCATGGACTTGGGCAATGGTGGCCATTGCGATCGGTGTCCAGTTAAAAGACTGGAATTTTTCGTCCGGGAGACTGCCGAGAGCGTTCTTGAGGGCCTCCTTGATCTGGGGCTCCGGAACGGGAGGAAGACTATCCTCGAGTTTCTGGAATTCGTTGATGTAGTCCGGTGGAAAAAGGTCGGCTCTCGAGGCCATGAGCTGTCCGAACTTCGAAAAGGTCGGACCAAGCTCCTCAAGAGCCATCCTGAGCCGGACAGGCCTTGAAAGGGTTCGTGTCTCGGGACGTCTGGTCACCCTCCTGCCTGCGGAAAGAACCGGGCCAAGGCGGAAAAATCCCACGACATCGTCAAATCCGTATTTCAGGAAAACCCTGACGATGAACTTCAGTCGGGAAATGTCGGAGATTGCTCTCGTACCGGGGATCACCATGCAGGAAAGCTCCGGGGGTTAACCCGGAATAGCACCAACGGTGGTGATGTACAGGACAGCCATGGTGTTGGGAAGTCCCAGAAAATCGGTGACTTCATCATCGTAGAATCCTCCGATGCCGCTGGCTCCCACCCCGGCATGAGCCGCTGCGAGGTTGATCCGTTCCCCGATCTGGCCAACATCCATGTGAAGGGTTCTGTACGCCCTCTGTCCGTACTGGATCACCAGGTGTTCAAGATCAGCGACCTGAATCAGGACAAATGCAGCGTCCCGTCCCAGATCCTGTCCGAGGACGAATTCACAGACCGTTTCCGCGAAATAGCCGCGGTTGAGGAGAGTCAGCGTCCCTGCGAGGGGATCGAAGCGATAGAGTCCGGGGATGAGCTCCGTGACCGAATTGACGACGATATAGGATGTGAAGAGATTCGGCTGGAAGAAGTGCGGGACACTGGGAACGACCCCTTCTTCGACGGGGTCGATGTCCTGATAGCCATATTTCAGGATCTCGGACATCCTGGCAAGACTTACGGGAGCCCCGGAGTATTGTCTCGCAGAACGCCTCATGAGAAGGGTCTTGGGGATCTGCCCTTTGAAATCATGTGCCTCCCCGGGAAGGGTAATGGGCTCACCGATGGGAAGATGGGTGCTTTCAGGGGCGGGAAGATGGGTTTTGTCCGGACGTCTGTTCAGGATGACTCCCGGAGGGTCCGCTCCGAGGGAGGAGAGCCGGTGCAGGTCCCGGAAGAGCACTCCTGTTTCAGGATCCTGTGGCGGTGAATAGGGAGGAAGCAGCGGTGATGGATAGAACGGCAGAGACAGACAGGACTCGGTCACATCTTCGGGGCGCAGCAGAGGCATGGCGGCGAGGACAACTTCCTTTTGATCCTCCAGGAACAGGAAGGAGTTGAACGCGTGGTCATTGAATCCCGAAAGGGGAAAGGGAACAAATCCTGTCTCTTTTGCCATGAGGGAGAGATTCCCGATCAGGTGGCCGGTGTCGAGAAGAATTCTCCGGTAGCCCCGTTCGCCATAACGCCATGCAGACCGCTCAAAAAATCCGGAGAGGAAGACGAGGGCCTTTGTTTTGGACAAAGTCGGGTGATGGTAAAGGTAGGAGGAGAGACGGTCCATGAAATCTCCCTCATACAATGGCAGGAGAGAGTGTTCCTTCCCGTTGTAGTGGTAGATCCCATTGGGAATAAAGGGAAGGTCCCGGAAAGCGAGATAGATTTCGGCGGGATAAAGTCCTCCCGCGGAGGGTGCCGCCCGAAGAAGTGTCTGTTCCGATCGGGGTGAATCCAGAATGGCAGTAACACCATAGGAAAAGAAAAGGAGCTGGGAAATCTCCGAAAGCCCCCATGGATAGGGAGGCTGAATCGGAGCTTCTGGAAGGGGCGTTCTGGTAAAGGGAAGATAATTGAAGGGAAGAAAGGGGGTCAGGGAGACGGGATGGTCCGCCTGGTAGTCCTTGAACGGAGCCGGTTTTCTGGAAAAGTCCAGCCCCTTTGTTCTGTGAATGGTCTTTCGATCATATTTGGTGTCGCTGTGATAATATTCGGCACAGGACTCATAAAAGGGTGTCAATGCTTGTCTCCATCTTGTTTATATTCATTCGGTCGTTCTGGAAAGGCCTTCTGGGAGTCAGAAAATCACCCGGACTTTCCTTTACGGATTTCTTGTTCGGACCATGGTTCTGTCCATGGTGGAATGGGACATCCGTAGGAATGAGCAGAATATGTCTTTTGGAACTCGGTCAACCTGTTACCGGATTATATCATGAATTGATGGATGCAGGTGCTTTTTTCGATTGTTGCCATTTCTCAGGGAAGTCTTCTTTCCGGCCACATTTTGAGAAAAGGTTGGACCATCGGGACAAACACATGGGAAGATGGGTTGTCTTTCCGGATCGGGACGGCAATGAGTGATGTTGGGCGATGACAAAGAGGGCGATATAAGATGAAAAAAGGAAAAAAAATTTCTGACTACCTTGATCCGGAATGGATCCATATTTTTGAAATTCCAGGCTTTTCTGACCGGATGGTTCTGATCAGGGGAACGGTTCGACCTGGTCTTGTCGCCCTGGCAGCAGAGCTATCCTCGAGTCTTTCGGGAAACGGACCCCGGGAGTATTGGCCGCATGTGGCAAGTCACATGCGACGCCGGGTGAATCCGCCTCCGGAGACATGGCTTGCTCTTGGTCCTGAAAAAAGGGGATACAAGGCGTATGCCCACTCGGGAGTCTTTATTGGAGCCTCCGGATTGTCTGTGCGCTTTGTCCTGAAAGATGAGGCGGCCGTGGAGAGGAGACATCTCGGAGACTGGATTGCGGGACACGTGAAGGAATTTCTGGACTGGAAAAAGTCGGCGGGAGGTGTTCTGGATTTTGGTCCGGTCCACAACCACCCCGAGAAAACGGCTGGACCGCTCGAGACCGAGCCGGCTCTTCTGGGGAAGAGGCTTGCCGAAAACAAGACAGCAAGCCTCGATATAGGATTCCCTGCGGATTTCAGGATGACTGTTCCCGATCTTGTCGAACAGATCAGGGGGTTTGATCCTCTTTATCTGGCCTCGAAAGGGTCCTGAATCACGATCGTTTCGGAACGCTCGGAGCCCGTTGAAACCATGACAACGGGAACGCCGGTGAGCTCTTCAATCCTTCGGATGTAGTTTTTTGCGGCGATGGGAAGTTCGTTCATTTCCCTCGCCCCCCGAAGGGATGTTTTCCACCCCGGAAGCTCTTCATAGACAGGAACGGCGGCCTCTATGTCGGAGAGGTGTCTTGGAAACTCTGATATGTGTTTTCCGTGCAGGGTGTACCCGGTACAGATCTTGATCGTGTCGAGCTCATCCAAGACATCGATTTTGGTCAGGACGATCCCGGTGAGGCCATTGATTCTGGCTGCGTAGCGGACGACCAGTGCGTCAAACCATCCGCACCTTCTTGCGCGGCCTGTGGTTGCCCCGAACTCGCTCCCCATCTTTCTGAGGTATTCCCCCGATTCATCCAGAAGCTCGGTCGGAAAGGGTCCTGACCCGACTCGTGTGGTGTAGGCTTTTGTAATGCCGATCACTCCGTCGATCGCTGTCGGGCCGACTCCTGTCCCGGTGAGAGCCCCTCCAGCGGAGGCGTTTGAGCTTGTGACGAAAGGGTAGGTTCCGTGGTCGATGTCGAGATGGGTCCCCTGCGCTCCCTCGAAGAGAAGCTGGGATCCTTTCTGGCGCTCATTCCAGAGGTAAAGGGATGTGTCGGTGATATAGGGGGAAAGCCTTTCGCCAACGGCCATGGCATCGGCATAGAGGGTTTCAAGGTCAAAACCGTGTGTCTTGAAGAGTTTCTCCATCAGATAATTCATTTCTGAGAGGTTCTGCTCAAGCTTTTCCCGGAATAGGGCAGGGTGTGCCAGATCTCCGGTCCGGATTCCGATGCGGGCCATCTTGTCGACATAGGCAGGCCCGATTCCCCGGCCTGTGGTTCCGATCCTTCGTGTTCCCTTCATCTCCTCGGACTGTTTGTCGATGGCGCGATGGTAGGGCATGATCAGGTGGCATGCATCGCTGATCTTGAGATTTTTACCGACCTTGATTCCTCGGGTGGCAAGCTCTTCGATCTCTTCGATCAGGGCGTGGGGATCGAGTGCGATGCCGTTTCCGATCACGCACTTTTTTCCTTCGTGAAGAATGCCTGAAGGGATCAGGTGCAGTACAAATTTTTCCTTGCCGACAACGATTGTGTGTCCTGCGTTGTGGCCCCCCTGATAGCGAATAATGCAGTCGGCCCTTTCTGTCAACAGGTCAACGATCTTTCCCTTGCCTTCGTCACCCCATTGGGTGCCCAGAATGATGATGTTTGCCATGAATGGGCTCTACCGCTTTCTTTTTTGTTGGCCTTGAGACCGGTACCGGATGGATGTTCCGGGAGAGTTCCCTCTTCCCGCTGTGATGTCCCGAAGTTGTTCCGAAAAGGATCTTCGGAAGAAGCTCCCGAAAAGACGCAAATCTCCCCTTCATAATTTCGATTTTCGAAAAAGACTGGCCCCATCATAGCATTCCATCAGGGGAGTCTAAAAGGGGAGTCTTCCGGCAGCCTCAGATATGCTTGACGCTTCTGCCGAGATGTTTTTCGACGGAGTTGATCTTTCCCGCGATCCTTCCGGTTTGCCCCGCGCGGGCATCCACCTTGATAGCGACCGAGATCCGTTCGCAATCCTGACTCATTCTCAGATAGCAGTCCCTGACAACGGCCATGACTTCGTCCCATTCTCCCTCGAGGACGGTCCCCATGGGGTTGAGCTGATAGGAGATGCCACTTTTGTCAATGATGTCGAGGGATCTTGAAACATATGCGCCGACACTCGCGCCTTTATCCAACGGGGACATGCTGAATTCCAGTAGAACGGACATGCGGATCTCCTGTCTGAATGGGTTGTTGTCTGTCTGAAAGAAATGAACGGTTGGCCACAGTCTGTCTCTATGTTCATGTTCTGGCTGTCATTCTGTCAATGTTTCCCGTCACAAGCGGGTGAAGTTCTCCGGATGGTTCAGGTGAAGAGTTCACGGGTTTGTCACATTGTCTTGATGTTCCCTTTTTTTGGATTCTATAGGATCGTCCGCGTTCCGGACATCAATCCTTCCGGATGTTCGACAATATTGGACAAAAAACATTGTTGACCTGTTATTGGCTTGTGTCGATCTTTCATCCATTCGTTCTGTTTTCAGAGGAGGTTCTTTCATGCGCAAGACTCGCCATGTCGCCATCGGACTTTCTGTCCTGGCAGCTGGGGTTCTGGCCCTTGCAA
>JAKCCY010000083.1 GCA_021838765.1 Nitrospirota bacterium
GTGTTGTGGAATGGAAAAGGATCGGGACCACAATGCCTCCCTGAATATTTTGAGACTCGGGCTTTCGTCTCGGGGTTAGCCCCAAAAAGCCCCCACGACAACCATATCCATGGTTTAGTGGCGGGAGCAGTCACAGAGGATAAACAGCTGGGCATCGCACCGGAAGAAGATGTGATGAAAAAGTTGAATATTCGTCTCCATGGGGGATACCATAAGCCAGAAGGAAAGGAGATCTGCCATGCTGGAATTTGAGGTAAGAGAGATTATATTTGACGGGATGACCAAATCTTATATCCTGATTTTGCAGGATATTGAGAAGGAGCACACCTTGCCCATATGGATCGGGCCTTTTGAGGCGCAGTCCATTTCTATGGGGCGAGCCAACCAGCCGCCGGAGCGTCCCCAGACGCATGACCTGTTCAACGCTCTGCTGGATCATCTGGATGTCAAGGTGTTGTCAGTTGTTATTTCCAGGGTGGAGGAAGGGACTTTTTATGCGTCCCTGCATCTTTTGTCGAAGGATTCGGAGTTTTCGATCGACGCCCGTCCGAGTGATGCGATAGCCGTGGCCATCAGGGCCAAGGCACCCATTTTTGTAAAGGAGGAAGTTCTTGAGCAAATGCCGGATGCCCCGGATTTTCGTCAGCTTCTCGACCATCCGGAAGAGTCAGACAGTCCGGAAAGCTAGACCCCAGGGAGGATTGACCCTTCTGTTTCTGGTTTTACTGACGATGGCTTCATGCCATAAAACCATCAACAACCTCTCGGCGATTGAGTGGAAGACTGAAAAGTTCACCCCGTCCCTGATTGAGCGGGGGGGGATGGCGGTTCTTCCTGTCGGTCAGTCGGAGGGAATTCCGGCTGAAACGCATTGGCTGGGCGCAGAACTCAGGAAAGATCTGGCTTCAACCTTTGGAAAAGATAAGATTGTCGGTCCGGATGTCGTCAGGGGATACCTGAAAGACAAGTCCGTCGAAGATATCCTGAAAAATCTCAAGAATAAATCATCTCCGGATACAGTGAGAGGAATTGCCGGACTGTCTTCCCTCGGGCAGAAACTTCATGTCCGCTATCTCTTGCAGACGGATCTCAGGTTGTCGGAAGTCGCCGGTGGGGCGGAACATGTTCGGATTTTTGGCCGAATCTGGGACACGACTGACGATGAGATTATCTGGACAGGGTATGGTGAGGCCCGGGGATATGTCTATATGTTCTTTCCGGCGGTTCCTGCATCGTTTGAAAAGGATGCAGCTGTTGCGGTGGAGGGGCTTGTGAGGGAGATCAGGAACAGTTAGGAGGTTCCTGATCGGGAAAGGGATTCAGGACCTTCCTGGATCCCTTTCCCTGTTTTATCAGGCCCAGTGGAGAGCGAGCTCCATGGAAGACTCCTGATAGACTGGTTCATGTTCAATTTCTGCCAGAAGATTTTCCGAGATCAGATGGGAAAGGAACCTGGTATGAAAGGCATGCCCTCCCCGCTTGACCGTGAACTTGCCGATAATGGGTGCACCTGCAAGCCTCATGTCGCCAAGAAAGTCCAGGATCTTGTGTCGGACAAACTCGTTTTCGAAGGTCTGGGCATGGGGATTCAAAAGACCTTCTTCTCCATAGACAAGCGCATTTTCAAAAGAGCCGCCCTTGGCCATTCCTGCCGCCTGCATTTTTTCGACATCCGATGCGAAACAGAATGTTTTAGACGGAGCGATCTCCTGCTGAAAACGGTGTTTCGTCAACCGAAAAGAAAAATCCTGGACCAGCTTTCCAAAAAAATCGATTTCGTAATTGACTTCAAACTGGGAAGAGGGCTCTGCATGAATTTCCTTGTTCCCGTGAATAAAGGAGACTGGTCTTGTGATTGCGAGAAGGCGTGCGGGGGAGGACTGTTCTACGATTCCCGCCTGTCTGAACGCCTTGATGAAATTGATGGCGCTTCCATCAAGAATAGGCATTTCCGGTCCCGAGAGGGAAATGATCATATTATCAAGATACAGGCCTGTGGCGGCTGCCATGATGTGTTCAACCGTCTGAACCTCGGCATCATTTTCGGAAAGAACCGTTGAAAGGACAGATTTGGTCGAAGAGACGTTCCCGACATGAGCGCGAACGGTTTTTCCGCCGAGGTCCTCACGCACGAAAACGATGCCTGTGTCGGACTGGGCCGGGTATATTGTGGCTCTTGCGGGGAGTCCCTGATGTAACCCGACCCCTTCAAGGACAACGGACTGTTTTAATGTTCTCTGATTCCGGACTGTTCCACTCATTGAGTCGCTCCTTCCATAGGTTTTCTGGCAGTATCTGAAGCACTTTTTATGCCAGAAGGAAATGGGAGGGGAGGGATGGCCCTGAGATTCAGCACCCGCGGGACTTGTCCGTTCCCCTTAGGGGTCTTATCGGCCAAGAATCGGGGAGGAATAGAGTGACGGAGTTGTCACAGATGTGGTAACTCCGCCACAGTCGTTGGTCAGGGGATATCTGCCGGAGGGTGGGTGAACATCGTGATGATGGGAATCGCTCCGACAAAGGAAAAAAAGGAAATAAAAATGAAAATCAGGGTGATGAAAAGCCAGGTGGGAATCTTGAAATCCTGCCTGTTTTGATACTGCTTCCTCAGGACGAAGAAGAAAAAAGTCAGAAAGAAAAGAAGGGCGACGGAAGCCGCCCCCTTCATGATCGGATCCTTCACCGTGTAAAGGATCCAGGCGATCAGAACCGTAATCAGGGTTGGAATGACGACTCGGAGAAATAGGCGGTTCTCAAGAGGTTTCATCAGGTCTCCATCAGCCAAGTGATTTTCTGAGAATGGCCGCATCTTGCAGGTAGGGAGCAATATTCTTGTTTTCCTGTAAAAGGAAGTAGATGCTCGAAACGATGTTTCTGTGCAGGTAGTGCTCAATCGTAACGGGACCGAGCTCCATTCTGAAAAAGGACTCTGCGATGGAAATATCCTTGGAGATCATCTCCCAGGCTGGATTGTCCGATGAAAGGAATCGGAGATTTTCCCGGTTCAGATAGAAGCCAGCCTGACGGACATCTTCCTTGAGAGACCTGCAGAAAGTGGAAAGAGACTCTTCAAGTCCTTCGGAGAGAGCCTGTTGTATTCCTCTTCCAAGGGAAATGAGCTCAGGAGGGATGCCCAGCGAGTAAAGAGCCGCAGTAAAGCCGATTGCCCTGGGAAGGCGTTTCTGTCCGATTCCCCTGGAGTACCCGAACAGTCCGATGTGCAACCGTCGTTCCCTTCTTGACGGGATGTGCTCTGATACGAGATTGATGGTATCGGCGATCTCTTCAACCGTTTTCTGGTAGATCTCTGAAAAGATTGTGGCAAGACGTTCCCCTTCCCGGATTTCCTTTTCCGAGTAGGAAAGCGGTGTTGTAAAGGGCAGTGTCCTGTTCAGCAGATGGACCGCTTCCCGGACTTTCTCGAGAGGGTAGTCATACCGGAAGGCCGACTGGAGTGTGACTGTGCGGACTCCGGCATACTCTTCCGCGAATTGGGGGACCGTATTGGGAGAGAGTCCTCCCCGGAAAGGGAGGGATCCTACGCCCATGATGGGGTAAATGCCGATGCCCGACTCTTTTCCGAATTTGTAGTACTCCGAGAGAGCAACTTTGGCGGCAATCGTGGCCGGGATGAATCCGGCATTCAGTGCCGGATCCGATCTGGCGATGAACGGTCTGATGTAGGGAGGCTTTTCTCCATAGGCCTGTTCATGGATCCGGGCATACTCCATCAGGATGTTGTGGGATGCTGTGAGCTGAGGCACACCTTCTATGAGAGGGATGACCTGGAGATAGGATGAGTCGGTTTCCTGCTCGAGGGGAACCTCGTCAAAGACCTGGTTTTTCAGCCGGGCAATCTTCTGGAAGGTTGTCTTGAGGTGGAGCATTTTCTGGGCCTCGTCCGTCATTGGCAGAATGACCTCAAAGACGGGCGGTGAATTCAGTCCGAGATCGCGGGCCAGATCGGCAAACGTCAGGATGCCGATATAGGCCCTGGCGATCCGGTAGCCTTTTTCGTACCAGATGTTCGGGAGCCTGAAGGTGAGGAAGACATCCTTTCCCAGCTGGTATTTCTGGAAGTATTCGTGGTATGAGGAAAAAAGTTTGTCCACCACACCTTCGTCAACATACTTTCCTTCCCAGTCCCACATGTATTCCTGACAGCCGATATCCGTGTAGCTTCTGAAGCATTCCTCGAGTTCGTCGAGTGTGCTGATAAAGGCTTCCCCGTTGGATTTCCAGTACGGGGCGCTTGCATTGTCCGGATGCTGCGTAGCCATGGTTGTGGGAATTTTTCGGTCCATAAAGGACTGATGGTAAACCGGGCGAAGGAAGTTTTCGGGCAAAAGGATTCTCCTTATAGGGTAGTCTGGTCAGCGCAGAATCAGCAGACCAAAAATATTCTGGAGGACGGCGGCCCAAAGCAGGACAAAAATACCCAGCATGACATTGATGTTTCTCAAAAGACTCACCCGCCGTCTGAGTGCCGTTTTCTGGACCTCAATCATGTCAATCGTTCGGGGATCGGCGGTCGCTTCGAGCTGTTTGATGGAAAGGCCTCGAATTTCTCCGGACATTTTGGCCGTCAGAATGCCGAGAATGCCGATTGCTCCGACAAAGCTCAGTTTCAGAAGCCAGAAGGTCTCATAGGAGTTCTTGTAGGGAAAGACCATGTTTTCAAGGGAGACGAGCCGGTCAAAAATGACGAAGGCTCCCGTAATGATCAGGAGCGCCATGCTGACCCAGAAAACGGGAAGATAAAATTCGGAAGCCTTTTTGGCCAATTTTCCCCTGACGGAGGGATCGATTCCGGAAAGAAGGGGAGACAGGACAAAAAGCTGAAGCACCATTCCGCCAACAAGCGCTGCCGCTCCCACGAGATGCAACCACCGTATGAATGTGATCGTTACGAACATCGTTGGCTCCCAGGTAGGTATTTTAAGCCGGATCCGAATGGCCAGGGTCCAGTCTGTCATTGGCGAATTCAGCCGCCGCCATTTTTAGTTCCTAACGCATGAGTGTATCATAAGACTGTGTCTGTGGGATATCCTTGATTGTCTGATGATGAAAGGGACTGGCCTTTAGAGGTGGCATATAAAGATTGTTCCGGAAAGGAAATCGATGAGGGATTTGGAAAAGGTCCGTACAGTGGGGCGGGTTGCCATTAAGCAGGTCCGCCCGCTGATCATGGCCGGGTTTGATCGTCGTCTGACGATTTCTTACAAAAACGAGATGGATCTTGTCACGGAAATCGACCTTGCATCGGAAAGGGGAATTGTTTCCGTCATCGAGGAGAGCTTTCCCGAAGACGGGATCCTGGGCGAGGAGGGGGGAGAGGTTCGAAGCGGTTCAGAATGCCGCTGGGTGATTGATCCTCTCGATGGAACGACCAATTTTGCCCATCATTTTCCATTTTTTTGCATATCCATCGGGTTTGAGGAAAACGGCGTCCTTCGGTACGGGATCATTCATGATCCGATCCGGGAGCAGACCTTTGAGGCAGAAAAGGGGAAGGGGGCAACCCTGAACGGGGAGCCGATCCTGGTCTCCAAAACGCCCCGGCTTTCAGATGCCCTTTTGTGTACGGGGTTTGCTGCCGCAAGGAGGGATGATCCGCAGAGGAACAATATGCCCTTTTTTGATCGCTTCTGGAAGAAGTGTCATGGCATCAGGAGAACGGGCTCGGCAGCACTCGACCTGTGCTATGTCGCGACAGGTGCCCTCGACGGGTTCTGGGAGCTGGGACTTTCTCCATGGGATACGGCAGCGGGAAGCCTGATTGTGCGGGAGTCGGGTGGGATCGTCACCGATCGCGACGGATCTCCCCATAGTTTGAAAAGCGCCTGCATTGTCGCCTCAAACGGGCTTATCCATGGAGAGATGGTTTCGACTCTTGCGCTCTGATTTCTAGCTGCCCTTGAGCGGTGACGGAACAAAAATCAGGCATTCGACCACAAGAAGCAGAATTCCGAGAAGTTTCCTTCGCGGTGAGAGCCCCTCGTCATAAGCGATCGAGGGAGGATGTCCTGCCCCCATGATAAAGAGAAGTACCGCCCATACGATCCACCCATGCCATGTTTCCCATCCCAGAATCAGAAGAACGGACAGAATGACCGGCCTGATGGCCCGGTGGATCCGTTTTCCGAAATACGCATAGAAAACGTGTCCGCCATCGAGCTGGCCTGCCGGAATAAGGTTCAGGGAGGTTATAAGGAGGCCCATCCATCCTGCAAAGGCTACCGGAGAGAGAAGGAGTTCTCCATGGGTGCCATGCGGTCCGAATATCGCCCCGACCGCCTTGAAGAGGAGTGATTCTCCAAGCTCGAGCTGTCCGCCGCCAGGGGGCGGAATGGCGTTGACAACGGTCGACCCGTGGACCCCGGCAATCAGGGCGATAATAGCCGGAACGAGTCCGGCGACCGGTCCGGCTGCCGCAATGTCAAAGAGAACATTGGAGGAGGTCGGTGAAGGGGGCGTCCGGATAATGGCGCCAAAGGTTCCTATGAGGGTTGGCGCGGGGATGAAGTAGGGCCAGCTTGTAGGAACATGGTACCAGCGTGCCACGATATAGTGTCCGGCCTCATGAAGGGTCAGGATGGACATGAGCGTGAACGAGAACGGAAGGCCCTTGAGAAAGCCGTCGGGAAAGTCCAGCGGGTTGTGCCCTGAAAGCATTGCGCCTGCGCCTGTGGTCGTAATCCAGGTCAGGACGTACAAAACGGCAGGAAGCAGGTTCCGTCGGGGAGGAGGGGTTACGGGAGTGTCTTCCGGCATTTCATCTGGTTCCAAAGGGGCTTATTCCTCGGGAAACTGGCTGTTGTTGTGTTTTCTCTTTTTGGGCCGGATCATCATCATATAGTAGATGGCGTAAAAACCGACTCCGAGATAGGCGGCCCCCGCAACTGTCCCGTAGTCAATCCAGGGTCGGGTGTGTGTCTTGTTCAGAAAGGTCGAAGGCCTGTTGGCAGGCGTGTGGCGGTTGCCAAACAGGGGCAGGGACAATATCAGGGCCACACTGTAGACAATGGCCGTAAGGATCATCATCCAGTAGGGAATGGGGCCCTGGGACTTCTGAAGGTCTTTTCCGACCTGGGTCTGCTGAAATGTTCGCGGGTCCTCGCTCATGGGGTACCTCCTCCCTCCATCATATCAGTACCGGAAGTATTACGGAAAGCCATGCGCGGACCGGAAGGCTATCTCTCCGTATTTTGGGGGGACTCCCCGTCTTTTTTCGATGGAAAGATGAGGAATGTCGGGACTGGCCGGAACGAAAAACTCCCCGGATTTGGAGTCCTCATTTTTTTGATTGACAAGTTCTCCGGAAAAGCCTTAATTTATAACGCATGAATCCCCTTGCGATGGAAAGCCTGAGAAATGTGTGGACAGACTATGCCAGCGACCTGAAGGCTGTGGAGAGTTCCCTTCATGGACTGACGCTGGAAGCCAATGCCACAATTCGAGATGTCACTGCCCATCTGTTTGGCAGCGGCGGAAAACGGCTGCGTCCGATGCTCCTGATCATCTCCTCCCGCCTTTCCGGCTACGAGGGTTCAAATATGGTCCTGTTGTCGGCGGCTGTCGAGTTTATCCATACGGCAACACTTCTCCACGACGATGTCGTGGACCATGCCGAGATTCGTCGGGGAAAACCTGCGGCCAATCAGGTCTGGGGCAACCAGGCGGCCATTCTGGTGGGAGACTACCTTTATGCGACGGCCCTCTATGTCGCCACTGGTATCCATGACCATGAAATCAACGATATCCTGACACTGGCATGCCGCCAGATGTCCGAAGGGGAAATCCTGGAGCTGATGCTGGACAACAACCCCCGGGCCACCGAAGAGGAGTATCTGGAAGTGGTTGCGAGGAAGACCGCAGCGCTCACAGCCGGAACCTGCCGGATGGGCGGGGTCCTTGGAGGTCTTGACGCTGCGGGAAGAAAGGCTCTCGAGGATTATGGGTATTTTGCCGGTATGGCCTTTCAGGTGGCTGATGATGCGCTTGACTACATGGCGAAAGAGGAAAGGCTTGGAAAAACCCTCGGAAAGGATCTCTCGGAGGGAAAAATGACTCTTCCTCTTCTTCATTGCCTCTCCGCCGTTACTCCTGCCAACCGGGAAAAGATTATTTCCTGCATGGGCAAGGGGGACCTGTCTCCGGGAGACCTGAAACTGGTGCTCTCCTTCATGAAGGAAACCTCTTCGCTCGAATATGCCCTGTCGCGCGCGACAGGATTTATGAATCAGGCTCGTGCCGCCCTGGACTACTTCCCGGACTCTTCCCATCGGCAAAATCTCCTGGCGCTGTCGGATTTCATTATCGACCGGGATCTCTGAAACCGGATCGCCCAACGGTCTACCGACCAGTTTGCAACACTTCCATCTGAAAGGATATCTACCTTGGCAGAAGTTCAACCGTTCAAAGGTCTTGTCTACCCGGATTCCCTCAAGGGGAAAATGGAATCTCTCACAACTCCGCCCTATGACATCATCTCCAGGGAAGCCCAGGAGGAATTTTATAAAAAGGATCCGAATAATGTGATCCGGCTTGAGCTCCCCAAAGGTTTTGAAGGAGAAGTTCCCGGAAAGAATCGCTATTCACAGGCTGCATCGGACCTCGCCAGGATGATTTCGGAGGGAGTTCTGGTCGAAGATGCGAACCCCGCCTTTTATACCTACAAGATGAGCTATCGTTTTGGACCGGAAAACGAGCTTCGGACAGTTGAGGGGTTTATTGGCCGGGTACGGCTTGAGGAATGGGAAAAAAAGGTCGTTTACCCCCATGAAAGGACACTTGCCGGACCAAAAGAAGACCGCATGGCTCTTTTTCGTGCCACAAAAGCTTCTTTCAGCCAGATCTATTGTGTCTACTCCGATCCTGCGGCAAAAATCATGGGAAGCCTTTCTTCTGCTGCGGTTCCCCGGTTCCGTTGCGTCGATGGAGACGGCGTTATCCATGAGGTTGCTTCCGTAACGGATCCCGGGGTGCTTTCGGCTGTCTCGGGTTTCTTCCCCACAACGCCTCTTTTTATCGCCGACGGACATCATCGTTATGAGACCTACCTGGCCTACCGGAACGAGCGGAGGAAAGAGGAACCGAATGCCGGCCCGAATGCTCCGTTTGAATTCGTGACGGTGTTTTTGGTTGCGATGGAAAATCCCGGCCTGACGGTCCTCCCGACACACCGGATGGTTCACAACGTGGGCGAAAATCCCTGGGGAGCCCTCACGGGACCGAAAAGCCCTCTCAAGACGCTGGCAACATTCCCTGTTGGTCAGGAGACGGCGTTTCAGAAAGCCCTTCTTGAATCGCCACCCGGAGAAATTATCTTTGGCATGGTTGGCGGATCTCCCGTGGAGTACCGGATTGTCTCGCTTCCCCGCGCCAAGGGGCCGGGGGTCCAGGCGCTTGACAGCTATTGGCTGCAGGAGGGAGTTCTGGCCGAGGTTCTTTCCGTCACCCGTGAGCGTGTGGCCAAGGAAGACCTTCTTCGATACAGCAAGTCCGCAGAGGAAGTCATCAAAAAGATACGTGCCGGTGAGTATCCTGTGGCCTTTATCCTGCGACCCACCGGTGCCAGGGTTGTGGAAGACGTCTCTCTCAGGGGTGAGCTGATGCCCCAGAAATCCACCTATTTCTATCCAAAACCGTTGACCGGAATGGTGATGAGACTCCTGTAGGCAAGTTCTTCATCGGCCCTTGTTGAAGGGGGCCTTTTTCGGGAGGGGAGTCGGGGCCATCGGTCCCGTCTCCCCTTTTTTTGTTCAGGTCGTTCCCGGACTTTCGAGCGGTGTCAGATGTTCAATGGCCTGTGCGAAATCATCAGGAAGAGGGGCTTCAAAGACCAGCTCGTTTCCGGTCTCCGGATGGAGAAAGGTCAGCCTGGCGGCATGGAGCATTTGTCGGGGATAGCGTTCGCGAGGGCCTGCGTTCTTTCCTGCATAGACCTTGTCACCCAGAAGGGGATGTCCTATATGCTTGAAATGAACCCTGATCTGGTGGGTTCTTCCGGTTAAGAGGGTAATATCCACCAGGGCGCAGTTCTCCCGGTAGGAGGTTATGACCCTGTAGCGTGTAATGGACTGTTTTCCGTCTTCCCGTACGGCAAACATCTTCCGGTCATGGGAAGATCTGCCGAGAGGGGCATCAATTTCTCCCCGTCGCTTTTTGGGGATTCCGGAGACAAGGGCAAGGTAGCGTTTTGAAACGACCCTGTCCCTGAACTGGATCATCAGATTATTCACAGCGTGTTCGGTTTTTCCGATGACCATGACTCCTGAAGTATCCTGGTCAAGTCGGTGAACCAGCCCTGCCCGTGCAAGCTTCCCGGGGGATTCCCCGTCGTCTCCGTCGGCCGGGGGCGCTTTTTCCTCTCCATCGGGGTCTTTTGTTTCCGTCACCAGACTGGCAAGCGCGCTGACCGGAAGTCCATGGTTGTGTCCGAAATGGGCCAAAAGCCCGTTGACCAGCGTTCCATTGGGATGTCCGGGAGCGGGGTGGACCACGAGACCTGCGGGTTTGTTCAGGACAAGAACGGTATCATCCTCATAAAGGATCTGAAGATCCATTTTCTGGGGCAGATCCATTTGCTGGCGCGGAGGGGGAATCAGGAGCTGGATGGTGTCACCCATCCGGACTTTGTGGGAGGGGGAGACCATCAGGCCATTGACCAGAACAAGCCCCTCCTCCATGAGTCGATGGACTCTTGACCGGGAGAAGGGGACGCACTGGGCGACAAGATAATGGTCGACCCTTCTTGGGGTTTCAATTCTGGGAACCTTGTACTCCCGGAACTCTCCCGTTTCAGGGTGAGTCCGGGACGTCTCAGGCATCCCCTTTTTTTCGGGACCGTTTTCTGGGTACTGCAGCGTCAGTCGTCCTGGCAGCGGCTTTCTGGGCATTTTCCAGATAGAGCCGGATCATGCTGTTTCCAGGATCCTGTGTCTGGGCGATCTTCCACTCGGAGATGGCCCGTTCGATATTCTCCTGGTCCATCAGGACAGATCCAAGGTCAATCCTTGCCTGAAGGTTCATCGGGTTGAGAGAGAGTGCCTCTTCGAGCATGGAGATTGCGGCGTCTTTTTCTCCGGCCATGGACAATGACCATCCAAGCTCTCTTAAAATCTCGTCGCTTGGAGAGATTTCAAGGGCATCTTCCCACTCTAAAATAGCTTCTTCCCACTTTCCCTGTTCCGAGTAAAGAAGGCCCAGAAGCTGGTGGACCCTGGGATGGGTGGGGTCGACTTCTGACAGTTCAAGGAAAATTCTCTCGGCTTCATCGAGATGGCCCTGTTCAAAGAAGATTTTTCCAAGTGTCTCAAACGCATCGGTATTGAGGGGATCTTCTTCGAGAAGAGTGTTCAAAAGCCGAACGGCCTGGCGGATTTCACCTTTCCCGTGGAGTGCGAAGGCGGTATGCAGCATCGCGTCGCGCTGTTCGGAGGTGGAAAGGGCTCGTTTCAGAAGCATGCGTCCGACCGTCGTCGCCTCTTCGAATTCCCGGTGGTAGACAAGAAGGTGGAGCAGATAGAGCGAAAGCCGATTGTTTTTCGGGATCTCGAGCAGAAACTCCCGGACCTTTGCCATCGCCAGGTCAAAACGTTCGGCCATGATGAGCGAGTCGATCAGACAATATCTCCCGACCTCCGATTTGGGATCGGAGTCAAGGAGGGCCAGACAAAGATTGTAGGCCTTGAGCCACTCTTTGTTCTCAAGAGCTATTTGTATTCTGGGCGTCAACTGCTTTTCAGCACTGTCCATGGAGAGACCTCCTTTGCCCGGCGCACTTTTTTTTCATTAAAATCTTTCCTATTGAGCCGTATTACCGGGATTTTGGGGTTTTCCGGGTGATGATTCCGGAGACGTTCCGGAAGGTGTCGGGAAAAGTCCGAAGCCCACGAGCAGGGAAACACCGATGACAATGGCCGAATCAGCGACATTGAAAGCCGGCCAGTGATGTCCCGCGACCTGGAAATCGAGAAAATCCACGACCCGGCCCCCCAGAACCCTGTCGCTCAGGTTTCCGAGGGCACCTCCCAGAACCAGCGCCAGGGGGAGGAATTCAAAACCTCCCTCGCGCCGCCTTCTGGAACTATAATAAATGATCCCTGCCGCCGCCGCAACGGTGACTCCCACCAGAATCATCCGGTGCAGGTTTTCCCCGTTGCCCTGGAACATTCCGAAGACGATTCCGCCATTTCTGACCGAGACGATCTGGAAGAAGTGGGGGATGACGACGATCGCCTCTCCCGGAAAGAGCGCCTGGTGGATCCAGTTTTTTGTAAGCTGGTCCACGAGGAAAACGGACAATACGATTATCGTGTAGATCCACCAGCTGAATTTCCACGAAACGGCTCTTTCTGAGCTAGATTCCATCAGGGGAACCCTCTTCTGGCCGCCTGGCCCCGGAAACGATCGGGAAGCATCGGTGGCATAACGGAAGCTTGTCGGGGTTGTCCCCGGTGGCAGGTGTCACCATCCAGCAGCGTTCGCATTTGGTTCCCGAAGCCCGGCGGATAACCCATGTCGCTCCCGGGAGAGCCT
>JAKCCY010000084.1 GCA_021838765.1 Nitrospirota bacterium
CGCTCCTTTCAGAATCCTTTCCCCCGGACGAAGCCAGAGATGAAAGAGATTCACCAAAAGAATTTCAGTTCCGGCCCTTGAGAGAACATCCGAGCTTAGCCCCCGGACCGAACCCCGTGTGCCAACCGGCATAAAGTTCGGAGTTTCAACAATACCGGCCTCTGTGTGAAGGGATCCTGTCCTGGGCTTCCCTTCCGTTTGCGGGTGGGACTCGATCCACTTCACATGCTCTCCGGAGCAGAAACACCCAAAAGGGAGAGACCAAGCTGAATGATCCGGCCCACTGCGGAGGAAAGGGCGAGCCGGGCAAGGATCAAGGCTTCCCCGCCAGATTCGGGAGAAAGGATCCGGTTATGGAAGTAGTACCGGTGAAATTGCCCGGCAAGCTCAGTGAGGTAATCCGTCAGGGGATGGACTTCCATCATGGATCCGCACTCTGAAACGACCAGATCAAATCGGTCGAGAAGCATGATCAGCGTCTTTTCATCGGCACCGACCAGTGGGGAGAGATGCTCGAGGGTCCATCTGGCTGGAACCCTGATCCCCCTTATTTCGGCCTGCTTGAGCAAATTGCAGACTCTGGCATGGGCGTACTGAACATAGTAGACCGGATTGTCCATCGACTTGCTTTTTGCAATTTCGAGATCAAAGTCGAGGGAGGATTCATGGCTTCTGGTCAGGTACAAAAAGCGTGTTGCGTCTACCCCGACTTCGTCCAGAACGTCTGAAAGAGTCACGAAGTCCCCGGACCGTTTGGACATTCCCACCGGCTTGCCCTCACGAAGGAGGTTGACCAGCTGGATAAGCGCCACCTTCAGTTCGGCGTTTGTTCCATTGAGGGCGTTCAGTGTTTTCATTGCGGCTTGCATGCGCAGGATATAACCATGATGATCCGCTCCCCAGACATCGATAAAGAGATCGTGTCCCCGGGAAATTTTTTCGCGATGATAGGCGATGTCGGCGGCATAGTAGGTCAGGTTCCCGTCACTCTTTCTCAGGACGCGGTCTTTGTCATCTCCCAGACGGGTTGTCCTGAGCCATAAGGCTCCTTCTTCCTCAAAAAGATCCGGGATATCCGCCAATCCTGTCGATGAGGATGCGTTTGAAAAGTTCCTGATCTCGTCAAGACATCTGTCAATGGCTGTTTTTCCTTCGACAGGATCGGCCGCATGCAGGGTTTTCTCCGAAAAGTAGCGATCGAATCCGATTCCGAAACGCATAAGGTCCTTCCGGATTCCCTCCATGATCCGATCTTCCGCAATTTCGGAAAAACGGGTCAGAAAACCGGCAGAATGATCCATTCCGGCTTGGGCATGTTCCCTCTCTTCCTCCGACAGGAGGTTTGGATTATCGGCGATTTCCCTGGCGATTTCGGTGACATAGGAACCCTGATAAGAGCTTCCGTCCGGAAGAATCCTGGTTTTTTCCTCGTCGGACAGATCCCCCTGCAAAGCTCTCCAGGCAAGATAGGTCGATCTGGCCAGAAGATCCATCTGGTTACCGGCATTGTTGATGTAGTACTCGGAAGTCACCTCATGGCCCAGTATTTTTAAGATTCTCGCAATGCTGTTGCCGTAGGCAGCCCCCCTTCCGTGTCCCACATGCAATGGACCCGTCGGGTTTGCACTGACATATTCGATCAGAATCTTTTTGGGGGATGTTACAGGGGTCACGGGCGAGCGATCAGTATCGAGGAGATTTTTCAGGCATTCATGCAAAAATTCCAGGGTAAAGGTAATATTCAGGTATCCCGGACCGGCCACTTCTATCTGGGTAATTTCCTGTAGGGCGGAAAGCTTTTTCTGAAGCTCGATGGCAATCGCCCTTGGAGCCATCTTCAGAGAGGTCGCAAGATGCATCGCAACCGGGGAAGCCAGATCTCCAAACCCGGCTTTTTTGGGGAACTCTATTCGGACGCCCTTGGGAAGAATGTCCAGGGAGGACTGATTGACTCCCTTTTCCTTCAGAAGATCATCCACAGACTCAGATATTTTTTTTTCAAGCCAACGATCCAGCAAATCTTGCTCCCCAATTAAAAAGATCACTTTTTGACACAATTCTTGAATCGTACCATTATTGCGGGGTGGCGCTCAATCAGGGGAAATAAAGATCTATGGGCAATGATGGCCAAGCGGTTCAATCAGTGGGTCTTTTGTCCTGGAGAAATCATCCGGAACCGGAGGTGGGCAGGAAGCCATGATCTTCAGTGTTTTTTGGTCCGTCCCATGATCTCGCAAACTTCGCTGTCCGTGACCTGCGGAAACGCATCATAGAACTGCCCGACAGAACCAAAATCTTGCGGAGCCGAAAGGCAGACAACTTCATCCGCCCACTCCCTGACCTTTTCCAGCGCATCCCTGGCTGCGACCGGAATCGCCACAATAAGGCGAGAGGGGTGGCTTTCAAGGATCGAATGAAGAGCGGCGATCATTGTCGCACCGGTTGCTAGGCCGTCATCGACCACGATCACGATGCGGCCGGAACGATCGATCGGCTTCGAGAACGGTGTGTAAATGCGTCTGCGATCCTTTATGATGGCAAGCTGCCGGTTTCGTTCCATTGTGATATAGGAGGGAGAGCTGCCCGGTTCTCCGGACAGGTGAGCCCACCCGGATTCATCCACCGATCCGATCGCAAATTCGGGATTGCCGGGTGCTCCGATCTTGCGGACCAGAACAATATCGAGCTCCCCGGAAAGTCTATTCGCAATGATCTCTCCCATGGGGACCGCTCCCCTTGGAATGGCAATGATCAGAGGAAATCTTCCCTTATAGGACATCAGCTCCGCCGAAAGCTTTTCGGCGGCATCGTTCCGGTCTGAAAACAAGGCCATGGCGACCCCTCCGAAAGTCTTCAGAATCCATTTCGGGAAAGAGCCTCTTTTGAAAAGTCAGAGACTGATGAATGGCTCAGAGAAGAATGACCGCATTGATTTTCTCTCGCATTTCTTTTGGAGACAGTCCCGTATAATCCTTGGCGATCGTTTGAAGGATTGTTTCCTGAACCTTGTTATCAAGACACTCCCTCAATTTTCCCACAAATTCGGGAAGTGCCACAATAACGAGCCGATCATACTTCTGATGTGTCCTGCCACTGGATAGCTCTTTTTCAATAACTCTGGTAAAACGGGTCAAATCCGCTTCATGGGGAGACGTCGACCATTCCACAGCGGGTCGGGAACCCTGTCCGGAAGCGGTATTGTTTCTTCCCCCGACATCGCTTGCCATGTCACTGTTTTTCAGTTTCCCCTCAGGATGATCCAAGGTTTTTACGAGTGTCCATGGCTGTCCCGTGCCCTGACTCTGGTAAATGCTTGCCGTTGACCGGTTTGCCGAAAGAATCCATGTTGTTGACATATTGGCCCCCTTTCAGAATGAGTTCAACGAGATATTGATCCTGCACAAGCTACTTGTCAATTGAGTGGAAAAGGAGAATGACGGAGGAGATATTTCTGCAGAAATAAAAGAAATATCTGAAAAAACAGGAATCGAATTCATGAAAACTGATGGTCTGTCAAGTCAACTAAAGTTTGGAAAAGCAGAGAAAGCCATTCGAGGTGGCAGATCAGAAGCTTGGTTCTATTCGGAGGGATCCCATCGGGCCTGAACGGAAAAATTCCGATAGGGAAAAGGGGTGAAAAGTCCCTGTTTCATGGAATCAAGGCCAATCATGGCGATGGAAAGGGCATTATCTCCACAGAGTTTTGGAGGGGCCATCAGAAGGTTGATCCCTTTTTGGTGACACAGTTTCTCCATGCGTGTTCGCAAAGCCCGGTTGATGGCCACGCCGCCCCCCAGGAGAAAGGTATCGGGTGACTCAGCTTCGATGACTTTGGTGATTCGGCTGAACAGATGGTCCAAAATCGCCGTCTGCAAGGAATCCGCCCATAAAGACTGATCTTCGCAAGACAACACCCCGGCATTGGCATGGATGGTTTGCCGAAGCTTCAGGGAAAAAGCCGTTTTCATCCCGCTAAAGCTGAAATTCAGCGGATCTTCCGTTCGGATGGGACCTTTGGTCAAGGGAAGGATTGAGCGGGTGTTGACACTGGCCATCCTCTCTATCGCCGGCCCTCCGGGAAATGGCAGCCCCATGAGCTTTCCACCCTTGTCAAAGGTTTCTCCCGCGGCATCATCGACCGTTCTGGATATCAGCTTCAGCTTGGGCCAACGGGTCACGTCATAAAGATGGGTGTGGCCTCCGGAAACAACGAGACCCAATGTTTTTCCGTGAAGATCCGAGATCTGGTCGAAGGCCCCACGAAGATGGGCAATGACATGATGGACGGGAACGATGGGGATTTCATGGGGGAAGGCAAGACCTTTTGCAAAGGAGACCCCCACCAGGAGGGATCCTGAAAGACCTGGTCCTCTGGTGACTGCGATTGCGAGAAGTTCAGAGATATCCGTATTGGTTTCCTGAAACGCCTTTTGGACGAGAGAGGGGAGAATTTGGGCGTGAGCCCTTGAGGCCACTTCAGGAACAACTCCTCCATACCGCTCGTGGAGAGTTTCCTGGCCAAGCGTTTCCAGAAATAAAGTAGCCCCGGTCTCATCGACCAGGGCTACAGATGTATCGTCACAAGATGTTTCTATACCCAGAAGTTTCAATCTTTTCCAAAAACTCCCTGTCAGCCGACTTGCGCCATCATGTCTTCTTCAATAAAGACGGGGTGACCTTCCCGGAGTTCCACCCGGATTTTCTTCGGATCCTTGAACTGTCCGGAAATGATCATTTCGGAGAGTCTGTCTTCTATATGTCGTTGTATCGCCCTTCTCATCGGCCGAGCACCATAATGGGCCTCATAGCCTTCCTTGACGAGCCACTTTTTGGCTTCAGGAGTAAGTGTTACCGAGATCCCCTTCTCGACAAGCCGCTTGTTCAGGTCTTCAATCCTGAGATCAACGATCGCCTCAAGGTGAATCTCCGTCAACGGATGGAAGACAACGATATCGTCAATCCTGTTGAGAAATTCAGGGTTGAAGGTTCTCTTGAGTTCTTCCTGGATGGAGTTCTTGACGAACTTCTCCTTGGAATCGAGCCCCGCTCGCTGAAATCCCAGGCTGCCCTCTTTTTCAATCGAACGGGCACCAAGATTGGATGTCATGATCAGGACAGTATTCTTGAAGTCGATTTTGCGTCCAAGGCTGTCCGTAATGTATCCATCGTCAAGAATTTGCAAAAGTACATTGAAAAGGTCTGGATGAGCCTTTTCAATTTCGTCAAACAGGACAACGGAATATGGTCTGCGACGGACCCGTTCTGTCAGCTGTCCGCCTTCTTCGTACCCGACGTAACCGGGAGGTGCTCCGGTCAGCCTGGAAACATTGAACCGTTCCATGTACTCGGACATGTCGACCCGGATAAGAGCCTCTTCATTTCCAAAAAGGGTCTCTGCGAGCGTTCGCGCAAGCTCCGTCTTTCCGACACCTGTCGGTCCCAGGAAAATAAAGGATCCGATCGGACGCTTTTCTCCCTTGATCCCTGCACGGGAGCGTCTGATCGAGCGTGCAATGGCGGAAATGGCTTCATCCTGACCAACGATTCTCTGATGCATCTCGGATTCCAGTTTCAAAAGCTTCTGGCTTTCCTGTTCCTCTATTTTGTAGAGGGGAATTCCGGTCATCTTGGAAACAATGACGGAAATCTCTTCAGGGCCGATCACAGGCTTGTTTCTCTCCTGCTCGGTTTTCCAGCGCAGCTTTTCCTCTTCGGACTGCTTTTTGAGGACATCCTCCTCCGAACGAAGTCTGACCGCCTCCTCAAAGTTCTGGACTCGAATGGCTTTTTCCTTGTCCCTGATGACCCTTTTCAGCTCCTGATCAAGTCCCTTGAGATCTTCCGGCAGGGAAAAGCTCTTGAGCTTGGCGCGGGAGCCCGCCTCATCAATGATATCAATCGCCTTGTCCGGCAGGAACCGGTCTGTCACATACCGTTGGGCCAATGTGACCGCATCATGAATGGCGGCGTCCGTGATCTGGACTCCGTGATGTTCTTCATAACGATCCCTGAGACCCATGATGATCCGCTCCGCTTCCTCAACAGGGGGTTCGTTCACCTGAATGGGCTGGAAGCGACGCTTCAGGGCACCGTCTTTTTCAATGTATTTTCTGTATTCATCAAGTGTGGTGGCTCCAATACACTGGATTTCTCCTCTGGAGAGAGCCGGTTTGAGCATGTTGGAGGCATCGATCGAGCCTTCGGCCGCTCCCGCTCCAACCAAGGTATGGAGTTCATCAATGAAGATGATGATATTTCCGGCTGTCACCACTTCCTTCATGACAATCTTCAGACGTTCCTCGAACTGGCCGCGATACTTGGTCCCGGCGACAAGGGATCCCAGATCGAGCGCGATGACCCTCTTGTTCAGAAGATTGTCGGGAACCTCTCCCGCCACGATTTTCTGGGCGAGCCCTTCAACGATGGCTGTTTTACCGACGCCGGATTCTCCGATAAGGATCGGGTTGTTCTTGCCCCTTCTTCCCAGAATCTGGAGAACGCGTTCGATTTCCTCGGTCCTTCCGATAACGGGATCAAGCTGGTTCTCGACAGCCATTTGTGTGAGATCCCTGCCAAAGTCATCAAGGGCCGGAGTGTTGCTTTTCCGTTCTTTTTCCTTGGCGGAGCCAGAGTTTGCCCGTTTCAGAAGACTGGCGGTCAACTGTCTTGCCGCCATCAGATTGGCACCCAAAGCCCTGAGGATTTTTCCACCGATACCATCCTCTTCCCGGAGGACTCCCAGAAGAAGATGTTCGCTCCCAATATGTGTATGGCCCAGCAAACGGGCTTCATCGACAGCATATTCGATGACTTTTTTGACACGGGGTGTAAGAGGAAGCTCTCCAAAGGTGAGCGTCGATGTGCCACCCAGAAGATTCCTCTCTATTTCCATGCGGATCTGTTCGGGAGTCAGCCCCATCCTTTTGAGGACAGAGACCGGTATTCCGTCCTGTTCACGCACAAGAGCCAAGACAATATGTTCCGTCCCAAGATAATCATTCTGGTGCTTTTCGGCCTCTTCCCTTGCCATAATGATAACTTTGCGACCTTTTTCTGTAAATTTGTCCATCATGACGCATCTCCTTGGATAAGGCCCGATTCAGGACAACTAACCTTCTGAAAAAATGGTACTCCCCACCTCCATTCTAGTCAAGGCGGTCCGATAAGGTTTGGTGACAATAATGTCCGAGTCCCCTCTCCATCCTGTTTTTCCGCAAGCTCCGGGGGAAGGCTGTCTACCCTGGCCAGATTTACCGGGGGAGCACCTTCCCGTCTATTCCTCCCCAGTAGTACCAAAGGGAAAAGTTAGGGGTAACAGCAAGATATTCATTTGTCCCGAATGCGGGAAGAAGAACGCCCGCCGACATGGCCAGCCGCTCCGTCAGATTGACTTCAAAGGTCGGCTGAACACCGAGAATGTTGAAAGTATTCGGTCGAGCCGAGACTGTATTTCCATCGATGCTGAAGGGAAGCCCTGAAAGCCCCACGAACTCCATAATGATCCCGAGTCCCCTCTGATCGTTGATCACATCTTCAATTCCCAGACGGTACTGCGCAATATCGCCGTATTGATTGAAGGTTGATTTGGTTGACCCGGGCAAGACTCCCGATCCGGGGAATGAGTATGAGTACAAAAAATCACCATAGATTCTGATTGGCTTGATGTTTTTTCTGGTCAGGAAAACGGCGGTCAGGCTTGGTTCCCCGAGATGCGTTGATGGAACCACTGACAGGGGAGGAAGTGTGGAGCTCTTTGGCAGCGGGGTGCCAAGCCAGGAAGATGTTGGAACAGTCACAAGAAGCGCCGTCGAAAAGGAGGGTCTGGAGGTTTCGGGATCCTGGATGACCCAGCGATGCTTGATTCCGATGGTGGTGTCATTGAATCCCGCTCCGTCGGTGACCTGTCCCTGATAGGAGGAAAAAGTGCCGAGGAGAGAGGGCAAAAAAACAAGTTCTGTATTGGCATCCACTCCATAAAACATGGCAAAAAGAGCCAGAAGCTGATTTTTGGAAAACCCCTGAGGAAGACCGTTGATTCCCCCGCTGTCAGAGTATTCTCCTTCAGTCAGCGCACCGTAGAAGAAAAATCGTCCGTTGAACTCTCCCTCCGGGAGGGAATCCGCCTGGGGCATATAGTTCGGGCCGGCGGTCATTGGGTTCCAGGAATGTCGATAGGCTTCGATCGCATCCCGTCCATTTCGGGAGAGCGGAGTGGTTTCGGTATCGATAGGGGCGGGTTGGGAGTTTGTGGGCTGGATGGTTTTGGTGGAGGGTTTTTGAACCGGGATTTTGCCGGATTTTTGATCTTTGGTGGGTTGGGATACACTGGAAGGAGGGTTGGGTGCAGGGTCTGCCCCCCAGGCATTATTGAGAGTAATCACCTCAAATTGGTAAATAAAAACGATAATTAAAATGATTTTCGATAAAACAGACACTAGTTTGATCATATGAACGGCCTTTCATTCGACGGAACGAATATTTCTATTGACAGGTGGACGCAAAAGTTACTATGTAAACAAAATTGTCTTTCTGTTGTGTTCAGGCTTTTGAACAGTTGAGAGGGTTCTGTAGTCAATTCATTATAAATATCTTATGATCTATGATGATTCATCAATATCCGAATCCACTTCATTTGTGGCACACAAGTTGCTTCATAACCTGTATTTCCAGAAATGACTTCAACGGCATTCCGGAGGAGGCAGGTTCGATGAACAAGACAGAGACCCCACAAAAAACACCTTCTCCAACAATCTTTGACGAGATGTTTTCTCCAGAAAAGACACCCAGGCCGGCCTATGAGGTTTTTCAAAGGTGGATGGACAAGGTCGATATTTCCATCCTTCATCACAAACAGGCTGAAGCGGAGGCCCTTTTCAAGCGTCTCGGCATCACCTTTTCTCTCTATGGAGCCGAACAGTCCGGGGAACGTCAAATCCCCTTCGATATCATCCCAAGAATTTTCTCAAGATCGGAATGGAGAATCCTTTCGAACGGATCCTGTCAGAGAATCAGGGCGATCAACGCTTTTCTTTACGATATTTATCACGGTAGGGAAATCATCCGGGCGGGCATTATTCCCGAGTCCCAGATTATGGGAAATTCCCTCTACAGAAAAGAGCTGGAAAATGTCACCCCTCCCGGCGGTGTTTATGTTCACATTGCCGGAGTGGATATCGTAAGGGTTTCCCCCCATGAGTTCTATGTCCTGGAAGACAATTTGAGAACTCCCTCGGGTGCTTCGTACATGCTTGAGAACAGGAGCATGATGATGCGTCTCTTTCCCGAGGTCTTCGATCTGATGAACATCGCCCCGGTAGACCATTACCCCCAGACTCTCCTTCACACGCTTCAGGAGCTTCTCAGAAGCCAGCACGGAAATCAGTCCCCCTGCTCGGTCCTTCTCACACCGGGTGTTTACAATAGCGCTTATTTTGAGCATGCCTTCCTCGCGGAGCAAATGGGTGTCGAGCTCGTTGAGGGTCAGGATCTTTTCGTGTCAAACGATAAGGTGTACATGAGAACGACCCAGGGGTCCCAGCAGGTCGATATCATTTACCGCCGTATCGACGATGATTTTCTTGATCCGAAATATTTCAGGAAAGACTCCATGATCGGGGTAGCGGGTCTTCTTGATGCCTATCGGGCTGGTAACATCCTTCTTGCAAATGCTTTGGGGACTGGTGTCGCAGACGACAAGTCGACCTATACATTTGTTCCGAAGATGATCGATTTCTATCTGGGAGAAAAGCCCCTTTTGAAGAATGTCGAGACCTATTGTCTATCGAATCATGAGGATCTTCAGTATGTTCTTGATCATATTTCGGAGCTGGTTATTAAGGAAGTGGGTGGATCCGGGGGGTACGGGATGCTGGTCGGCCCGGCGAGCTCCAAAAAAGAGATCGAGGACTACCGGAAAAGAATCCTTGCGGATCCGGCCAACTTTATTGCCCAGCCAACTCTTTCTCTGTCCACTTGTCCGACCTTCGTAAACTCCGGGATCGCGCCAAGACATGTCGACCTCAGGCCATTTGTCCTCTCGGGAACCGGGGTGTCGATGATTCCGGGAGGGCTGACCCGGGTGGCCCTCAAGGAAGGCTCTCTGGTTGTCAATTCTTCTCAGGGTGGCGGGACAAAGGACACATGGATTCTGGAGGAGGAATGAGATGCTCAGCAGAACCGCATCAAATGTTTACTGGATGGCAAGATATATGGAAAGAGCCCAGAACACGGCCAGGGTTCTCAACATCATGTATATCATGTCCTTGATACCCCATGAAAAGAACCCCGACTTTACCGAATGGAACGCTCCCCTGAACATCACGGATACCCGTGAGTCCTTTTTGAGCCGGTACAAAAGCGTGACACCCAGAAATGTTCTTCTGTTCATGGGCTTTGATCAGGACAACCCGGTCAGTATCTATGCAAGTCTCAGACGGGCGAGGGAAAATGCGAGGGGGGTCCGGGGAACCATCACCTCGGAAATGTGGGAAAGCATCAATGACACATGGCTTGATTATCAAAGCTTTCAGGCGAAAGCCAAGAATGAAGCCGATTTCCGGCCGATTTTTGACTGGGTCAAACAAAGGGCGCACCTGTTTAATGGAATTACGCACGGAACCATTCTTCAAGACGAAAGCTTCCATTTCATCCAGCTGGGAACATCGATTGAGAGGGCCGACAGTACAGCCCGAATCGTCGATGTCAAATACCATATTCTTCTTCCGGACCCGAAAGATATCGGAGGTGCGGCGGACTATTACCAGTGGGGTGCCCTTTTGAGATCCCTCAGTGCGTTTACGGCCTTTCGAAAAATCTACCAGCAGTCGATCACCCCGATGAAGGTGGCCGAGTTCCTTCTTCTCAGGGAAGATCTGCCCCGCTCCCTTCATGCCTGTCTCGACCAGGTTGTGGGAACACTTTCCATGATCGGCGGACGTTCGGGTGGAGAGGTTCGCAGAATTGCCGGGGAAATCCATGCCAGGTTGCATTTTTCCCGGATTGAGGACATTTTTAAAGTGGGGCTTCATGAATACATTGATGATTTTCTGAAAAGGATCGAGGCTCTTTCTAACGAGATCCAGCAGGTTTACTTCTCTCCGGAAGCCCATAGCGGCCCAACCATGCAAGGACGGTTTCAATGACCTATTGTGCGGCAATGATGATGGACAAGGGTCTTGTCTTTGGCTCTGATTCCCGGACGAATGCCGGGGTCGACAACATATCCATCTATTCGAAGATGAAGGTCTACGAGCGCCCCGGTGACCGGGTGATTGTCATCCTGACCTCCGGAAATCTTTCCATTACCCAGGCAACACTCTCCAATCTTGACCGGAGGGCCCATTCCGGGGATGGCCGTGAAACATTATGGTCCGCACCCTCGATGTTTGATGTCGCGAGTGTGGTGGGGGAGGTTTTGCGGGAGGTCCAGGCAAAAGATGGTCCCCACCTTATCAAGAACTATATCGACAGCAATGCTTCCTTTTTAGTGGGAGGACAGATTCTGGGGGAAGAGCCGCGGCTCTTTCACGTCTATGCCCAGGGAAATTTTGTGGAAGCCACCCAGGAAACCCCCTACTTCCAGATTGGCGAAGCCAAGTACGGGAAGCCCATCATCGACCGGCTGATCAGGGCCGATACGGACTTGACCGATGCCGCAAAATGTCTTCTGGTCTCTTTTGACTCGACCATGAGAAGCAATATATCTGTCGGGCTTCCCATCGATCTCGTGTGCTACAGAAAGGATTCCCTGAAAGTCGACATGAGATGGCACATCCTTGAATCGGACCCCTATTTCAATGAATTGAGGAGGCAATGGTCCGACGGTATACGGGACGCTTTTTCAAAGCTTTCCAATCTTGAGGAAAAACCCTCCTAGCGTCTTTCTCATCCGGGCCCTGTTTCTTTTGGAAACAGGGCTTGTCGCTATTTTTCCCAACGGGACACACTCCAAAATTTACGAAAAAATTAAGTCCTTCTTTTTCAAGGAAATGAGTCTTGGCTCTCAGATTGGTCCACCAATTGCTTCTTGATTGGAAACCCTATCATAGAGGAAAAGAGGTCTCCCTTGAGAGTGATGCAAACAACAGCCAGCAAGATGCGGTACCTTTTTCTCGGACAATTCGTCTCCCAGGTGGGTGAAAATATCGCCCGTGTCGCCCTTCTGTATTATATCTACCGGGAAACCCATTCGGTGGGTGCGGTTGCCCTCACCGGAGTTCTCCAGAACCTTCCGCCTCTTTTGCTTTCACCGGTGACCGGAGCCCTCTTTGACCATCACGACAAACGCTCGGTCCTTCTTGTCCTGGATCTCTTCAGGACACTCCTTTCATTGGCCATACCGGTTCTTTATCTCTTTCATTTCCTGACCATTGCCTCCGTTGAGGTCATTGTTCTTCTGACAACGGTCTGCTCGGGAGCCTTCGGTCCCGGTCTTTACTCATTTATCCCCTCCATTTTGGAAAAATCGAATCCTGAGGAGATCCTGAAAGCCAATTCAACGATCCAGACGACCGGAAAC
>JAKCCY010000227.1 GCA_021838765.1 Nitrospirota bacterium
AATCGGAACTTGGTCGCATTTTCCAAATTGCACAATCGAAAGGGCTTTCCCATGTCGATATTTTGGCCAAGGATCTCCATGACCGGGTGATCTCTTATCCCTATGGGCTAAGTGGGCACAGAATGCCGGCCTGTTGTGGTGTGATGTACAAGAACATGGGGCCTGAGGACCGTGTATTGAGCGATCCCCAAATCCCTCGATCAACAACGGTATTGATTCGATTTCAGCTTCCGAGAAAAGGAAAATGATCAGGGTTGGACGACAAGGATAACGAAAGGGGGCAAGCAGAGGGCCGCACGTTTTGCGGACTTTATTCAGCGAGGACCGTAGCGCTTAACCCATTATCTTTAGATGTTAATTGTTAATACAAATATTTATGAGAACAGTTTTTGATGTTTTGCGACGGGCTCATTCATATGTAAAAGGGGTGATGTGAAGATTATCTACCTTAATGCTGCGGAAGCTGGAGCCATGATTCGGCAGTTAATGGGTTGGGCGGAACATTTTTCATGGGCTGTTGCCTGGGCAACGAATAACGACTGGACTTCTCTGCTGCTTAAACATCATTCAAATAAAATCAAGCATCTGGTTGTTGGAACCGACTTCAGCCAAACTTCTCCTGAGTTTATTGATTCGACCATCACTTTGCCGAGTGTTCGGCGGGCCTCAAGCCGTAAGGGCGTAACGTTTCATCCGAAGGTGTATGGGTTCGTAAAGGGGGAAGAAATTGCCATCATTATAGGTAGTAGCAATTTAACGGCGGGAGGATTGTCGAAGAACGACGAGTCTTGTTTATGCTTACAAGGCTCGGAAAGTGATTCTGTTTTAATCGATGTGTTGCGCGATGTAGAAGCACGCTGGAATGCGGGGGAGTGCATTGATGTGGATTTTGCGAAGGCATATCGGAGAAGGTGTGAGCTTGATAGGACCAAGAAACAGGAGTTGGGTCTGCCCGTGTTCGTGCCTAAACCGAAGCTCGGTTCAAAATATGCCGATTTATTGGAGTGGAGTTGGTCGGACTACCATAAGGCCATAATAGTATGATGGACCCAGAAATCTGGTTAGAAAATGGGGATCTGCGGAGTGAAAAAGACCTCGCTAAGCCACCGGTTCAAGGATGACTTTCTGTCCCAGTCTTTCAAGCTGTTTTACATATCGCCGGATGGCATGATCTTTCTCCCGCTTCTCCAGAGAGACCGCTCCGAGTTCGGCATAAGGCTTCCGGTCGGAGAGGATGTGATAACTGATGCAGAGGATCGAATGAGCCACCGCCACAATCGCCTTCTTGTGACCCCGATGCCGCATGATTCGGCGGTATTGGGCCGACAGGGACGAATCGGTCTCTCGGACCGCCGCCAAAGCGGATTCGGTGAGCGCGATCCGGAGCCACCGATCCCCCTTCCGGGTCTTGCCGGACTTGTGTTTTCCGGCACTTTCGTTGTTGCCGGGACACAACCCCGCCCAGGAAGCCAGGTGTCCCGACGAAGGGAAGCGTCCCATGTCGGGCCCGATTTCCGCAATGAGGACTTCGGCCGTGCGGCGGTTCACCCCGGGAATGGTGTCCAGCAGGGCAACCGCCTCATCGAAAGGGGTGATCTCCTCCGCGATCCTCTGGCTGAAGGCGTCGATCTCATCCTCCAGGTAGTCCAGATGGGCGAGAATCCGGCTGACCAGAAACGCATGGTGCGACCGGAACCGACCCGTCAACGCCTTCTGCAAAGTCGGCAGCTTCTTCTTCAGTTTACCTCTGGCCAGATCCGACAGTGCGACCGGATCGGCCTTCCCTTCCACCAAAGCTTCAATCATGGCCCGTCCCGAGACCCCCAGAATGTCCGTCGCCACCGACGACAGCTTGATCCCGGCGTCCTGCAAGAATTTGTGCAGGCGATTGGCTTCCCGCGCTCGCTCCTGGATCAGGACCTTCCGATGTCGAGTCAGATCTCTCAGATCCCGGATCGGCTTGTCCGGCACAAAGCTTCCCCGCAGAAGCCCGTGCTCCAGAAGTTGCGCGATCCAGGCGCAATCCACCACATCGGTCTTCCGGCCCGGCACGTTCTTGATATGGGCCGCGTTGACCAGAAGAACAGTGAACCCCTCTTCCAGAATATAGTAGACGGGCTTCCAGTAGACCCCCGTGCTTTCCATTGCCACATGGGTCACTCCCAGGGATTCAAGCCAGTCCCGAAGAGCCAGAAGATCTGGCGTCATCGTCCCGAAGGTCTGGATCTCCTGAACCGTCTTTCCACCTGCTCCGGAAAGGTGGACACAGACCGCTACCGTGTCCTTGTGCACATCCAGTCCTGCACATCGCTCAATCAGCTGTTCCATTGGGGTCCCTCCTGCCAGAATGGTTACGACGGATCAATGAGTTGTCGTTCTCGGGGAGTCTCCTCATCAGCGACTCTGGTTGGCGTGCTCGAGGCAACAATGCGGGGTTCCGGAAGCCTCCCTCGTCAGACTAGATACGGACTCTTGTTTCGGTACCAAGAAAACGCGACGTATAGCGAGAACGACAGCAAGAAGGATACCCCATTTTCATCCTGCAGGGTGAGCCCTGCTCATGACGACTAGACAATAGTGATTGATCAGCGCAGTAAACGGCGGAGCCTTCCGTGACTACCCCGGAGACTTCAGCCCAAGTTTCAAAATATTTAGGGAGATTCGGGGAATTACTGCCCCCGGGGGGGAGGTCA
>JAKCCY010000085.1 GCA_021838765.1 Nitrospirota bacterium
TTCAGGGTCTAGTGGGGGCAACCCCGTGCGGGTTCGAGTCCCGCCTTCGGCACCATTGTTTCCAATCTTTAATGACGGATTCATTCCAACCCTTCAATCTACAATCCATCGCCTGCTGTCACCACTCATATTGCTTGATAACCCATGATCTGATCTGTATCTCTCTAACACTTAACTAAAAAGTTTCATTAGGCCGCTATTTTTCTTCCACCAATAAGTCCTCAAAAAAAAAGACACCTCCTTGGAGACAGTTCTCCTGAGAAGAGATGCCTCCATAAAAGATGTCCGATAAAAGAGCCCCTTGAATTTTTTTTCTAAAAGAATGTAAAACCTACAACGATCGGGATATAGGACATACCTCCCATTGTTCCCTGGGAGGTTGACATGATTGGTCCAGCAATATAAGTGTACCGACCTTCTACATAAACAGGTCCGAAACTGACACCGACACCGGCATCCCAGGTAAAGTTACCGCCAGATGTTCCTAAACCAGTTGTTTCGTTATATCCGGCATCTCCTGCGAGATAAACAGTAAAAGGCAGGAGACTAAAAAGATCCATCTGGACACCGCCTGTTATTGGCAGAATATTGAAAACAGGAGTACCGGCAAAATGGATATAATTGGCCTGAGCACGAAGCGATAAAGGTCCCGGAAGATTAAGCTCGACCATTGCGCCTCCACCAAGACCCAAACCACTGTAACTGTTCGTATTCCCCAAAACCGTACTTTGACCAGAGAGAACATCGACGCCGATCCCCTGGACCGAAAGGCTGACTGGAAGGATAGCGGCTTCCGCCTTCTTTGAATTGGACAGGCAGGTGATCCCAACCGCAACGCCAATGGCCAATAAAAAGCACTTTCCAGCAAAAAAACTTGCTCTGGATCTTTTAAGCATAGTTCCCCCTTTTGACATCTCAAAACTTGAGTTCATGTTCAACGATCTCTTAAGCAACTGCTTCAATCTATAACTTTTTCAAAAGAAAGTGAAAATTCCCCAAGGAAACCTTATGAGTAAATGCTCTCACGATAAGACCTTTCACATCAGGAGTCAAAATCATGCACTTGTCCTAAGTCTCAAATTTTTGAGGGAAGATCTTGTGAAAAAGAATTTTTAACGGAATAAGGACGAATAGAAACACAATTGAGATTATGGTGGCGGCGGAGGGACTCGAACCCCCGACCGAGTGATTATGATTCACCTGCTCTACCGTCTGAGCTACACCGCCACGAAATGATCCGCCCATCATACAGGATGTATTTTTAAAAAATCAACAGCTACCAATAAAAATCCGACATCAAGAGATCAGAGAGGAAAGATGTCGATTCCTGTTAGAACTCACTGTCATTTGGTGCCGATGGACTAACCTTCCAGAACAGGCGATTCCGACCATATTTTTTAGCCTGATACATCGCCCAATCCGCTTGGGTGAGCAGGTCCGTTAACTCCGCACCATCATTCGGATATAAGGCCAATCCCGCACTTGCCGTAACATAAAGGAGTTCATCTCCCCATGCAAATGGTTTGGAAACTTCCTGAAGGAGTTGTTCTCCAAGTCGCTCAATCTCATTTTCATCCAAAATATTGGGAAACAAAATAATAAACTCATCCCCCCCAATACGGCAGACTGTATCCGCTTCACGGATTGACCGCTCAAGCCGGAGAGCCACTTCTTTCAAAAGCTCATCTCCCACCTGATGTCCGTACCGATCATTCACAGGCTTAAACTCATCAAGATCCAGATAACAGATAGCAACTGCCGAATCAGATCGTTTTGCTCCCCTCAATGCCTGATCAAGGCGATCATGAAAAAGCATCCTGTTAGGAAGTCCCGTCAATGGATCATGAAAAGCCAAGCGTCGCATCCGGTCTTCCTCTTCCCGTTGAGCGGTGATATCGGAGAGGAATCCGATAAAATGAGTTAACATACCTTCTTTAGAGCTTATTCCCACAACTGAAAGTCGGTGGAGCCTGATCTGACCGCTTTGTCGCCTGTTCCATACTTCTCCCTCCCACTTTCCAGTGGTTGCAACGGACTTAAAGATTTTTCTGAAAAGATTACGATCATGGGAATCAGAATGGAACACCTTGATATCTTTTCCAAGAATATCTTCCGGCAAAAATCCGGTAATTTCATGGAAGCTTCTGTTCGCCATCAGCACTTTTCCATGATAGTCGGCAATAATGACCCCTTCAATCGCTTCCCTGAAGACAGTTGAGGACAATAGCAGGTTCTCCCGGTGATCAAGACTGTCGATACAGTAAGAAATGCTTTCTGCCATCGATGTCAGGAGAGAAAGGACTTCAGAATGGAAATAGCCAATCTTGTCCGACAGGACAATCAGTGTTCCAATGACATTCCCTTTCTTCTTTAAAGGGAATGATGCCACCGATCGCACGTTCGCATATTTGGCCCTCTCTTTCCATTGCCCCGTGTTCGGGTGAGCTATAAAGTCATTGATAAAGACAGGCCTCCCCGTTCGGACAGACTCACCGACCGTACCGATACCGGCGGGTGACTCGGGGTCGGAGGAAAGCTCAAGGACATCCAGCATTTTCTTGATCACAGGATCAGGACAAGCAGTTGTCTTGATATGAAGTTGTCGGGTGGTCCGATCAAGATCGGCAACCATCGCAGCAACAAATCCTCCATAAGAGACCCCAATCCTGCAGACCTCCTCCAAAAGAGATCCCAAGTCTTTTTCTTGAAGCAGGTTTTGATGGACCAGAGCGGAACCGGCATAAAGATTCTTCAATGACAGAAGCTGTTGGGACAACATTTTCCGATCAGAAATATCGATCATGACTCCAATGACACCAACGGTTTCGCCATGACTATTTTTAAATGGCGTGGCAATCAGATCACAATAAATTTCCGTCTGGTCTTTCCGAACAAAGCGTTTTTCAAATCGGTAGGAGTCAATCTCCCCCCTTATCATTGCCTGAAGAGAGGAGTAACTCTTTTCGGTGTCATCCGGATGTGAAATATCCCGGATACTCTTACTCAGAAGCTCTTCGTTCGTATAACCCAGCATCTGTGCCCAAGCATCATTGATCTTCCAGTAAGACCCGTAAAGATCCACAACACCGATACCTATACCCGTCCAATTGAATACAGATTCGAAGAAATCCTTGTTCAATGGATCAAACCCATCCATGGAATCTTGACTCATCAAACACTCCCATCAGGACAAAGTCTAAAAAATGACAAGAGAATTTCCAATGAAAAGAAGGCCAAGGGACACAAGATCTTATCGTTCGGAGAACCGTGAGCATCCATAAAGATTAGGGATGTGATGATTCAGATAGAACTTACACTTTCAATAAAGAGAGGAGATGATTCTTGGACAGTTTGCCATAAAAAATCAATTTTTAAAATCATAAAGATATATTATAAATACAGAAAATATGTCCATCGGAAAGAAACAAGCAGTCTATTCCGGCAGCCATAAAATTATTATTCGGGTGATGCCTCACACCAGCCGATCAGGATCACATCCAACATGAGAATCTTAGCTCCTCAGACAAACAAGATTCGGCTCAGATCCGAAATTGCGACAAGCAACCTGAGAGCTCTCTCGAAGCGGCCTCCCAAACCCACTGCCCCTTTCTTTTTCCGTTAAGAACCATCGAAAGATACGATGGTGTAATCCCGATCATTTGGGCAAGATCAGCCAACGTCCAATCCCGGAGTAAAAGAGCAAGTTTGATTTGCTTGACCGTTAATAGATCCAATCTTATAATCCCCTAATTTTCTTTTATTTAACAATATATTCCAAATTTTCATAAAAGGAAAATATTATACTTAATGGGTATAAATATCAACCATCACGCCTCTGGTATCGCACAAAGGATCCGTTTCTTGAGAGGAGCTCTTTCACAAGCGATATTGGCTCATCGTCTCGGGATTTCCCAAACGGATATTTCGCGCTACGAGTCCGGCAGCAGGATACCGCCCATAACGCTTTTAACTGCCATCGCAATGGAATTTCATGTCTCTCTGGACTGGCTTGTTTTGGGAGAAAGGGATCAATCTTCAGAAACGGTTGTCAGCGAACCTTCACTCCAGTCGAACGAAGACCGGCAGCTAATGATTCTTATTCGCCAACTTGACCGAAAGGACAGGACATTGATAAAGGAGCTTGCAATGCGGCTTGCCGAGCTCGCCAGCCACCGTATCAGCTGATTTTGAGGGTTCAAAAGGAATGTCAATCATTCTTTTCATTTTTCCTGGAGTTTTTTTTCAAACAACCCGGAGTCATGGCCCAAACTAGCGCCGGTTGCCCACCCGAATACCCCGTTTTCCAACGAAACCAGAAAAATGCCCCTGGTTCCACCACCAGAGGAAAATCCTCTCCCGTCAGGATCAAGGAAGCAAGACGGCCAATCGAGGGTTGATGTCCAACAATGACTGTCGACGACTGAAGTTCCGGCCAATGAAGGAAAGAGAAAATCTGTTTCGCGGAACCCTGGTACAGAAGATCAAGAACCTTTATCTTTCGGCCAAGGCACTGAGCGGTTTGGATGGTTCTCAGTGCAGGGCTTGAAAAGATTACGAAAGACGAATCCAGTCGCTTCTCTATCCGCCCTGAAACTTTTTTGGCATCCCTCCAGCCTTTATCCGTCAAAGGACGGTCAAGATCCCGCATCGGCTCCCCAGAGCTATCTGCCAATACAGAAAGTTCCTCTGCTTTAGCATGTCTCCAAAGAACAAGATCCATTCAAAACTCCTTATTCTTAAAGGAATTCCTCAAAAAATCCGGAGTTATATAAAAATATTGAAATCTCTTGGACTGATTGGGGATCTCCCTGAAAAAAGACTAGATCTCTCCGATCAATAAAGAAATAAGATCCTTATCTGAACGGCAGAAGCGATGCAAAACAGGAATCACAGCGGAGATGACTTCTCCTTTGAAAAGACAATCTCCGCAACAGATTCATCCCGCTTATATTTTGGGAAGATGCTCTGCAGAAAGCTCCTTCAATAAAGGATACAAGGCATCTTTTGCTGAGACGGTCGGAGTCCTTCCTGGCCAGTCGATACCAATATCCGGATCGCTCCAAAGGATTCCCCCTTCATCAGAAGGGTCATACAGTTCTGTACACTTATAAACAAGCTCAGTATTCTCCTCAAGAGAATAAAATCCATGAGCAAATCCCTCTGGAATATAAATAAACTCAGGATTCTCAGAGGTCAAGACCTGACCATACCACTGCCCGAAAGTCGGGGATCCCTGTCGTATGTCCACCGCCACATCAAACAGGGATCCGGCTACTACCCTGACAAGTTTTCCCTGCTGACGAGTCTTCTGAAAGTGAAGACCTCTCAGAATCCCTTTTCCTGATCGGGAATGGTTGTCTTGCAGAAAAATTTCTGGAAGTCCCAAGGCCTTGAACTTCTCAGCATGGTAGGTCTCCATGAAAAATCCCCTGGGATCCTTGAACAGGTCAGGGATCACCCGGAGAACCCCGGGAAGATTCGTTTCAATCACTCTCATGAAAAAAGATCCTCCTCTGCCAAAGAAATCAGATATTGGCCATACCCATTTTTGGACATTGAACGACCGGTTCTCAAAATATCTTCCCGTGAAATATACCCCATCCTATAGGCAACTTCTTCCGGGCAAGCCACTTTCAATCCTTGCCGATTTTCAATCGCGGCAATAAAATTCGATGCCTCAAGAAGAGCTTCATGCGTTCCTGTATCAAGCCAAGCTGTCCCTCTGCCCAATCGCTCGACGCGTAAATCTCCGTTGGCGAGATACAACCTGTTCAGATCCGTAATCTCAAGCTCTCCCCTGTCCGATGGACGAAGCGACCTGGCATACTCTGAAACCATTCCGTCATAGAAGTAGAGTCCAGGCACGGCATAGCGCGAAGGCGGCTCCTTGGGCTTTTCCAGAATCTCAAGAACCCTTCCCTCCGGGTCAAATGACAAAACACCATATCTTTCAGGATCTTTCACCATGTATCCAAAAATCAGGGCTCCTCTTTCAAGACATGCCGACTTTTGCAGGACCTCTGACAATCCATGCCCGAAAAAAATATTGTCTCCCAAAACAAGAGCCACAGGCTCTTTCCTGATAAACTTTTCACCAATCAAAAATGCTTGGGCAAGTCCGGCAGGTGTGGGTTGAACCTCATAGGAGAAGGAAAGACCAAGAGCAGAACCATCTCCAAGGAGCGCCTTGAAAAGGGGGAGATCAGCCGGAGTTGAAATGATCATGATTTCCCTGATACCCGACAGCATCAGAGTTACAAGGGGATAGTAGATCATGGGTTTGTCATAAACAGGCATAAGCTGCTTGCTTACGACATAAGTCAATGGGTGAAGCCGTGTACCGGCACCTCCTGCCAGAATGATTCCTCTCATTTTGCCCCCTTTTTCAAAGGGGGCAATACACCCAGCCTCTCGCCAGCGTATTTCCGTGAACGGATCTCCCTCCACCATTCTTCATTTGCCAGATACCATCTCACCGTTTCCCCTATTGCCGACTCAAAAGAAAACTCTGGAGTCCAACCGAGTTCGCGCTTCAAGCGACTTGCATCCATGGCATAGCGTCGATCATGTCCAGGGCGATCGGTAACATGGCGGACCTGTCCAGAATAAGAATGCCCGTCTGATCTTGGTCTTTCCTGATCAAGGATTGATAGTATCGTCTCGATCACCCTTTGGTTGGTCCGTTCGCTGTTGCCGCCAATATTGTAAGTTTCCCCTGGGATGCCTGCTTCATGAATGCGCAGGATGGCTTGAACATGATCTCCCACATATAGCCAATCCCTGATATTGAGCCCATCTCCATATAACGGAATCTCTTTCCCCTCTATTGCTGCCAAGACGACAGTCGGAATCAATTTTTCGGGAAATTGCCAGGGACCAAAATTATTGGAACAATTTGTCGTAATGACCGGCAGGCCATATGTGTGAAAATAGGCTCTGGCGAGGTGGTCGGAGGCTGCTTTTGAAGCTGCATAAGGAGAGTTTGGAGCATATGGTGTTGTCTCCGTAAAGGGAGGGTCTTCCGCCCCCAGACTCCCAAAAACCTCATCAGTCGAGACATGGATGAATCGGAATGGCTCACCGGGATCTCCCCCACCTCCTGAAAGATATTTGCGGGCTTCGTCAAGAAGAACAAATGTCCCTTCCACATTCGTCTTCAGAAAAATGCCCGGATGGTCAATCGATCTGTCCACATGGGACTCAGCCGCAAAATGAAAGATCGCCGTTGGCTTGAATGACTCAATAAGAGACCTGACCAAAGAGGGATCGGAAATGTCTCCATGAACAAATTCATGGTCCGGATCTTTCTCAATGGCAGAAAGATTCGTTCGGTTCCCGGCATACGTCAAAAGATCCAGAGTCAAGACTTTAGCCAGATTTTTCTTCCGGGCCTCCAACACAAAGTTTGATCCAATAAACCCAGCCCCGCCCGTTACAAGCCATCGTTTCGACATTAAGCATCCTTTTTAAAATTGGTCCATGCACTCAAAAAGAATTTTTGGTATCATATCCTCTCATTTGATCTATTTAAACCCCATGCACCCAAACAGGAGCCATGACAACAATGGGACGAACTCTCTTAGAAAAAATCTGGGATGATCACGTTGTTACAGAATCTGACGGATCGACCCTTCTCTATATAGACAGGCAGCTTGTCCATGAAGTAACCAGCCCACAAGCCTTTGAAGGACTAAAGATCGCTGGCAGGGCAGTTCATCGACCTCAGGCAACACTTGCGGTTCCGGACCATAATGTTCCGACAACCGGAAGAAAGAAAGGGATTGAAGATCCTATCAGCGCCCTTCAGGTTGAAACACTGACCAAAAACGCCATGGAGTATTCTGTCCCCATCTTTACGATGGACGACATTCGACAGGGTGTTGTCCACGTGATCGCTCCTGAACAGGGGTTTACCCTGCCAGGAATGACCATCGTCTGCGGTGACAGCCATACCTCGACCCACGGAGCCTTTGGCGCACTTGCCTTTGGCGTGGGAACGTCAGAGGTTGAACATGTCATGGCCACACAAACCCTTATTCAGAAGAAACCGAAATCGTTTCTCATAAAGGTCAACGGCCATCTCCCCAAAGGCTCGACATCCAAAGATCTGATTCTTTACATCATCGGTCAAATCGGAACTGATGGCGGAACAGGGTATGTTCTGGAATTCTCGGGAGAAGCCGTCAGGGAACTCTCCATGGAGGCCAGGATGACGCTTTGCAACATGGCGATAGAAGCAGGAGCCCGAGCCGGAATGATCGCAGCCGACGAAGTGACCTTTTCTTATATCAAGGGTCGTCCGATGGCACCCAAGGGTGACCTTTGGGAAAAGGCTGTCTCCTCCTGGAAGTCCCTGCACTCTGACCCTGATGCAAAATATGACCGGGTTCTTGAAATCGATGCCACCAGGATCGAGCCCCAAATCACATGGGGAACAAACCCGGGCATGGTTCTTCCTGTCACAGGATCCATTCCCTCCCCCGAAAGTTTTAAAGATGAAGTCTCTAAAGAAAATGCGAAAAATGCCCTCAAATATATGGGACTTGAGCCGGGAACTCCATTAAGCGAGATTTCCATCGACAGGGTTTTTATCGGTTCATGCACCAATGGAAGGATAGAGGATCTGAGAGCAGCTGCAAGCATCATAAAGGGACGCAAGGTTTCTCCCAGTGTCAATGCCATGGTTGTACCAGGATCTGGTCTTGTCGGCCAGCAGGCAGAAAAGGAAGGTCTCGACAAGATTTTTCTCGAAGCCGGATTTGAATGGCGAGAACCGGGGTGTTCGATGTGTCTGGGAATGAATCCTGATCAGTTGTTGCCTGGAGAACGTTGTGCGTCAACATCAAACAGGAATTTTGAGGGAAGACAGGGCAGAGGGGGCAGGACCCATCTTGTCAGCCCGGAGATGGCTGCCGCTGCGGCCATTACCGGCCACTTTGTCGATATTCGAAACTGGAACTGAAAAAAGGAAAAACAGGATGGAAGCCTTTAAAACACTCAAATCAATTGTTATCCCCATCGATCGCGCAAATGTTGATACAGATGCGATCATTCCCAAACAGTTTCTTAAAACCATCCATAGGACAGGTCTTGGAAAAAGTCTTTTCTATGACTGGAGATACCTTTCCGACGGAGTCACACCAAACCCTGACTTTGTAATCAACCAGACGCGATACAAAGGAGGCAGGATACTTCTTTCCAGAGAGAACTTCGGTTCAGGCAGTTCCAGGGAACATGCCCCCTGGGCCCTTCTGGATTTTGGCATAAAAGCCATAATCGCACCTTCTTTTGCCGATATTTTCTATAATAACTGTTTTAAAAACGGGATTTTGCCAATTCGCATTGACCGGATGATTGTTGACGGTCTCTTCAAGGAGATTGACCGGACACCCGGATACCAAGCTGAAATCAACCTTGAATCACAGTTGATTCTCCTTCCGGATGGAAGAACGATTCCTTTTGAAATCGACGCTTTCCTCAAGAAGTGCCTTCTCGAGGGGCTTGATGACATCAGCCTGACTTTTGAGAAAAAAGCGCTGATCACAAGCTACGAAGATCGACGACGCAAAGAAGCTCCCTGGCTTTTTCCAGACATGACTGCATGAATCGAACTGAAGGCGGAAGATCTCTTTTTTTGTTGTTTGGGCTGGCAACGGTTCTGGCATACTGGGTCATTGCTCCCTATCTGGAACCGCTTGTCTGGGGGGCGATTATGGCCTTCGCCCTCTCCCCCATACAACGATTCATCAAAAAATGGGTTCCACAACCATTTATGGCAGCATTACTAACAGTCTTCCTGTTTTGCCTTCTGGTTCTTTTGCCACTGACACTTCTGGCTGTTCCAATCGGGCAGGAAATCTTCCGAGAAACACTGTCCCTCAGGGATTTTCTTCAGGACCCATCTGCAACTCTTCCAAAATGGCTGATCAACCTTCCCTTCATTGGCCATAAAATTGCCCTTTTGGCAACCAGCTTGAAAACCAATACCCAGATGCTGACGGGTGTAACGGGGAAGCTTGAATCCCACCTCATGGAAATCGGGAACCAGTTTTTATCCCTGGCTTCCGGTTTGGGGCACTGGCTGATCAAATTGCTGATCATGCTTCTCGGGACATTTGCATTTTTGTTTCATGGACAAAATGTCTGGGAACAGATCACCCGTCTGTCCGATTCTGCTGCGGGCGAAAACCTGACAAGGCCGTTGGGGGTTATCCCACCGACCACTAAAGGAATCATTTATGGACTGTTTTTTACATCCCTTGCCCAAGCCCTTTTAGCTGCTCCAGCTTTGAAGATCGCAGGAGTTCCAAACATCCTGCTACTCTCGACAGCCATATTCATCACTTCCCTGTTCCCGATCGGGGCAGCCATCATCTGGCTTCCTGCCACCATCTACCTGCTTGCGACAGGGCATCCCATAACTGCAGTTGTCTTTGCATCATGGAACATTCTGGTCTCTGGTGGAATGGAGCATTTCGTCAAACCCATGTTTATCGGCAGAACATCCCATATCCCGTTTCTCATGATTCTTTTGGGAGTACTTGGGGGTCTTGAAACATTTGGGTTAATTGGTCTTTTTATCGGGCCAATCATTTTGTCGGTTTTTCTGGAGGTGTGGCGCCATTTGCTCATAACTGAAAACCCACATTAGTCCCGACAAAAGGAACTTCCCCAAACTCATTCTTTGTTCAATGGTTATAGAAATTCCCCCTGCACAATGGAATTCTTGAGCACCTTCAAAAAACTCTCTCAAGACAGCCATCACCAATCACCCAATAATCAATTGACAAAACAAGCTGTTTACGGCAGAATGTCCCTCGAGCCGCTAGCTCATTCGGTAGAGCATCGCCCTTTTAAGGCGAGTGTGCTGGGATCGAAACCCAGGCGGCTCACCATTATTTAAGCCATTGTTTAAAAAATATTTTATGCCATAATTATGCCATAATAAGCTTGTTCGGAATCCACTTTTCCGGAGGCTAAAATTATGGCGGCAATTCGAGAACGTGGTTCTTATCAATAACAGGCCCAAGTCATTCGAAAGGGCTTCCCCTCCCAATACAAGACTTTCAACAATAAATCCGATGCGGAAAAATGGGCGCGACTGATCGAAAGCGAAATGGATCGGGGAGCTTTTTTTTCGAGAAAAGAAGCAGAGAACACGACACTTTCCGAAGCGCTGGATCGTTATCTGACAGAGATCACGGAAAAGAAAAAAGGCTCCTACCAGGAATCCCGGCAAATCGAAAACCTTAAAATCCACAGTCTTGGAAAACGATTTCTGGCGACAATCCAAGGAAGAGACATTGCAGAGTATCGTGACGAACGGCTCGCAACCGTCTCACCAGCGACTGTCAGAAGAGAACTTGTCATCCTTTCGCATCTCTTCACCGTTGCCAGCAAGGAATGGGGCATGTCAGGTCTTGGAAATCCCGTCCAGGCCATCCGGCTACCTTACGGTCGAGGAGTTTCCCGGGATCGCCGCCTGAACCCCGGGGAAGAAACGGCTCTTCTGGATGCTTGCGAGAAATATGGAGGAGACCTCCCTCATATTGTCCTTCCTGCCCTTGAAACCGCCATGAGGCGAGGGGAGATCGATGGAATGACCTGGGATGATGTAGACTTAAAAAAGAGGACAGTCACCCTTCCGGGAACGAAAACCGGAGAAGTACGGATCGTTTCCTTATCGTCAGAAGCTATTCGGATTCTATCGAGTATTCCTCGTCGAATAGATGGAAGAGTCTTCGGATATACGGATCCTCATTCCATTACCTGGGTCTTCATTCACGCTTGCAAGAAGGCTGGGATTAACGGTCTCACCTTTCATGATCTCCGGCACGAAGCCACGTCAAGGCTGTTCGAGTTGGGGCTGAGCGCGGAAAAGGTAAAAAAAATCACCGGTCACAAAACCTATCAGATGCTGTCCAGATACACTCATTTAAAGACAGAAGACATTGCTGAAGAAATTGACAAACTGAAAAAGGAAAGATCCGGGAAAACGGTCGAAGCCCAGACGAAGAGTTCGGGTCATTAAGTGATTCGTTACGATCCTCACGCTTTTTTCAGATCAACCGCCGGGAAATCCTGACGAGCCTTGTAGAAGAAACGATCGCCAATCCGGATAAATCGAGACCAATGGTAACAAATGCTCCTTTTTAAAATGCTATTCTGAAAGAAGAAAGATGTTGAGAGTCGTTACACGGGAAGACGATCACGAGTATATGATAACCGCGTATTTCGACAGGAGGAAACCATGCGGGTAAGAATAGATCCACAGGCAGACGCCATTTATCTGGATCTGACCGGTGAAAGCATTGAAAGTAGTGAGGAAGTGGCTGATGGCATTATTCTGGACTACGACAAGGAAGGTCACATGGTTGGCATCGAAATTTTAGATGCCTCAAAAAAAGCAGGAGGG
>JAKCCY010000228.1 GCA_021838765.1 Nitrospirota bacterium
TCAGGTCCCGCTCCCTTGTCCTTCGGGATCCCAGAAGCGTCTCCAGTCCGCTCTCCCGCAGGGTTCCCAGAACCGCCGCCACGTGCCCGTGGGGAAGGGTTCGGACGACCGTGATCGATTCGTCCAGGCGTCCCAGGGGAGCACCCTTCAGGGACAGTTCGATAAGGTCGATCGTTTCCTCCGGGAGGGAGGACAAGTTGGCCAGGGTTTCGGAGCGGACCTTCTCCCCGTCCCGAAAGCTTCGACGGAGCAGGACGGAGGTGTAGACCTTCCCCTTATGGGGCTTCCGTATCCGGACGAGATGAACAGCTGCGCTCTTCTTATTCATACTACGATAATACGATATTAATTATTTTATGTCAAGATATCTGTAGTATTATTCTGCCTACAATTTTAACCAAAAAGGAACCCTTTTTCCTTTTCCAGGAACAAGATAAGCCCCGCCAGGAAATGGAACTTCAGTTTAGATCATATTTCAAGTAAACTGTTTATACCCTGAAAACAGTTCGTATGAAACATGCAAGAGATGGCATGGAGCCCTCTCAGACTCTTCCCGTTGCTCCGAAACGGGTCTTGATGAACAAAAAGGAATCGCTTTTGAACTCCGTCTCGATTTTCAGGAAGCAGCATCTTGGCATTGGCTTTGTTGTCGTCTCTGCAGTCTGCTTTGCCATGAAAGGAATTCTGGCAAAGCTGGCCTACCGCGAGGGTGTGGATCCGGATACTCTTCTCACCCTCAGAATGATCGCGGCGCTCCCCTTCTATTGTGCTGGTCTTTTCTGGTTCGCCAAAAACACACCCGGCGAGAAACCTGCCGTCTGGAGTCGGGACTTCCTGTGGATCATTCTTCTGGGGCTTCTGGGATTTGATATCTCAAGCGTTCTCGACTTTGACGGGCTTGCCCTGATCAGTGCCGGAGAAGAGCGTCTTGTGCTGTTTCTCTATCCAACCTTTGTGATTTTTCTCGCCTGGGTCTTTTTAAAGCGCAGGGCCGGTGTCCGGGAAATTCTTGCAAGCGCCCTGGCCTATGCCGGAATTGTGATCGTCACTCATGGATCGACGGGATCTTCTCATGGAGGGTTGACCGGGATTTTGCTCGTTCTGGGCAGCGGGATTTTCTATGCGGTTTACCTTCTCGGGGTTGAGGACCTTGTCAAAAGAGTCAATCCCCTCTGGCTCACATCGGTCGTCATGATTACCGCAACTCTGGCCATCCTGATTCAGTCGATTGCGGTCGGATCCCTCCATATCGGAGAGATCAACGGGAAAGTCCTTGAGATCGGAGTCCTCATGGGGATTTTCTCAACCGCTCTCCCAACTTTTTTGATGTCACAGGGGATTGCCTATATCGGAGCGAGCCGGGCCGCCATCCTGTCTTTTCTGGGTCCGGTGGCGACACTTTTTCTGGCGATGATTTTTCTGGGGGAAAGAGTTTCTGACCAGGAAGCAATGGGTTCGATCATGGTTTTTGCTGGCGTCATCCTGGTTTCAGTAAAAAAACGCCCTTCACCCGACCAGGAACCCGGTCAAGGTGAGACCAGTCTGGCAGAAGAACCTGCCGAAAATGCCTTGGGTTAAACAACCCCACTTTAGGTCACTGCCCGTTAAGCATTTTCTCCTGATCCATCGATCTTCCTGGCCATTGGTCCCTGATCAGGATTTGATCCTTTTCCAGCAGACAGCCTGTCAGCATCCTCTCTCCAAGATGAAGGACAAGCGGGCCATTCTTCTGGCTCACCAGAATGGCTCCGGCCTGATAGGAAGTCCGTCTTTCAAGAGAACACAGGATCCTCTCGCAATTCTTCCGGGCAGTCAGGGGATCTTCTGCCCCCTGGTGGGCTTCCAGCAAACGAATCCCCATGGCCATGGTCAGGATCCCCTCGCCATGTCCGGTCATCGAGATGGCACCCAGCTCGTCATCAGCATAGTATCCGGCCCCTGGAATCGAGCTGTCCCCGATCCTTCCGGGCAACATGTCCCCCATTCCGCCCGTCGACGTCGTCGAGGCAACATGGCCGGCCATATCCCTGACAACCGCTCCGACCGTTCCTCCCCCTGGCGTTCCCATTTTCCGCTCCCAGATCGCCATGGCTTTATCCAAGGGAGGGGAAAGCCTTCCAGGGGTTGATATGTGATGTCTTGCACCCCAGCTTTCGGCCATCGCTCCCGAGAGAAGCACATGGCGTGTGCGCGAATACAGCCTGACAAGAAGGTCCATTGGACTCGGCGTTGCAACAAGGGACATCAGGCCAAGCGCCTTGAGATCTGCCCCGTTCATCGTCCCCACATCCCGCCTGACCACTCCGTCGTCTTGCGAAATGGCGCCGAGACCGGCATTAAAAAGACCGGATTTCTCAAGCTCGGAAACGAGCATCCATGAAATCGAAAGAGCGCTTTCACCTTCCAGCAGAAATCCTTTCGCTGCCAGAAGAGTCCTTGAGAGGAACTCCCGGGAGACCGGCGTCTCCTCCGTTCCCAAGCCGCAATGAAGTAAAATCAGGGGGTTCATTCTGGAGCGGGGGGGGTAGGCTGATGGACTTTTTCGGCGATCATTCCCTTGAGAGCCCGGACCTCTCCATGAATCTGCTGAAGGTGCCTTGAAAGGGATTCAAGCCATTTTCTTGTCACATCGTCGAGCGTATCAAAAGCCGGGACACTCTCGCCGGAAACG
>JAKCCY010000086.1 GCA_021838765.1 Nitrospirota bacterium
CCGATCTAAACACTCGTCTTAGACGAAGCGGATGGATGGATCGAGCTAGTGAATGCGGGAGCTGCACATGATGGGCCAATCGTGATCAATAGTGGTGCGCGGATTGACCCTACACAGGGAATCGAGAATCTTGAAATTGCGCTTCCGGAACTAAATCGAGCACTAGTTATTGTCTGGGTCATCAATACGCAAAGAGATTCACTCGAGCTCTTGCGAAAGTTTCGTGATGTTGTCAAGAACGCACAGTATATCATCTTTAAGAATCTACATTTTGGATCGGAAGAAAAATTTTCGTTATACAACGAATCTGAACTCAAGCAAGAAATCGAAGCGGAAAGAGGTATCTCTATTTCATTTCCTCAAGTGGCAAACCGCGTGACACATGATATCTATGTCCAGCGCATGTCGATCGCCAGAGGAATGAGGGAGATGCCCCTCGGAAGCCGGGCTGAATTGAGCCGATGGCGTAAGCAAGTATACCGTATTTTCAACGAAGCAGGTTTGTAAAAAAAGTGATTCTATGCGGAGGTATTTATGGAGATTAGGGAATTTTATAATAATTTATACGGAAAACAGATGTCGCCTGAAGTGGAAGCCCGATTCCTAAAAATTGGGAAAGCATTAGGGATTCAAGACAATGATGCAATCTGGCAAATTGTTTTCGCTCTGGACTTCTACCAGGATTTGTATGGAGAATGGCCAAAAATTGTCAGGACAGAAGTCGAGACAGTTACAAGAACTCTCAAGGAAACGTCGTCTGCAATTATCAGTTTGACAACCGAAGAGATCAAAAAAGCGCATTCAGCAGCTGTGTTAGAGATCCAAAAGTCTGGAGAGCAACAGAAAGTCGCAATGGCAAAAGCACTTGACGCGACATTGCCCTTTAAGCTCAACGAAGTGATTTTCGAACTTGCTGAACGCGAAAAAAAAAGGAAAGGAGTCGGGAAAATTGCGGTGATCACTGCATCGCTCGCAGTCATCATGATATGTGCCTCCGGATTGGGGGTGTACGAATGGGCGAGCACGTCAGCTTATGAACACGCAAAATATTTCTGGTATCCCGCTGGCTACAAAGCCGGGTCAGAAGCTATGCGATATTCCGTGATGGGGAAGTGATTTTGAATCCTTGTGTCTGGTGTGGTGGAAATCATATGGGAGATCCTTTCGATTCAAGTCTGTCTGTCGGGGGGTGGCGTTTGTCACTCTTTCCGGAAATAAGGCAAGGCGATGGACGACCAGATCATGACGGCGAACATGACCGCCCTGGAGACCGCGATCTTGGTCCATCTGGGGATGCCTAGCGTAATTGCATTTTTTGGCGATATTATATAGTATGTTCCTTGGGATATAATAACCAACCAAGGAGGCATCCGAATGGCCCGAGTTGCACAAGCTTTGACTTGTACCCCCGAAGAGAAAAGCGCCCTGATTCAGTTGTCCCGAAGCCGGAGCGAAGAGGCCCGGCTTCGGGAACGGGCGAAGATCGTTCTCCTGTGCCTCGAGGGAATGAGAAACGATGAAGTGGCCCAAAAGCTTTCGATCCGGCCCAACACCGTCGGTGTATGGAGAAAGCGGTTTTCCGAACAAGGGATCCAGGGTCTTCGGGATCAGGCGCGTTCCGGAAAGCCTGCGACCTACGGACCGGATCTGAAAAGCCGGATCCTGTCTCAGCTGGAACAGTCTCCTCCGGAGGGCCTGGCGCGATGGGACGGAGGAACGCTGGCCCAGGTTCTGGGCGTGTCGGATGACATCGTCTGGCGGATTCTCCGAAAGGAGGGCATTCAACTCGCCCGTCGCCGGTCGTGGTGTGTCAGCACCGATCCGGAGTTTACGCAGAAGGCCGCCGATATGATCGGACTGTACCTGGATCCTCCGACGCATGCCTTGGTCTTGTCGGTGGACGAGAAGCCCACGATCCAGGCGATCGAACGGCCGACCGGATACGTCAAGACCTCGAGCGGAAAGATCGTTCGTGGCCTGAAAAGCACCTACAAGCGTCATGGAACGGTGAATCTCTTCGCGGCACTGGAAGTGGCCACTGGCATCATTCGTGGCAAGACGACCCAGACCAAGAAGCGGGAAGACTTCCAGAAATTCATGGAAGAGATCGTGCGAGATTATCCTGCCGATCAGGACATTCATGTGATTCTGGATAATCTGTCGACCCACAAGAAAAACGAGGAGTGGTTGAGCCGTCATCCCAATGTGACCTTTCACTTTACCCCGACCTCCGCGTCCTGGCTCAACCAGATCGAGATCTGGTTAGGCATCCTGAGCCGCAAAGCCCTGACGGGAGCAAGATTCCCGAGCAGGGAGGATCTGATCGCGGGCCTGTTCGTCTGGAAAAAACGGGAGGTCAAGGGTGCCCAGCTAAGAAATACAATTACTAACTTATGCAATTAAATACTAGAAGTGTTGATGCTACGGGTTAATGGATTGGTGACCAAATGTTTGTGACGTTACCTCGGATGGAGAAGGATGTTGTAAGGATTCGGTGTTTCTCTTAACTCTACTCGCCGGTTGATTTTGCCAATGTTGGAGGCAAGAGCCCCAATCCTACCAGGAAGATAGTCATAAGTAAATCAAAATTGCTAACAGTAATAATTCTTTAATTTATTAAGATGTTTTCAATATTCTCCTAAATTTATTAAAGAAAAAGTAAAAATAACAGAGACACGGAGGCTGAGGTGATCCTATTTCCAAAATCGAAAAATAAGAAAAGTCCAATAACAATTCCATCTATTGAAACGCTTGCTGTTTTATTTTTTTCGTTCATGACCATCTCACCGAACGCGGTCCATGCCTCATCCTCAACACCAGAAACCACAACACCAGAAACCACAACAACCACCCAAACTTCATCAGCAGTTCTCTACCAGGACCCTTTAACTCCGGAAGAAAATGAAAAAGATGGTGCCATCAGCGAAAATGGGTACAGAGTATTGTTCTTTCCGCAAGGTGATCCGTTTACCCCTCTGCTTGCTGACCCAAGACAACCCACAAGCAATATCAGCTATTTTCTGGGGTCAAGCAATCGATATGGACAATTCGATGGAACCTTTGGCGCAGATATTGGAATTATCCGATGGGAAAGTGAGATTTCCGGGATCAACAAATCCATCCAGGTTGGGGTCATGGGAGCTGCGTTTTCAAGATTTGCTTTTGTTCAGACCGCAACTTTTCTGGAAAGTACCGACTTTATCATTGGCTTGCCCATCACAATCCGCTACAACAAATTTTCCACCAGGATCTTTTTCTATCACGACAGCTCCCACACGGGGTATAGCTATACAAGCTTGATGAATTTGAACAAGAATACTGACTATGGGCAAGAATTGCTTCAGATCATCCCATCCTATGATGTCACCCGATATTTCCGGATTTATGGCGGAGGTTCCTATCGAGTCGTAGGTCTTGGCTACTATCCATCAGCACAAGACTCACTGATTGGACAGGCGGGATTTGAACTCTATGCACCAGAATGGAAGGCAGCCTATTCAAGAGCATATATGGCGTTGAATGTCATCTCCCAGGGAATTAATGGTTATACCCCATCTGAAGATCTCCAGATCGGGATCTTGACACACAGGCCTGCCTCATGGGTTCAGTTCAGGACAGCGATCGATTTTTATAACGGGTATTCACCGATGTATGACTTTCCTTTCTTGAAAGAAAATTATGTTGCCCTTGGTGCGTATTTTGATTTTTAACGATTTTTGACAATTTTATCGAGATAATCGCTATGTTCCCTATGGGTGTTTGTGAGTGGAAAATCGGGCGCGGGCGATACTGGAGAGGTTGCTTCCTTGAAAAAGTATCATTCCAATGATGTTTGAGGTCGATGCAACACTGACATCGGTGGCTGATTTGAGGTGACCAATCGAGCTAGCGAGGGGGGAGCAAGAAGTTTTTCTTTTTCCGGAGGGAGAACAAGTACATAATAGTTTAATCAAGATGCTCAGACTCGGGTCGGCCCACCTTTTAGAAGGTGCCCTTGTCCAATGATTCCGGGAAGTATTACTTGCAGGCTTTGAAGTATTCAGGGCTGATCCTTACCCAATGCCAGAAAAATCCGCCTCGTTTTGGATCCCCGGTTCTTCCTGAGGATCCGTCACGATAGTCACTTCAAGATTGAGTGGTTTGAGCGTTTCTCTTTGTGTAGACAGTTTGTTTTCTGGGTGCATTGCCCCAAGTGCTCTTTTTTCGGACTTGCTATCATAGGGAGGCTTGTGAGCACATAACCCTATGAAGGAGGTTCGAATGCCTTGGAGTACACAAAAAGCACCATTGATACTGAATGCCGAACAACAGGAACATCTCCAGGAGTTGTCCCAATCCCGGCCGGCTCCGCAGCATCGCGATCGAGACATGCGTCTCTCGTATGACGGTCGACAAATGCATCAACAAGGCCTTGTCCATGGGCGTGGAGGCCGGGTTGGCTGGCCTGTACCACCGGCCAAAAATTCCGGTCATCACTCTGGAAGCCAAGGTGTGGGTCGTTTCTCTGGCCTGCACATCTCCCAAGGATCTGGGAATGGCAGCGGAACTGTGGACCCGGAGCGCTCTGGCGGCGTACGTTCGAACACATGCCGAGGAGGCGGGTCACACCCCTGCCTTTTGAAAGCGGCCAAGGCGACGATTCACCGGATTCTGGAGGGACAGACCCTGAAGCCCCACAAGATCACCTACTACCTTGAACGAAAAGATCCGGAGTTTGACCGGAAAATGAGGGATGCCCTGATGGTCTACCAGGAAGTGATGCTCAGAACACAGACAACCGCGGCCGGCCGGCCGCGGTTTACCGTCAGCGTGGACGAGAAGCCGGGTGTTCAGCCTCTTGCGACGGTCTCTCCGGATCTTCCTCCGGTGCCGGGGAAACATCGTACAGCCTCCCGGGACTACGAACACAAGCGTTTGGGAACCGCGTCCATCCTGGCGGCACTGGATCTTCAGGATGGACAGGTGATCGCCCAGGTCCATCGGCGTCACCGGAGCCGAGAATTCATCGAACTTTTCAAGGAACTGGATGCCTACTATCCTGCGGACGCGACCATCCGGGCAGTTCTGGACAACCATTCCGCCCATATCTCCAAAGAGACCCGGGACTGGTTGTCTTCCCGGCCCCAACCGGTTCGTCTATGTTCATACTCCAAAGCACGGATCCTGGCTCAATCTGGTGGAAATCCTGTTTTCCAAGATGAGTCGCAGGTTTCTCAAGCATATTCGTGTTCAGTCCTAGGAAGAACTGAAACAGCGCATCCTGAAAGGTGTGGAGGAGATCAATGCCAATCCCGTTGTGCGCTGTTGGAGAAATTTTGGTTTCGAAACAGTAAAGCAACCCACTTTTTAATGAAACGATCGACTAGTGTTGTTCAAGCTATAGAGGGCCAACTCGAGAAAAGAGTTGGTTGAGCAGAGTTTGGTCTTCATCTTTGGTCAAGGCAAAAGAATTGTTCCCTTCTGGTTGTGATGCAAGCAATGCAGACACTCCATTGTGGAAGGCTCTGTAGACCTCTTCCCTGAGTTGTGGAGGGATCACATGGGCTTCTTCAAATGTGACAAGCACTGACCTTAAGATGATTTCATTGTTGTCGAGCCAATCCGTTATATGCATCGGGTTCGGATGAGGGTCAATAGGCACGTAACGACCCCATATGAAGGCTTTATCCAAAAGGGTCTTGTCAGACAAGGTGATCTTCTGGATGGTCTTTCTCCCGTCAAGAGCTTCCCTGATGGATTTTGCTGCTCTAAAAGCCATGATCAGAAACAATGCGGAGCAAGCTTGCATGCCAACGGTCAACAGTGCAAGGCCTTTAACGGTCCCCCCTGTTGCAGGTTTTAGCCAGAAAATAGAAGCGATTACCAGAATGCATAAAGGACAAATGACGATGGCCTGCATTACTGTGGGAAGGGTCATGAGGGAGGGGAATTTAGTGGTGTTTGTTGAAGAGGGGGCCATATCTAACTCCTAGTTTAAATTATTTTTCGAATATCCACAAACCCTGCACTAGGTTAATACGCACCGATAAATAGTTAGATGATGCTTGTCATAAAAGAAGCTGTAAACTTCTATTAACGGAGGAGTCTTGAAAGAATTTTCTATTATTGAATGGTTTGAGAAAAACTTGCCAGATAGGCGGGTGATCCTCAAAAAAGGAGGCATCCTTTTCCATCAGGGAGATTCCTCCGAGTATCTTTATCTGGTCCGACAGGGCTGTATTGTCATGATTAAGGAAAGCCCATTTGGCAATCCGTTTATTACCGAGCGTCTCTTGGTAAATGAGTTTTTGGGGAGCTTTGCCATCATGGGGGAGTTTCCTTATCCCACGACAGCACAAGCAGAGAGCCCATCTGTTGTCGAAGGATTTTACGGAGATAAAGTCCGCACGGCTCTGCTTTCGGATGATTCTTTCAGAAGGAGTTTTTTCAGGGAGGTCGGAATGCGTATTCAAGAATTTCAGTCTCGTCTTATGATCTCTCCTGAACGGGTGAAAATTCGCCTAGCAAGGGTCATTCTATCGTTATGCAAGAAGAATCTGAATATGGAGTTATCTTTTATGGATAAAAATCCTGTGTCACTTGATGTGACACGGCAAAGTCTTTCATTGATGGCTGGGACAAGTGTTGAGACCGCGATTCGTTTGACCAGATTATGGGAAAAGGAAGGCGTTCTGGATCTTTCAAAACGAGGTCGGGTTCAAGTTTTATCTTTGGATTATTTTATGAATTTGACCTATGAAAAGTGGAAAATCGAAAAAGAGTGATGAAGCTGGTCAGCTTTCTGGCAATATGTCAGTCAGTTTCCATTAGAACAATCAGGAGTTCAGTATGCGGCTGACTCAATATACGGACTATTCTCTTCGGGTGCTTTTGTATTTGTCTGCATCTCCTGGAAGGCGCTCTAATATCTCCGAAATCGCGAAAATTTACGGAATATCGAAGAGCCATCTGATGAAAGTTGTACAAAACCTGGCAGCGAAAGGGCTTGTTCGTTCTACCCGTGGTCGGCATGGTGGCTTGTATCATAATGCAGAGACAGAGAACTTCACTCTAGGCGAAGTTGTTCGAATGTGCGAGCCGAACTTTAATATTGTTGAATGTATGGACGGTGTACCAGGGAAATGCCCGATTGATTCAACCTGTTATCTCAAGTCTGTTTTGCGCAATGCCATGAGGAAGTTCATGGAGGAGCTTGATTGTTACACTATGGGAGAGATTGCGAGAAATCCTCAACAATTGCAGCAGTTACTCAAGATCAATCCTGTGCCTGAAAAAGGCTCTCCTGGACCAAGATCTTTTCCGGTCATCTAGTCAAGACTTTTGGAAGTTCTGGATATCTACAGACGAAAGATTGTGCCATGAGAGGTTTATGGGGAAGAATCCTCCGAGCGACGAGACGACCTGGAAGACCGTTCTTCGGGAGAGCGAAAGGGGGGGCTCGCCGAAGTTCGTACTGCACTCGGAGAACGGGGTACCAGTGAAGGGAGCAAAAACGCTCGGGGAGCTCCAGATGTTGGGTATTCGCCCCTCGTTCGGACGTGAAGTCTGACAACGTCTATTCGGAGCCACTCTTCAAAACCTTGAAATATCGTCCAGTCTACCCGGTGAAAAAACCCTTCGACACACGGGAAGAGGTGTATAATCTCGCCGATCGCGATCACTCATCCTTGCTGATGGCGATCGGGTATTTTCGCGAACGGGATCACCTGTTTCCGTTATGGCGAACACCCTTTTCCCTCCTTTATATCTATATCTCGGGTCGTTTTCCTCGCATGAACTTCGCATTCTTCAGATTGATGGTGCTTTCATTCACCTAAATCTGGAGAGATGCGATGCCAAAGATGAGGTTGGCGATGAATCATGCCCGAGAGATTCTCCGACTCTCACGCGAGATGATAATGTCGGGACGAGCCATTGCCAAGAGCCTGTCCCTGTCCACATCCACCATTTCCAAATACCTTCGACAGCTTGAGCCGGTTCCCTGGCCCTTGCCCGATCCGGGAGGCGAGGCGCTTCTAGCTCAGGTTCTGGAGAATGCTCGAGACTGGACGCTTATCGGAAAGGTGATATTGAATCCTCTATCCTGGGGAGATCTCACCTTATGCCTGAAAGAGCGATGGAGCGGCCCGGAGCCAGAAGTCAGCAGAGGCCATAGTACTACCGGCAGGGAGTGAAGGGCCGAAGGAATCGGAGAGAGTGCTCCTTGATTCTCTGGATTAGAAGGTCTTAGCTGTTCGCTCGGCAAAGCTCACCAAAGGGCGGGGAGGGTGAAGCCCAGGCAGGCTCTGGCAGTGAGAAATCAATCCGGGCGGGTCGAGAACATACAGACTCAGGCGGTGCGCAGGGGAATTCAAACACATCGACCTCAATGATTCCAACGCCCGGTACGGATCCGGGTGCTGAGAGAGGGGGGCAACCTCCCTATCCCGATTTTGGGCCTCATTTTTAAAACCGGGCTCCCCAGTGTCAATAAAGTTTTTGCCTTGTTCGCTCGGACAGCTCTAATTCTTTGAACCTTCCTGAATGGCTATCCCCAAAAGGTTTTCATTCAAACTGCCAATCCAGTAAGTTTTTTGGTCACGCCCCGGAAACATCGCAAGCTTTATGATTTGATGATTGAAATCAAAGGAAAGATCAATCTCCCCATCAAGCCCAAACCTTGAACGGGACCCTTTTTGAAAACGGCCATTTGTTCGGAATGCCCCGATCACTGAACCCGCCTGATTGACGTGAGCGTTGAGCTCAAACAAACCAGCTTTCCGGTCAAAACGGATCACACCGTCGATTCCCAATGGCCCTTCTACCAATAACCCTCCCCCCAGGACAAAAGAATATCTCTTAAGTGGATAGTGTGCCACCGGATGGGTTAGTGGTAGGAGAATACCAACTCCTTTCATATAAGAATCGGTGGAAAAAAAAGTTCCTTCATCTCCATTTCCGGAAATATTAATGGGCCGATGCTGTGATTTTAACCATAATCGCATTTTAAGGCGGCCATCAAGCCCAGTGGATCCTGTACCGCGAAGGCCTGCCTTGGGAAGAGGAACCCCGTTCACCAAAACAACCGGATTCATTGCAGCTGTTAAGGAAGACTGAAACGGAATAGGTCCAACAATCGTGAGAAATTCATTAAGCCTCTCTTTATACCCTGAATAAAGAATGATTCTGGGCGCCCAGGGATCTTTATGAAGGGATGAATTAACCATCAGAAAATAGATTGGGGGCTCCACGACAGAATCATCAGCGCTTGCAACCAAAACCGCTGATTGCATCTGGCAGGCAGAGAGATTGGAAAAACGTACAATCCCCCGAAGAGCAACTCTTCGAACTCCCTCCGGCGAGTGAACAACAAGCGTCGCATGCAAGGAAAGGTCCTTAGCCAATTCATTATGGACAGCACCTGCTCCCCACACTTTTTTAATCCGGATTTCCTGTTTTTCATTTGTTCCAACCCGCCATTTGACCTGGATACCCATATAACGTGAAGAACAGGTCCTCGCCGTAACAGAAAGGTTCTGAAATGAGTTGCCGCTCATCATCGACAGTTCGTATGCCTCAGCCGGTAGCCTAGTGTGGATTTGTGTAGGATCAAACACTCCGCATCCCGAAGCTGAGAAAAGGCTGATCAAAACAATCCATCCTTTTGTTTTCATAAAATAACTCATTAATATCTTATATTGTTGCTTCATATCCCTCTTCCAGGAGTTCTTCGTCTCCAGGCTGTATGAACGCGCTCGTTCCTCCCCGTGCTGTTAGGAAGCTCATAGCGCTGCCATCATACCCGAGCGGCAGAGTTCTATGCTGAGTAGTTTTCGGTCGGTTTCCTAGAAATATCCTAAGAACAAATCGGTATGAACCTGTTTCTCAAGGATTCCAAATTCAAAAAGGGCGTTTTTGAAAGAAGCCACCATGGAAGGGGGGCCGGCGATATAGAAATCGCCCTTTTTGAATTTTTCTCCGAGGGATTCAAAAAGGCTGCTTGCTGCCAACGGCCTGACTTCGACTCCCGGAGGAAGAGCCATGGAGGAATGGGAAACAAACTGGTGGAGAGAGAGGTTCTTGTGGTCTCGGGCAAGCCCTTCGAACTCTTCTCGAAAAACCGAGTCTTCGATATCGTTATTGGCGGTGAAAAGAAAGAAGGATGTTGATTCGAATTTACCAACAGACTCGATCAGCATGCTCCTGAAAGGCGTAACCCCGATTCCTCCCGCCACGAAGACGATCGGTCTCTCCCCTGGGAGGGAGCGGGAATCCAAGCATGCCGGAAGACAAAATCGACCGAATGGCCCTGAAACCCAGATAGGAGAGCCATCCGGGAGATTCTCCAGACATTTTTTAAATGCAGACCCGGTCAGACGGGTTGCGAAAGAGAGAATCGGAAGATCTGATGTTGTCGAGACAATGGAAAAATTCCTTCCGTCACCTTTTTCGTCTGTGAACGGAGGATTGATCCATTCCAGATAGGCGTACTGTCCCGGCACAAATGACGCCCAAGCCTCTTTTGGTATTTCGACCTGAAACATCAATGTGTTTCTGGCAATGAGACCGATCCTGCAGAACTTTCCTTCTATTTCCATAGGCCCCCCTGGACTGTAAGCTTGTATGCCGAGCCCCAGACACCCAAGACCTAGTCACTGGAACATCTGGCGAATGGTTTGGACCCTTCCTGGAAAGGAATCAAGAAGAGCCGTGGAAACTAGCAAAGCGAGAAGACCGAAAACCGAAACAGTCCCCGAACCAAACGACGGATCCCGGATTCTTAAGGAATGCAACTCGGAAACCGGCTTTTCTCCAGGAGGAAGCTCGGAGGGTGCGTAACATGAAAAACGGGAGACCTACCGGTTTCTTCACAAACAGGCCCCTCGGAGAAACAGACCTTTGCCGGTTCACGCCAAATCTAGCCGCAAAACCGGTACCCGACCCGCCAAGCCCCTTCGGCATCCCGGTCATTCTGACTGGAAATGAATCCTTTCATGAGTGCCATCGCACTTCGGCTTCGATTTGGACCCTCCACACCGGCATAGGTGATAGGTCGCCACTCCTTCAGTGCTGACGATCTTCCCGTTGGCATCTGTAATGGTTAACTCGCCAACAACTTCATAAGGACCGTTCTTCAAACAATGGACCTGGACTCTTTCCATGGGACAATCTCCTTACTTTAACCGTTCACTGCAAGTCAAACAGGTATTACCCAAAGGCATGCTATAGGAATCAACACTTGACTAATATGATTGGGATCATGCTTTGAGGACTTCCTTCTGTCGTACTCTTCCCGTGTGAGCAGGAGGTTATTCCAGATGCCTCATTTCTGGTCGTCTTTGTCTCCTGGGTTTTTGGTTTGTCTTCAGTTGTTTTTGCTAAATAATGGGGGAGGTTCGCATTGTCGGCTGTCTGGACGGTGCGTTTGGAAAGTGTTCAATCTATTCTGCCTGTTAACTCAAGTATGCTTTGGTCAATGAGATAAAGAAGTTCATGGAAAAGTTCATTCGTTATGCTCTGAGGGAGAGGGAGGGGAGTTCAATGCAATTGCAGCCGTTTCTCAAGATCAAGCCCTTGCATGAAAAATGACGCCTGTCTTATGGGTGCTCCCAATGGTTTAACCTGTAGTGCCGAAAATCGAGTGCCTTTGTTGGCTTCTTATGGGCGCAAATGAATCTTAGCCTAACTGTTTCCCATGTACGCTAAACGCTACCGAGCATGATTTTGAATCAATCAATTCTCGAAAAAATCCTCAAAGGGGTGCGACAGTTATCGAAATACAGGAGGTGTTTGCCTTCATCGGCTCGTTCTCTTTTTTTTTTGTGGGGTTCATTTCTGAATTCATTCCCCCCATCTCTTTGTTTTTCATATCAATTTGGACCATATCACTGTGAGTCAATGGATTGGCCTGAACAAAGGAAATCACATCTTTTCCCTTGGGAAGATGGTGTAAGGTGATCACCTTTTTGGGAGAATTGATTGTGATCATGGTTGCCATCCGTCCGTTGACGTAGATATGAAGGTGAATGGGGTGGTGTTGATCGGGAGAGGGGGACACCTTGAGGATTAGCCGGATTTTCTTCCCGTGAATTTTTTCGTTGTCATGGTGATTTAAAATGCGCAGGGAAGGATGTTCAGGGGATTTTGCTTGGAGGAGTGATGGCCCTGCCAATAAAATGAAGGAAACGGCCAGAAGAGAGAGTCTTTTTTTCATGATCTTCACTGCGCACTCCTTTCCAAGTTGTCTTTTCCCGGTTTGATTTTTACGGATCAAAATGTGGTTATGGCCGGATTCTCTTCCATCATGAGTCCTTTTGCTTTTTGAAGCATGGATTCAATGATGTTTCGGATCTCATCTCTTCTCTCGACGGTCGGTCCCTCAAATCTTAACA
>JAKCCY010000087.1 GCA_021838765.1 Nitrospirota bacterium
TCGGAAACAGGAAGGAATCCGTTTTTTGTCACTTGAACAAGGTAGGTTCCTCCGGGAATCTGGGAGAGCTGATAGTTGCCGTTCTGGTCGGACCTCAGGACATAGATCTCATGCGTTACGAGATTTTTGGCCTTGATTGTTGCGGAAACGGGGGTTTTGGTGTCACCCTTTTTTTGGGTAATAGTTCCGAGAAGGACCGATGAACCACGAGACAGCATCTGGATTGAAAAATCGATCTCTCCGGTCATTCCCGCTTTCAAAAATCCTTCTTTTCTGGACTGGGAAAAGTTGCCGCCTCCAACCACGATTTCATAATCTCCGGGAGGGAGGTCGGTGAAAAGGTAGCCTCCCTGGCTGTTTGTTTTTTCCAAAAGGGAGGCGTCGGTTTTTTTATTGTGCAGGATGATGGAGACATTGCCCAAAAGTTTCCGGTCTTTCTGGGATCGAACGATTCCGTAGAGTGTGGATGTTTTTGTCAGGGCCGGCGAGTTTTCGACCTGGGACGCAGGGGACTGCTCAACCGCCCATGATGTACCCGGTGTCCCGAATGCAAGCAGGGCCAGGGAAATTGACACACATTCCCTTCTTAACGTTTGTTTCATGAGGGACTCCCATTTTTAAGAATCAGATTGTTTTTTGAAAATATGGACAGGTTTCCTGGAAGGAACCCGAAGGGATGGTAGGAAACATCTGTTACGGGAAGATTTGAAATGCATCAAGATTGGAATTTCTTGTCGCAGGGTTGAAACTGATGTTTGATGTTGAGGATCGGTTAGACCCGGGGATGTTATTTGCTTAAGATTATTGAAGATTGATTCTGTTTTGATAAATGGAGGAATCTTTCGGGGAGTAGGGTTTGGCTGGGGGGAATGTCAATATTGGGTTGGCTCGGATCCCTCTTTAGCAAGGTGCCGCCATGGCTGAGAATCGGGTGCCAGGAAGAGTCGCTGATGTTTTTGTGCTATGGTCTTGACAATTTACCTATCTGCAGGTAGGTTTGTGAAATGGTCCAGAACAATATGGAAGAGAAAATCATTGATGTTGCTCAGGCGCTTGTTCAAGCGCGAGGGTTTAATGGCTTCAGTTATCGGGATCTTGCTGATCGCATCCTGATCCGGACGGCCAGCATCCATTACTATTTTCCCCGAAAAGACGATTTGGCCCGTGCCCTGATGAAACGTTACCGGCGCGACTTTGATGAAGTCATCCAGAGCATCGATCTCACAGACCGTTCGCCACAGGATCGTCTGACAAGCTACCTGAAGATGTTTTCGGCTCTTTCCAAGGGTGGATCTCGTCTGTGTCTCTTTGCTGTTTTCTCAGCAGAACTGTCAGCTTTTTCAGAAACAGTTCAGGGAGAGATCCAGTCTTTTTATGAAGATAATATCCGCTGGATTGGCGGGGTTATTGATGAGGGCCGGTTGTCTGGTGTTTTTTCCTTTCCCGGAGAAAGCAGGGATATCGCCTCTGCCATCTTCTCTTTTCTGGAAGGCGAAATGCTTGTTCGAAGGGTCTTTCCCGCAAGGGAGTCGTTGACTCAAGTTCCGCCTGCGATAAGAGTCCTGTTGTCCTGGGATTCCCCCTGATGCCGTTTTCTGGAGGCCTGATCCACATTATTTGCTTTAAGCGGGCCAAGAATCTATCGATCAGTAGATAGGTTCTTGGGAAAATGTTGTCTCGATAGTCGGACAACAGAGTCAATCAATCATGTTTTATATTTTTATGAATACCTAAGGAGGAATCATGCCGCAGAAGCATGTTTTTGTCGTCTACTCCGGAGAATCAGATCCAGGTCGCGTCTATCATGCTCTGGTCTATGCCCTTCAAGCCCATCGCCGCGGAGACGAAGCCCGGCTCTTTTTTGCCGGAGCGGGAACCTACTGGCCGGAGGTTCTTGATGGAAATCATCCCGTTATGGGAGAGCTCTTTTCCGAGCTTAAAGAGTCTGGAGTTATTAAAGGTGTGACCAGAAACTGCGCAGTGGCTTATGGAAGGGCTGAGAGCGCGGAAAAGATTCTTCCGCTGGTATCAGGTCCGGAGGAAAGCAAGGGGCAGATCGACCTTCTGGATTATGCCGATCGCGACTACAAGATCTGGGTTTATTAAGGATTGCCTTGCCGAAGTATTCCTGACATGAACCGGATGTTTCTCCCGCTGTCGGCTTGTTGGAAAAGGCTCTTCTTTTCCGGAATCTTTCCGTTTCTGTCTGGATGGTTGGTTCACCGTCAAACGATGTTGGGCAAGCCATGAGACGGGTAATATGTTTTTGCATGGGTGAAGGGATCGCTTTAAATGATTGAAAAGGCCAGACACATATTTCAGGCCCTTTTACTGACCGGAGCCATCGCCCTTTTGGCGAAGCTGATTTCTTCAATCGGTTTCCTGAAGGAGCACCTGCCCCTGGGTCCGGTCATGCTGGCCATTCTTCTCGGGATTGCCGTGAGGAATCTTGTGCCTGTCCACGGGGTTTTTGAAGGGGGAATCCGATTTTCATTCAGACAGGTTCTTCGCCTGGGCGTTGCAGGGCTTGGTTTTGCGCTGACGTTTGGGGAGATTGTCTCGGTAGGCGTCAAGGGATTCTTGCTGGACACACTGGTCATTATTGGAACCTATCTGTTCGCAAGGCTTCTCGTCCGGCCACTTGGTCTCAGTCAGGAGATCTCATGGCTTTTGGCAACCGGTACCGCGATTTGTGGTGCTTCGGCGGTCGCCGCGGCAAACTCCGTGGTCAAGGCGAAGGATGAGGAAGTCGCTTTTGCCGTGACCACCGTAACGTTTTTTGGCACCTTGTCGATGTTCCTTTTTCCGGCCATCGAGCACTGGATGGGGTTCCCGCTTGATGTCTACGGAGCCTGGGCCGGTTCTTCGATTCATGAAGTTGCCCAGGTGATCGGCGCAACGGTCAATGTTTCTCCTTCCTCCCTTGCTCTGGGCACCATTCTGAAGCTGACCCGGGTTGTCTTTCTTCTGCCGGTGATCATTCTTCTCGAGTTCTGGATTTTAAAAGGAAGACGCGAAAGAGGCATCGCGAACAGAAAGGAGCATTTCCCCTGGTTTGTCGTTGCTTTTGCGGTGGTTGTCGGAATCAACTCAATGCATCTTCTCTCTCCTTCCATGACCGGTGTCTTCAATAACATCGACAGTATCCTTCTGGCGGTTGCCATGGCGGGACTTGGACTTGAAACGAGGCTTTCAAAGGTTTTTCATGTCGGGGTCGCCCCGGTCAAGGCCGGGGTGGCACTATGGATCTTTGTCAGCGTTCTGGGGTTTGTCCTGTCCTGGGCATTTTATGGAGGCCATTCGATCTGAGCCCACGGACCGGTCCGTTAAATGAGTACTCTGCTGCGTTTCTTGATTATTTCCGGGTCGATGAACTGTTGTTGCCAACCATTGCCCGAAGTCTGAGGAGTCCTTCCGTTACGATCAGGTCGTCCGGAAGGAAGGGGCCTTCGAGGAGGACTTCCCTGCCATTCTGGGCCACCTTCCGGACATTCAGACGAATATAGCCTGTCCCCCTTTTGACAAAGACCTGCAGTGTTCCTGCCTGATTCTGGAAAAGGGCTTCTTTGGGGACGATATAGCCCGTTTGGGGCAGGTCGGGGACGATCTGCACCGAGACCCAAAGGTCTGGCCGGAAGCGATGTCTTGGGTTTTTAAGGGAAATCCTGATGGGAATAGTCCTTGTCAGTGGATCGGCCATGGGAAAAACCCTGGTTATGACCGCCGGAATAGTCTCAAAAGGAGGGTGGAGGGTCCGGATCGACACAGGAAGCCCGACCGTTATACCTCTTTCCTGTCCCGGGTACAGATAGGCATCGACCCACAGATGTGACAGGTCCGATATCTCGAACAGCCAATCCCCCTGATGAACCTGATTGCCTTCGATTTCTCCTGTTTTGATGATGGTTCCGGCAATGGTTGCCCGCACTTCATACCGGTCGGAGGGCTTGTGGGTTTTGATCAGGCGGTCGATTTCATTTTGTGACGCCCCAAGGGTTCGAAGTTTGGAAAGTGCAAGCGAAAGGAGGTCCCTGTTTCCCGAAGCGTTCATCCGGTGACTTTCCAGAACACTGACGGCTTCAGCCTCAGCGGTCTGGAACTGTCTGCTGCGCAGGACGGCCAGAAGTTGGCCTTTTGAGACGGTGTCTCCGGGGAAGGCCTTGATCGAGATGGTCGAAAGCGCACTGACTCTCGACATGACTCTCCGGTAATGGACAGGGTCAAAGGTAATCCGTCCGGGGATTATGACCTCCTGGGAGAGACGACCCTTTTTGATGGGGACTGTTTTGACGAAATCATCCGGATTGGCTTCTTTCTGCGAGACTTCGGCCTTTGACCGGTTTTCCTGATGCTTGCTGCAGCCGGCAAGAATGATCGTCGAACATAAAAGAGTTCCAGAACAAAAGACCGCCAGGGCCCGGAATGGTATGCTCAAATCAGATCTGGACATCATTTAGTTTAATCCTTTTTGGGGAGATACTGTTTTTTGAAAAAGGGAAAGTGCTGCCGGGATGAGGAAAACAGACGAAAAAAAGGATCCGGCAAGACCTCCTAGAACGGCCACTGCCAGTGGCCGTTCCATATCAAGCCCCGCCCCTCCACCGAGTGCCAGCGGCAAAAGGGCTGCTGCATTGGCAAGGTGGGTCATGACAATGGGCAGAAATCGGTCAGAGAGCGCTTCTTTCAGCTTCTCCCTGGGGGAGCCCGTTGCTGAGTCAAAGCGGTTTGCCACAAGGAATCCGTTTTCTGCAGACAGTCCCACCACGAGAATCAGTCCGACAAATGAAGAAATATTGAGCGTTCTTCCGGAAATGGTCAGTGCGGCTATTCCGGCGAGTACTGAAAAGGCGATTCCTGCGGTCAGGACAAGAGGTGCGGTCCATTTTCCGAACATCCCGTAGAGAATGGTCACAATGAGAAGAACCGAGCCCAGAAGGGCTTCTCCCAGTGTCCGGAAGCTTTTTTGTTCCTGCTTGTATGCACCGGAGTAAGTGACCCACGAGGATTTCGGGAGAGTGAGGGAGGAGATGCGTGTCTTGATCGCTTTGATCACTCCGCCCAGATTTCCATGATCCAGACGTCCTTCTATCCGGAGGATCGGGGAGAGGTTCTTGTCCTCCTCCTCAATGGCGGGGGGAGTATTGGCGAATGTGACTACCTGGGAGAGTGGTATCAGGGAGCCGTCGGACTGGGTCATCGGGAGGTGGGAGAGGGGAATCAGTCCATTTCTGTACTGGGAAGGGTAGAGAACCCTGACAGGAAGCGGTCCCTTGGGAGAGAGGACGGTTGTTGCGTTGATTCCCATGAGGTCTTCTCTTGTCTGTGTGATGATGGATTCCGGTGTCAGTCCCGAAAGTGCGGCAAGGGGAGCGATCACGTGGCCGTCAAGGGTGTCTCCCATGGGACGGACGGACAGGTGGACATCGACAAGCCCTGGGATCCCGTCAAGACTGTGCTGGATCATGCTGGCTGTCCTCAAAAGGTCTTTTCTGTTGGGACCATGGACTTCAATCACCACCGGAGCTGAAACACCGATCAGGTCACCGAGGCTGTCCTCCATGACCTGGGAGTAGTCCGTGTCCAGCTCGGGTTCATTTTTTTGAACCCATGGCCTGAGTTCCCGGATCAGAGTGAAGGTTGATTTCGGGTGGTTCCCGGAAAGCCTGATCACGAAATCGCCCTTGTTGGGTTCGGTGATGTAAAACCCCATCTCCGTTCCAAGCCTTCTTGTCGTGTCGATGACACCCGGAAGGCTTCGGATATGATTTTCAACCCGGAGGACTGCCCGGTCCATGTCGTTGATGGAGCTTCCCACCGGGGCATGAAAGTCCAGGGTGAAGGAGCCCTCGTCCATTCTGGCCATGAAATTCGTTTTGATGTGGGTTAGAGGCAAAAGCAGAAAGGCAAACAGAATGGCTCCGCTCCCCAGAATGAGCGGTGGAGAGAGACGTGTCAGCATCCTGGTCGAGATCGCTTCCGGCATCTCGCTTTCCTGCTGGATGAATGCCGGAGTCACAAAAGTATTGACCAGAAGAGAAACGCCCAAAAGCGTTACGAAGGAGATGGCCAATGGCTTGAAGAAGGCGCCTACGAGCCCATTCATGCCAAAAAGGGGAACGAGGGCGAGAATGGTGATCAGCCCTGAAAGAATAAACGGGATCAGGAGGCCTCTCATTCTGAGAGCGTGTCTTCCCCCTTCGATGATGACGATAAAGTCGTCGATGACAAGTCCAACTCCGGCAGCAATCCCTCCAAGGATCATGAGGTTCAATGTTTCACCAAGGAGTCCGAGAATGCCCGCGGAAATAAACAGGATTGCAGGAAGAAGTGCTCCCATCAGGAGAATGGGTGAGACTCGCCTGAGAATCAGGATGACGATGGCCATCGCGCCGGCGAGGCCGATGGCAAGAGCCCACAGGACGTGCCGGATGGCATCGTGAACAAGTTCTCCCTGATCGTACACGATGGCCGGGGTGCATCCCTTCGGGAGAAGCCTCTTAAACTCGTCCATATGTGAAAGCAGGGCTCTCTGAATGGTCAGGGCGTTGCCTCCATGGGCACGGTAGATGAGAAGGAGGACTGCGGGGGATCCATTGGCGCTGATCCTGATCGTTTCGTCGGAAGGTCTGACTCCACGATGAACCGTTGCCAGAAGGTCGATCGGAAGGGGGACTCCTGAGGGTGATGGCAGGAAGATCCTGCTGATCGCCGATGTTCCGGTCATTGTGTTGTCAATCTGGACTGTCTTGAGGCGGTGGTTCTCGGTTCTTGGTCCAATGACACCGATTTTGTTCTGGGTGGATAGTGCGCCGACAACATCCGAAAATGTCCGGTGAGCTCCGGCGAGCTTGTATGGATCAACCTCGACATGGATCTCCGGATTTTTGCCTCCGGCAATTTCGGATTTCCAGACTCCCGGAAGGTTTGAGATATAAGGGATCAGTCTGGTCTTTGCAATCCTTGTGATATGGGGCAGGTTGTTGGAGGTTGAAGAAAGCGCCACTGTGAGGACAGGCGTATCGGAAGGATACATCCTGATTGCCTGGATACTGGTTCCGGGAGGAAGATCTCCCCGGATGCGTTCAATAGCCTGTGCTACCCGAGGCAATGCCAGAGACATTTGTTCATTCCAGGAAAATCGGAGAAAGAACTCGGCGGATCCTTGCATCGTTCGGGAGTTGAGTTCCCGGACGCCTTGCACGCCCCTCAGGGTAATTCCCACAGGTCTTGTGATCCGGCTTTCCATTTCGGCAAAGGGGATATTGGGAGATCGTACAATGACAGAGACTCTGGGAAAATCAATGGATGGGTACAAGGTCATGGGAAGATTCCATGCCTTGACCGCTCCTAGAATAGAGAGCACGATTGTCAAGAGGAGAGAAAATCCCCTGTATTTTTTGATGAGTGTCATGGCAGGTATCTGATTTGGAGATTGGGACAAATGGTACTCCTAGGATGAATTGATCAGGAAACTTCTGGATTTTCCTCAATATCACCCATCCCGCGGATGAGCTCCCCCTGAGCCTAACATATTTTTTCTGGTAAGACTTCTGGGGTTGTTACAGGTCAGGACTCGGTTGATTGTCTGTCATGGGGATCTTTCTCATTCACTGGATTCCTTTGAAATGCTTCGTTCGTATGGTTCCATGACCGCCGCATCTTCCCTCGGAGCTCCGAAGGTCTTTCGGTGCAGAGTTTCGGAGGATTCCTTTCGAAAAGGTAATGCAGGCGGGCCATGGCAGGAATGCTCGCTTCGCCATGCTCATCCGGAACAAGCCCTCCAGCAGAAAGTCTGAAGCCCCTGGGTGCGATCCAAATATCTGAACGCAGTCAGAACCTGCAGGGTAAAAAAAAGTAGAATTCCCAGATCTGTAGCCTTTTTTAGCCATTTTTGTTTCTGAAGGTTTAGTTTGAACTTTAAACCAGATCATTCATTAGGGCGCGAGGTGATAACGAGAAGATTTGCAAGACAGCTTGGTCGCATAAAAAGGCATCCAGGATCGTTCCATGGACCACGACTCGCGGCAAAAATGGCCCTAAAGTGCCTTGGCAGCGTTCGCGCAAAAAGAAAAGAGCCTCCTAATGAATAATCTGGGTTTAAGTGACCTGGCAGTCAATGAGATGAGTCACCCTTTTCGATGGAAGCTGAGAGGCCTTTGAATATGTGGAAAGAAATCAAATCATCGGCTTTAAGGTTGTTCGACAGTTTTCATAAGCATAACGTATTTACTCTTTCTGCTGCTTTGGCTTTTTACACTGCCCTGTCTTTAGCTCCGTTGTTATTGATTACCCTTTCTGCCATTAGTATTTTAGGCGAAAAATCACAGACCCATTTTCTCAATCAGCTACGCACTGTGTTCGGCGATCAAGCTACCGCTGCTATCGCAATCATTGTAAAGAGCGCTCATCAGCGTCCGCATCTGGGAGGAATGGCAGGGGTTGTCGGAATTCTCATTTTATTTTTTTCGGCCAGCAGTGTGTTTGCACAACTGGAGTTTTCCTTAAACACTATTTTTGAAAGCAGTTCTTTAATCAAGCCCGGCCTCTGGTCTCTCATACGAAGGCGCCTCTTGTCTATCGGAATGGTTATTTCATTTGGTTTCTTAGCTCTCGTCTCATTAATAATGAGCGCGATGCTCTCTTATATCTTGACGAATGAAACTCAAGTTTGGCAACAGGTCAATCTCGTAGTCACTTTGATCGTTTTTTCTGCCTCTTTTGCCCTGTTGTTTAAATTTTTACCCGCTGCCCGAATGACCTGGACGAACTGTTTTATCGGCGGAACCATTACTGCTTTGCTGTTTTCTGTTGGCAAGAACCTGATTGGGTTTTATTTAGGCCACAGCGCAGTCGGTTCCGCTTATGGCGCTGCAGGGTCACTCGTTGTGCTGCTAAGCTGGGTCTTTTACTCTTCGGTTATTGTATTTGTGGGAGCGGAAATAACGAACTTAGTCACTCTCAAGCAATCCCCAACCAAACGACCAGACAACAAATAATACCAATGAACATAGGCTTTTGGAGATTTGGTCGTAGCCGAGAAATGCTGGCGAGGAGGAGTTTACTCGTTCATCACAATTAGGAAGCCCTATTCGATCCTTCGATAGATGCCAGAAAGTGATTTGCCAAAGGATGGGACTTCCACGCCCGAGTGCGATTTTTCTCCTGATTGGCAAAGGGTTGGAAGAATAGATTGGAAATCATGTTGAATTTCGCTGGAAAGCATTGGTACTCGGGAGGGGAATCGAACCCCTATGACCGTAAGGTCGGCGGATTTTGAGTCCTGTTTTTGGCAAGGACAGCAGAGGGCTTATTCTCTAAAACCCTTTATTTAAGGCATTTCTATGTTTCTTCCCATTACGGGATGTTACAAGGTTTTCATTTCGAAAACGGCAAGAAAACGGCAAAAAAATCCCCCGGAATACATTGCATTACAAGGTGTTTCACCAAGGCTCGACAATCGTGGTACTCATGTTCAGCGATGTATTTGTCGAAGGCGATTTTGTACCGGACCGCCGCTTTTCGGGAGTCGGTGACGACCATCGCTTTGGCTTTCCCTCCGATTTTGGGAAGCACCTTTTCCCGGAAATGCTCGATGATAATCGCCACCTTCTGGGCGATATTGTGGGGATGAAGCCGTAGATAACGTCCAAGGGCCTTGGAGGCTTTGTCAAGGGGAAGTTCTTTGTCTTCCTTTCCGGTATGGGCCAGTTTGTAGAAGGCTTTATAACTCACATAGTTTTGGAGAACATCGAGGATAAACCCTTCTTCAATCGCCTGGCGCATGGAGTAGACATGAAATGGTTCCGGTTTTCCGTCCGGTCCGGGACAGCCGAAGATCTCAAGGGTCTTGGCTTTGGGTGTGGCAGTGAAGGCAAAGGTGGAAAGATTCTCCGGACGCTTTCGGGAGGCCATGATCCGGTTGACGACATCCTCTGATGTGAGTTCTTCTTCCGGATCCGTCTCTTCACCCTCGCTCGAAGAGAGAACAGCCTGAAGCTTCTGGGCGGCCGATCCGGTCTGGGAGGAATGGGCCTCGTCGATAATCAGGGCGAATCGGCGTTTGGAGAGGTCTCCAACTTTCTCCATCACGAACGGGAACTTCTGAAGGGTGGTGATGATGATGGGCTTCCCTTCTGACAAGGCCTGGGCCAGTTGTCCGGAATTCTCGTCGATCTTCTGGACGACCCCTTCCTTGTGCTCAAACTGGTAGATCGTTTCCTGGAGTTGCTTATCCAGAACCTTCCGGTCGGTGATCACCACGACGGAGTCGAAGACCTTATCCCCTCTCTCGTTGTGGAGCGAGGCCATCCGGTGGGCGACCCACCCGATGGTGTTGGATTTCCCGGATCCGGCCGAATGCTGTATGAGATAGGAATGGCCCACCCCTTCCTTTTTGGCCGCACCTACCAGCAGCCGGACCGCTTCCCATTGATGGTAGCGGGGAAAGATCAGAGTTTCCTGGATCTTCTTCTTTCCCTCGGATTCAGTTTCCTTTTTCTCTATGGTGAGGAAATTTCCCAGAATATCGAGCCAGTTGTCTCGCTGCCAGATCTTCTCCCAGAGATAGGAAGTGGCATAGCCGAGAGGGTTGGGAGGATTCCCCGCTCCCTCGTCGTGGCCCTGGTTGAAGGGAAGGAACCGGGTATGAGCCCCTTCTAGTCGGGTCGTAATAAAGACCTCATCTGTAGAGACGGCAAAATGAACCAATGCCCGTGTCTTGAAGGCCAACAAAGGTTCATTCTCTTTGGCGACAGGATCCCTTGGAAGCCGGTCTTTTTGATATTGCCGGATGGCATCCCGGATGTTCTGGGTCAGATCGGTCTTGAGTTCGGCGGTGGCCACCGGAAGGCCGTTTACGAAAAGTCCCAGGTCAAGAGAGTTCTGGTTATGCCGGGAATAATGGAGTTGACGGACAACGGTCAGTCGATTGGATGCATAGTGGGTCCATAGGAGCGGATTGGCATCGTGGGCGGGACGGAACTGGCAGAGAGAGAATCTTGCATCCCGGTCCTTGAATCCATGCCGCAAAAGAAAGAGGGTTCCGTGCCTGTCGAGCTGTTCGGCGACTCTTTTTAGAAACATGGATTCGGAGTGACTGTTGTGCCAACGGACAAACTTGGCCCATTCAGTGGGTTGGGTTTCCTTGACGAAATCCAGGAGGTCTTCGGGATAGAGAGCCAGTTCTTTGTCGTATTTGGTGTCGGATCCTTCCTTCCAGCCATGGGTCCCCAGGTATTCGACGAGTTCCTTCTCGAAGACGTTTTCCTTGTGGACCTGGTGGAGGTCGGTCATAGGCGGGGGGGCTCCCGGTGAAGTGTATTGTGTCGACGCCGATCGTTTTCTTCCATGAAATCTTTGAAGTCCGATTCCTCCATGTCGTTCCAGGAACCAGCGAAGGAAAGAACGCTGTTTCGGGGATCCTCCCGAAAACCCCTGAGAAGATCCAGAACTTCCTGGAGTCGCTCCCCAGGAATCTTGTCAATCATTTCCAAGATCCGGGATCTCAGGAAATCCTCAGGCATACATCAGCCGTCCCTTGGGCTCGGGGATCGGTCGACCCAGTTCCCGGGCGGTTTGGATCCATTCTCCGATCACGACTTCTGCGTTTGCCACTGCTTCCTGGTAGGTGGCTCCGTCGGACATGCATCCCGGAAGTTCCGGTACCTCGACGATGTAGGACTGATCCTCCAAACTCCAGTAGATGATGAGTTCATAGCGAATCGGCATCATTTCCTCCCAGTTTGTGCCGGACGATGACCATCCGGATCTGTTTGACCTGATAAGCCTTGGCTTGGCCACCCCGAGGCTGGATATTCAGAATTTCCGGAATGCCGTCTCGGGTAAAGATGTGATGATCTCCACGAATTCGTTGTTCGAACCCCAATGATACCAGCAGGCGACATAGGCTGTCGAAAGGGATGTTGTTGTCGGATCGTCCGGAAAGAATCCGGGCCAGTATCTTGGTTTGCTCACCCATGGGCGATTTCCCGTTTCTTAAATCCCGAAGGAACGACCTCCCGCACATCGATCTTTCCTGTCACAGCTGCCGTGATCAGGGAGGAACGATATCCTTTCAGAAGTTCGATGAACTTTCGGGCTTCTGAAAGGAGGGTATTGATACGGGAGGTTTGGTGGTCGAGGAAGGAAATGATTAGATTTTGTTCCTTCTCAGGGGGGAGAGCAATCATAACCTCTTTAAGTGATTCGCGGTTGATTTTCGGCATTGCCACTCGTTCTGATTCCAAAACCGCGAGAGCTGAGAAAGGTTCTGACAAGATAAACCAATGAGCCTCTTGCAAAAC
>JAKCCY010000005.1:0-16464 GCA_021838765.1 Nitrospirota bacterium
CCGATCTCAACTGCCCATTCCGATACGATATTCGACTCAACCGAATGGATGTGAAAAACGGCATTCGCATCATCCACACAGGCATAGACCGCCTGATGAATCGAGACCTCGGCCGATGGTCTTGGACGCTCAGAAGAATTCTCCGGCAATCTCCCCAATCCCCTGATAACGACCAGATCGTCTTCAGAAAGCAAACCTTTTGGGCGACCGCTTGCAGTAATCAAAAACGTATCGGGGGAAACCCTCACCGATAAATTTCCAGAAGTCCCGACCATCCACCCCTTCTGATAAAAATGGGCAGCAACCCTGATCAAGTCAGTCTTTTTAAGTTTCCAGTCAGGATCGTTCAAGAGATCTCCATTGAGGTTTGCAAATAAGGTTCTCCAAAATTCTGGACACATCAAAAAAATCCTCAAACGGAAAAAACGGAACATTCCGCTCTAAAAGATAGGAGGACAATCTTCCTCTGGAAATCACAAAATCACATCGGAGAGCCAGCTGCAAATCGGTTACAGAATCTCCGATGCAAACGGAACGGGCTCCCGGGAACTGGTCCAGAAGACGAACCTTTGAGACAAGCTCCGAGTCGCTTTGCAAAGGCGAGTCAACCTTCAAATAAGGGCCGGAATAGTCAACCGTCATCCCGTAAATGGACAAAACCCCTTCGGGTTTCTCTTTGAGTGCCGCCCGGACAAACTCCGACACCCCTCCGGTTACGATCAGAAAAGGAATCTGACACGAGGACATCATCCCAAGCATTTCATTGAAGCCTTTCCGAATGGGAGCCCTGGAAATCATTTCAAGCATTTCGGAATAATGAATGCTCTCGATGGATTCCATAATCGTGCGAACCCCCTCTTTAAGGGTCAGGCTCAAGTTGTACATTCTGGGAATAAGCTCCGATGAAAGGTCGGGGGCAAATCGAGTAAGGATTTCCACGAATGTCTCATCAAAGGTAATAGTTCCATCAAAATCGCAAAGGACGACCCACTTGTCCGACATCGTGTCCTAATCTCCCCTCTTTTGAAAAGGCAATGCAGACTCCTGCTTCCATCCGGCGTCTGACAATGCAGTTACGAATGCCCCTACACCGGCCGAAACCCCCTCCGGATGGTCCATGATCGCTGTACCCGCATTGATGATTATTTCTTTTCCGTACGTCTGGCACAAGGGAAGAACCGACAACGGGGTCACTCCACCGGAAGGGACGGGGAAAACCGAAGATCGATGAAGTGTATCGACCAGGTCGGACTCCTCTTCGGGGGAAACGGGAAAATTTCCGAAACGGGTGGGGAAAAGCACAGCATCCCCCCCGGCGTGGGCCATAAGAGTTCCAAGAACGACACGTGAAGAAAAACCGTGATCGGAGGGGCCGGTAAACACACCCGACAGGGCCGGATGGCAAAAAATGGGAACATTGACGAGAGGATCCGCTGCCAACGCCTCCAAAACAGGATACCCGTAAGACAGAACGTTCAAAAGCAACGCATTCGCCCCTTCCGAAACAAGAACTCTCGCCTTTCGAAGAATCTCATCTGCGCGGCCGGAAAGATTGACTGCATAGAGAACCCTTCGTTTCTGAGTCCTCCAGATCTCATCGACAACAGTGCGCACAGTGGTAAGTCGATCAAGGGCTGAACACTCCGGTATATCCGGAAGGATCTCGTCATCCTTCATCAGGTCGATTCCGGAAAAAGCGGCTTCCCTGAAGATCTCGCCGTGTTCAGATGCTGTCAAACCGAGAGAAGGCTTGAAGATGGCCATTAAAAGCGGACGATCAAAGACTCCGAGAGAGCGACGGATTCCATCGATACCAAAAGCGGGGGGAACACCATAGCCCTCCGGGAGGACCAGATCGATCACTTTCATCGGGATCGCCATCGAGTACTTCCCCATGATGGCTGTGAGCAAGGATCCGGTTGAATCAGGACAGTTGGAGACGGGGTAGTCAATGACCGCCAGTCCCCCACCCGATTCATGAGGGACAAGATCGATAATCTCCGCCATATGACCGGAAAGACGATCTTTCCTGTCCTCGTACTTTGGACTCCATGTCCCGGCAGACTGCCCGACAGCAACCATCCTTGCCAGTTTTGCAAGATCTGTTCCTGCCGGGAACCGATAGGTCACTCGAATAATCAAGTCCCGGGCTTTCAAGAGATTCTGACCTTTGAAGCGGTATACTTGGGAACCCATCCCGATGTGTCCGAAAAATAACGGATCGCCTTGATTCGCCTGCTTTGCGTCAGCACAAACCAATGCTCCGTATTTTTGGGGATGCGAATGAAGTCTCCCTGCACCACTTTTAGCAGTGCCTGTTCCCCAGAGGGGAAAACAAAGCCAAATTCCCCTTCTCCATCAATGATATAGCGAACTTCCTCATCATCATGCGTGTGACAAGGAGCAAAACGGTCAAGAAGCTCATTGAGGCCAGGCGTCCCGGGATGAAGGACGATCAAGTCCCGGCTCTTCATATTCATCTCTTTTTGAAGCCGGAGAAAGGCCTCATCAAATCCTTTCAGGAGAGCCTCTTTCTCCGGCTCGTCCAGAGAAGGCTTTTCAAGAAGTGCTGAGACTTCAGGTGATTCCGGAATCGGCCATTTCGCAAGGTAAACGTCTATATTTTCAAGATAGGAGTTGATAGCAGCAGTATCTTCTGAAAACTGCCCGCCTGTCGTTGTCATGTAAGCCAAGCAATACCACCTTCCCTGGTTATCGAAAAAAGCAAACCAACCAATTAGTCAGATCCAGGCTTCACGATAGAACAATGGGGCAACCAGGCCCAAAGCGCCTGATTGCCCCATCCTGAACAAACACTGTCACCAAAACTACAATGAAGCAGCATGGTCCTTCAGATAACTCTTGATACCTGCTTCTGTCGCCTTGATGGCATCCTGCCCTTTTTGCCATCCGGCCGGGCAAACCTCACCATGTTCTTCATGAAACTTAAGCGCATCCACCATTCGCAGTGTTTCACCAATTTCCCTTCCAAGAGGCAGATCATTGACAAGCTGATGCCGGATCATCCCTTTCGCATCGATCAAAAAGGTGCCTCTTAACGCCACCTCATCGTTTAACAAAACCCCGTAGGCTCGAGAAACGGACTTGGAAAGATCCGCCACGATCGGAAATTTCACAGGGCCTATCCCACCCATGTCCACAGGTGTATTTCTCCATGCTACATGGGTAAAGACAGAGTCAACGCTGACACCGACAACCTTTACGCCACGTTTTTCAAATTCGGCAAGCCTATGATCAAAGGCAATGATTTCAGTGGGACACACAAAAGTAAAATCAAGCGGCCAAAAGAAAAGGACACCAATAGAACCCTTCAGGTACTGAGAAAAATGAAATTTTTCATTGATGGACCCATCACCCATAACCGCCTGAGCTGTAAAATCAGGCGCTGCAGTTCCGATCAGTTGAGACATTGAACCCTCCTCAGTCGTTAATCATGGCCAGTTTTAAAAGATTGTCAAAAACATTCAAACCAAACTGCAAAAACTATTTCATCGACATTTCATGCTTTGTCTCGCCTGTCAGTGCATTCAGAAACGCGACGAGATCCCTCTCATCCGATTTGGACAGATGGAGGGGGATCAAGAGGGCGTCTTTGGGATAAGCACTCTTCCCACCACCCTGATTGTAAAACTCAACAACATCCATCAAGGTTTTCACAGATCCATCATGCATATATGGAGCCGTAAGGGCAACATTCCTGAGCCCGGGAGTTCTGAAACGGCCTTTGTCGACAGGATCATGAGAAATCGCATACCGACCAACATCCTTTGATCCGGACACACCAAGGTTATGATATCCCTGATCGCTGAGCAATGCACCATTATGACACAAAACACATCTTCCCTTGCCCTTGAAAAGAGCAAAGCCACGCTTTTCCTGAGGCGTCAGAGCCGACTTGTTTCCCATCATGAACTGGTCATAGGCCGACATGGGTGTCACCAGAGTCCGCTCGTAGGCCGCAATAGCCTTGGCAATACGATCGATTGAAACCGGCCCGCCAAACACCTCCTGAAAAGCTCGGCGATAATGAGCCTTTTTTTCCAGTCTGCGAACAACACTTCTATTAGAAGTATTCGCCATCTCGACAGGATTGGTCAGTGGACCGATGGCCTGCTCCTCAAGACTGCCGGCACGACCGTCCCAGAACTGACGGGAAAAATAAGCAGCGTTTAATGCTGATGAAGCATTTCTGGTACCATGTTTTCCTCCGACTCCGATCGAAACAGGACGAGGATCGGCATAACCCCTGGAGGGAACATGGCAGGATGCGCAACTGATCCGGCCATTGGCCGAAAGATTCGGGTCAAAGAACAGTGTTTTTCCCAGCAGGACCTTCTGTGGTGTTTCAAGATTTCCTGACGGGATATCCGGATTAGGCGGAAGAGGAACCAACGCACCTGCAGCCCAGGAATATGGCAAAAAAACAAGGGAAGAAAAAAGGAATGTAAAAATCGTGAGAACCTTCAGGAAAGACAGACTGGAACGGGTCTTCATACTTCCTCCGGACAAGATCATTCATCAAGGTTTGGACAACAAAAACAGACTCTCTCGAAAGTCAGAAACACAATATCGAAAAGTCCTTCCGAGAAGATACAACAACCTGCCCTTACATTGAAATCAAGGGCTCGCTGACTAAAAGCTTCTCCATGGGAGAAAAAGCGTCCACTTCCGAGCCCAAGCCAGCCACCTTGAAAAAGGTACGACAGGGAGGACAGGATGATCCGGTTCACTTCATCAGACATTCTGCTTATAATATCGGGGAACAATACCGAAAAAAAAGAAGTAACCGGATTTTGCCGAAGAAAAAATAACCGGAGCGAGGTGTCTTCATCTTGAATGACCAGACTGAGATCAGCCCATCCGTCCAGAAGAAACATAAAATGACCTGGGTGATCTCCCTCCTTTTGGGAGGGCTGATCTCGGAAGCCGTCGGCTTTGTCCTCATCCGAAAAGGATTTGAACATTCTTCATCTTTCCATGCCTTTTTTTCGTCAACAGCCGTTAGTCATCTTGTCAAAACGATCATCACATCCCCGGCCATCTTATCCGGAACAGCCTTTGAAGCGGTCCATTTCGGATTTCTTCTTGAGCTTCTGTCATTATCCGATGTTTCTTTTATCATCCCACTCACATCTCTTGGCTATATTTTGACCCCGATTTTTGCTAATGCCTTTCTCCATGAGGCCATCCCTCCCCTGCGCTGGACAGGAATCACCCTCATCTGTGCTGGCGTAGTCGTTATCATGAGAAAATCTTGATTCCCCTTTCAAAGCTCATAAGCCTCCTTCCACACTGGCTGACACCCGCCTCCATTCTCGGCGAGCTCAGGAGAGTCAGTAATTACTGGAGCATTCTCATTATTTCAGCACTTATCGGAATTCTGACAGGATTTTTGGTCTCGATCACCGAAACTGTTGTCTATCACATGCTCTTTCTCACCCTTTACAACCACTTGTTCAAGAACTCCTGGGTCGTGATCCTGATTCCCATGATCGGAGTTCTCATGACCAGAGTCATCCTGCTTCAAGGCGGAATAGACGGGATGGGAGGAACGGAAGAGGTTGTCAAAAGCTACCATGAATTTCGGGGAAAGATCCGCCTGTCCAGCGTCCTTTACAAGATTCCAGCCTACATCTGCACTCTTGGATTCGGTGGAAGCGCCGGGATGGAAGGAATATCGACCTATATAGGAGGTGCCGTCAGCTCTCTCTCATCAAGGATCCTGAGTCTTCTCAACGTAACGGCCGAAGACCAGAGAGTCCTTCTTCTCGCAGGAGCGGGGGCGGGACTTTCCGCCATGTTCAAGGCACCTCTGACGGGAGCCATTTTCATGCTGCAGGTTCCTTTTCGTGGAGACCTCGCACCCAATGCCCTTTTGCCAACAGTTGTCGCTTCTGTTGCATCCTACCTCGCAATGGTTTCGGTCAAGGGGACTGCCCCTCTTTTTACAATGGCTGCAAAGACGCAGTTTCACACCAGGGATCTCATCATTGCGATTCTCATCGGTTCTCTCTGCGGTATTCTCGCAAGGCTCTTTTTAAAAGCCTACCGCACCACAAAGGTCTGGTTCCTTTCAGGCCCAGCCGTATTGTCATGGAAAAACTTCCTTGCGGCATCCATTCTGGGAATGACCGGATTTGTCGCCCAGAAACACTTTGGAGAAGCCCTTCCATTGGGACCAGGTTATTCATTTATCCAGCATCTCCTTTCAAACCATGAAACCTTTTCAAATCTTCTGCTTCTGCTCCTTTTGAAAACCATGGCGATTATCTTCACATTCTCGGCAGGTGGAATGGGCGGATCCTTTTTTCCTCTCCTCTGCCTGGGAGCCGCAACAGGGGGCCTGATTGCAAATATCGGATCCCTTGAACCTTTTGACTTTGGCGTCGTCATGGGCATGTCCTCATTTCTGGCTGCGGGCTATAAAACTCCGCTGGCATCGGTGGTCTTCATCGCCGAATCAACACACAGTTCGGCCTATCTCATCCCGGGGCTGATGGCAACGGTCTTTGCTTACGTCACCTCCGGAGCAACGTCTATCTCATCCCATCAGAGAGACCGGGAAGACATTCACCTCTCGAGACGATTTCACCTGAAAGTCCTCCAGGCGATGTCCAAAACAGTTATTGTTGTCCCCGCGGGAATTACCATCGGACAGTTTCGGGAAAACTTTCTGATGAGGTACTTTCATCGCACTTACCCTGTCCTGTCGAAAAACGGATCATTGGTCGGCATTGTATCAGTCCAGGATGTGGAGAAAATTCAGGTAGGGGACTGGGAAAAAGAGATTATCGATTCGGTCATGGTTACCAAGGTGATCACAGTCCGGGAGTCTGATACCATTCAAGATGCGATTGGAAGAATGAATCGGCATGACCTGGATTTCATTCCGGTCGTATCGGACCTTGACCCGCAGAAGGTTGTCGGTGGGCTTTCCAGAACAGATATTTTCCAGGGAGAGTGGGCATCAAGACTCTAGGAAAATCCCTGTCAGTCAGTCTTCTCGATAAATGATGGACTTTCAACAGTACCTAAGGAGCCAGAAAAATGGAAGCGATACAGCTACCACCAAGAACGATAAAAAGCTTTCACACCAAACGGATCAGGATAATCTTTGCCATATTCGTAGCGGTAACACTTTTTTTCACTGGAGCTGTCCTGCAAGACAGACAGGCGCTTGCCGGAGATTCCGTCTCGACGGGAATGCCCGCACCGGACTTTGTCGGGAAAGACCAGGATGGCGATATCCACAAGCTTTCCGATTATCGCAATCAATGGCTTGTTTTGTATTTCTTCCCTAAGGCTGACACACCTGGATGTACGACAGAAGCCTGTACATTCCGGGACGGGATCATGAAGCTAAAAAAGATAGGGGCAAGTGTCGTGGGCGTCAGCATGGACGACAGGGAAAGCCAGGAGCATTTTGCAAAAAAATACCATATTCCCTTTCCTCTTCTTGCGGACCATACTGGTGCAATAGCGAAGACTTATGGTGCTGCTGGGGGCTTTCTGGGATTCGATCACAGATACACATTTTTAATAGACCCTCAGGGAAGAGTTGCCAAACGATATCTTGATGTTGACCCTGACCGCCACGCCAAACAAGTTCTTGAGGACATAAAAAAACTAAAGTCCTCAAAAAAGAACGCTTGATCTCCTTGAACTATCCGTCCCGATTCATTAGAATGGTGGGGTAAAAAGTGCGCCTGTAGCTCAGTCCGGATAGAGCATCGGATTCCGGTTCCGAGTGCCGGGAGTTCAAATCTCTCCAGGCGCGCCATATTTAGCTTCAGTTTTTAAGACCATCCCCTCAAAAAATCAGCCTTCCCTTTGACAATTCTCGAATAAAACGCAAATCCAAATATCTAAAAACTTAACTTTTACCGAGCGTTGACGTCTGAGCATCAGACATTTGTCACCTTTTCAACCTCCAATTACGATTCGGAAATTCTGGAGATGGTAAAGGCCAATAGGACCTCCGGCAACATTGTCTCCCTTTTTAGATCCTGTCCATCCCAAGCCCTCTTTAGATAAATTCAGTGTCAGGGTACAATTCGGAACCCGCAGAAGATTCAGCGCCTGAAAGAACATGATTATTCCAAACCTCTGGAGATTGCTTTGACAAGTCGTTACTGGAGTCCATTGATCAATAGACTGACCCCCTATATTCCGGGAGAACAGCCAAAACAGCAAAATTTCATCAAGCTGAACACGAATGAAAATCCATACCCCCCTTCCCCGAAGGTCAAAGAAGCGATGATCGCTGAAATGGAACGTCTGCGTTTATATCCGGACCCAAACGCAGACGTTCTGAAAGAAGCTGTCTCGGCTTTTTACGGAATTCCGGTGGATCACATATTTGTCGGAGGCAATGGTTCCGATGAAATACTGGCTCATATTTTTCAAGGACTTCTAAAACACGACCTTCCAATCCTTTTCCCCGACATCACCTACAGCTTTTATCCGGTCTACTGCTTACTCTATGATGTTTCATTCGAGAAAATTCCGCTTGGGGATGACTTTCAGATTAAAATCGAGGACTATTTCCGGACGAATGGAGGGATTATCTTCCCCAACCCAAACGCGCCGACCGGATGCCTTCGCCCGACATCCGAGATCCGGGAGCTTCTTTCAAAAAACCGGGATTCGGTCATTGTAATCGATGAAGCCTATATCGATTTTGGCGGAGAATCAGCAATTTCATTAATAAAAGATTTTGAGAATCTGCTGGTAGTCCAGACCCTTTCCAAGTCCCGATCCCTTGCCGGTCTCCGAGTCGGATTTGCAGTTGGCTCCCCATCCCTTATAGAAGGGCTTGAACGAATCAAAAACAGTTTCAACTCTTACCCACTCGACCGTTTGGCCATAACAGGCGCTACCGCATCGATTCTGGACAGGGACTATTTCGATCAAACCCGACAAAAGATCATTGCATCGAGAGAATTCATGTCCCAAAAGCTGCAGGATATGGGCTTTGTTGTACTTCCCTCAAAAGCCAATTTTCTTTTTGTCCGCCACCCGTATCACCAAGGAAAAAAACTCCAGCAGCTATTGCGGGAAAAAGGCATTCTGGTCAGACATTTTTCAGACCAGAAAATTGAACAATTCCTTCGCATAACGATTGGGACAGATCAAGAATGCCAAACTCTTCTAAAAACACTCCAGGAGATCCTGTACGACAGATAGCCCGAACAACAAGCCTCTTGGGCCTTCGGGCCCATCATGAAAAACCTCGCCCTCCCCACCAGAACAGGATCCACGTTCTTTATGGATAAGGGAAAAAAAATATCTTATGATCAGTGAATTCATCTCATGCCGGATTAAATCCCGATACAAACCAGTGACTTTCCCGGATCCCCAGACATCATAGCCTTGTGGCCTTAAAGCAGGAGCAGTCTTGATCACCGCAGTACTTATTTTTGTCTTGACCCTGATTTTTGTTCTTTGGCAACCTCGCGGACTCGGTATTGGATGGAGCGCCCTTGCGGGAGCCGGACTGGCTCTTCTTTTTGGAGTCGTTCAACCAAAAGACATCCACCTTGTCTGGTCAATCATCTGGGATCCCACAATCACCTTTATCGGGCTGATCGTCATTTCTCTTCTCCTTGATGAAGCCGGATTTTTTGCCTGGTGTGCAATCCATGTCGCAATTTGGGGAAAAGGAAATGGGACAAGACTTTTTCTTCTTATCATCTTGCTGGGGGCAAGCGTATCCGCTATTTTTGCAAATGACGGAACGGCCCTCATTCTGACACCCATTGTCCTTTCCGTTCTTTTTTCACTTGGATTTTCCCCAAAAGGTGCCATGGCCTTTATTCTTGCAACAGGATTTGTCGCTGACTCAACAAGTCTCCCCCTCGTCATATCAAATCTTGTCAATATTCTGTCAGCCGATTATTTTCATAAAAGCTTCGGTGAATATGCAAAAGTCATGATTCCTGTGAACTTCGCCGCATTGGGAGCAACACTTCTGACGTTGTGGATCTATTTCAGAAAATCTCTCCCTGCAACATACTCTGCGCTTGAGCTTCCCGATCCATCAACCAGAATCCATGACCGGCTGCTCTTCAGGGCAACATTTCCACTACTGCTTCTTCTGCTAACAACTTACTTCATAACCGCAGGCAGCAGAATTCCGGTGTCAGTGGTCACAGGTATCGCCGCCATCATCTGGCTCGCAATCGCAGGAAGATGGTGGAAGGGAGGGCAAGGAGCTGTTATTCCAATCAAAAAGGTTTTAAAAGAAGCACCCTGGCAGATCGTCCTTTTCAGCCTGGGAATGTATCTTGTGGTCTATGGGTTGAAGAATCAGGGTCTCACCATGGAAGTAGGACGACTGCTCACTTCAATGGCAGCTGAAGGAAGTTTTGTATCCACCATTGGCAGTGGATTCATGTTTGCCTTCTTGTCTGCAGGAATGAATAACCTTCCGACCGTTTTGATCGGAGCCATTGGAATCCAGCAGGCATTGCACCTGTCCCCGCTTATCAAGGAAAGCATGATTTATGCGAATATTATCGGCTGCGATCTTGGTCCTAAAATGACACCGATTGGCAGTCTGGCAACACTTTTATGGCTTCATGTCCTGGAAAAAAAAGGGGAAAAGATTTCAACCGGGGAATACATCAAAGTAGGTGTCATCGTAACTGTTCCAGTCCTGTTTCTAACACTTTCTGCTCTCTATGGATGGCTTATTTTCCTGCATTTCTGAAAGATGTCAGGAATAACAATCTGGACCCCTGCACAGCCTGGCTGATGGGATCCAGATTGATCACTGATTGTTACTGAGTTTTGGTGGAACTGAGGGTACCGCCCCCCGAAGCCTTCAAACGCATGTACTCTTTCATGATACAAATATTCATTGCGATCGACAGCCCGGCCGATTTGGCTTTTTCCCAGCCCTCAGGACTTTCGATCCCTTCCTGGATCCAGACTTTGGATACCTTTGCCTGAATGGCTTCATCAATGACATTTGGAATATCTGCAGCTTTCCGGAACACGACAACAAGATCAGGCACTCCCGGCAACGAGAGAAGATCCGGGTAGCAGGGGACATGTCCAACTTCCTTTAAAAGCGGATTGACCGGCCAGACATCGTAACCATGATCCTTGAGATAACTGGTAACCGTAAGCGATGGACGCCCCAGCTTGTCGCTTATCCCCACAACAGCAATTGTCCTGGATGAGTCGAGCAAACCGGAAATTTGAGCATCTGTTAAATAAAATGGAGAAGATTTGTCCGGCATTATTACTCCTGGGAGAATGGTTTCCTGATTATATACATGATGGCACGGGAGACCCGGAGCGCCATCACATTTATCGACAACGGCCTTCTGGATTGATCCCGGGCATCAACTTCGATGATGATAATACGTGGAATAACTAAATGTCTGTCAAGGAACGGCTGGACCAGTGCAGGAGAAAACCCGTCAAATACAATACAGCAGTCTCCCTGATGGAATCGAAAAAACCGCCAACATGAAGAACATAGAAAAAGGGAAAAACAATCCATGAAAAAAGTATCACCGGCCGAGATTATTCCTAATGATCTTTACAGCCAGAAACGAGCGGAGTATAGAAAAAGTATTATTTCCATCAAGAAAGACCGGTCAATCAATCTCGGTCCCCTACTGCGAATCGTCTTTGAAAATCATGCAACGGTACTCTTTCAGATCCAGGAAATGCTTCTCGTGGAGGGAATCAGCGATCCCAAGAAGATCCAGGAAGAAGTTGACACCTACAATGAACTCATTCCCGGACCTTGCGAACTCAGCGCAGTGTTATTCATCGAAATCACCAGCGAAGACAAAATACAGGAAACACTTGAGAGACTTCGTGGTCTTGATCGACAGCCGTCTGTCCACCTTCTCTTCCCTTCCGGAAAAATCAGTGCCATTTTTGAATCAGACCGCTCTGATGATTCAAAAATGAGCTCAGTGCATTACATCAGATTTCCATTGGGTAATCAGGGTGCATCTCTCCTCAAAAACTTGAGTGAAGGCGAAAAGGTTTTCCTTTTATCTGACCATCCGGCCTACTCGGCAATGGTCCAGCTTCCAACACCTCTTATTTTAAGCTTGAGGAGCGATCTTGACTGAATACAAACACCATGGCGCCACAATGACCCACCTTGACGGAGACAGCATGACGCCTCTGCGCCCTGGCGTTCGGGAAGTCATGGCAGAAAGTCTTTTATCCTTGGCAAACCCTGATGCCCGATATGCCTCCGCACGACATTATGCAGAGTCACTTGAATCCTCCCGGGCGGAGGTGGCAAAGATGATCGGTGCCGAACCGTCTGAAATTTTTTTCACGTCATGCGCATCTGAAGCCAACACATGGGCCATCCTCGGGGCAGACCTTGGAAATACGGCTTCTTTTGCAAAACTTGTGGGAGGGAAAACCAACCACATATCGGCAATCAATGCCATGGCTGAAAGAGCCAGACGAGATCACCTGCCGTTTGAACTTTTACGGATCAAGTCTCAGGGACCTATTGAGATGATGAGTCAGGAAAACTCCCCACGCACACTCGCCTCTTTTACATGGGCCGATGCAGAAGTCGGCATCATCAGTCCGGTCCGGACAATCGGAGAAAGCATCCGCAACTCGGGGGGTGTTTTTCACATTGACTTTGTCACCGCCCAGAAAACGGAGCGGATCAAGATCAGGGAACTGCCCATTGACATGATGACGATCTCATCGGCATCAATGGGGGGACCTCCAGGAATCTCCGCCTTGTATGTTCGAAAAGGCATCAGGATCAAACCCCTGATCTTCGGGGGCTCACAGGAAAACGGCCGCCGTGGAGGTCTCATCCCCGTTTTTCTCGCCGAAGGCTGGAAAAAAGCCATTCAACACTGGAACGAGCATGTTGATGACGAAAGGGAAAAAATCGACAGCCTGACAAGGGATCTTTTCACATGGTTCAAAAATACGTTCCCACAGGGCGTTATACCAGCGCATGACGAACCACGAATTCCGGGGATTATCAATATGCTTGTTCCGGGAATCGATGGTCAGGCGGCCGTTTCCAAGCTTGATGCCAAAAATATCCAGACAGGAACAGGATCCTCATGCTCTTCACAATCATTGAAAGTCTCCCATGTCCTCAGAGCATTGGAGATTTCAGCCCTGTTGGGACAGGGATCGGTGGTTGTCTCACTGTCATGGAACACAGAACCTTCGGATATAAGGCGCTTTCAGGAGGTATTTCCATCCGTTGTTGAAGAACTAACCGCACTGTCACCCAAAAATCTGGGACATGCACGGAGGAGGGCTTAAGATGCAGGCGGCACTATTGACAGGTGGAACAGGATTTATCGGCCGGGCGTTGATGGGACAGTTGCGATCTGGCGGATTTACCGGACGCATTCGCCTTTTTTCCCGAAAAGAGCCCTCATTTCCCCTGCCTGCTGGGGTCGAGTCTTTTACCGGTGATATTTCCTCCACCGCCGACCTTTCTGCTGCCCTAGCCGGAGTCGACACCATTTTTCATCTGACCGGAATTCTTGCAGAGACCAGATCCCAAACTTATGAAAAAGTACACGTTCAGGGCACAAAAGCAATGTTGAAGGCAGCCAAGATGGCCGGAGTGGAAACCGTTATTGCGGTCTCTGCAATTGGCACATCCCACAGCGCTGCTTCCCGATACCATAAAACCAAAGCGATCATGGAAGACGAGATTCTTTCTTCAGGACTTGATGTTTCGATTGTCCGACCGAGTGTTGTTTTTGGAAGACAGGACAAATTCATCAACCTGTTTGCCGGTCTGGCGAGAGGACTGCATATTCTCCCTCTGATCGGGAGCGGAAAAAACCTCATCCACCCAGTATGGGTCGGTGATCTGGCCGCCACTCTTGCAACACTGTCCGCAGACAGAACCATCAAGCCAACCATTCTGGAAATCGGCGGACCAAGGATCTATACCTACAGGGAGCTGATGGAAACAATCAAGTCCTCATTAAAAGTGAATGCATTCATTGTGTCACAGCCTCCATCAATGCTTTCCATTTCCGCTTTTTTTCAGGAAAAAATTCTTCCAGCCCCTTTTTTGACCAGAGAGATGATTCGCATGGCCCTGTCCGACAATATTGCGAAAGAAAACCACCTGGTAACGGTCTTTAAAATATCACCCTACCCGCTTGAAGCATATATTGAGTCAAATACCCGACCTTGATCCTGACGGAGAAGACTCGCCAACAACCTTGATGCTCATACCTCTTGTCCCGGTCGATCCCCATAAGAATCAACCAGATCCTTTTAATGGCGGCTCTTGAGAACCGGGTCTGACTGATGTAGAATACAATGAACTAAGGAGGGTTCTGATATGGAAACAAAAACGGAAAAACTGACGGTGAAGGCTTACCTGAAACCAACATGTGGCTGGAGTGGTGGTGTCAGGGCGGTTTTCAGAAAATATGATATTGAATTTGAAGATGTCAACATTCTTGCGGATCCAATGGCCTACTCGGAAATGGTTCGGAAATCCGGCCAGCGCATGTCCCCGACAGTGGAAGTTAATGGTAAGGTTCTTGCCGATGTAAGCGGTGAAGAAGTCGAGGCATATCTTCTTGCCAATCATCTTGTGAAGGCAGTAGAGACCACTGACAACACCCCTCTTGATAGAGGATGCGAAAGCCATTAAGAATCGCTGATTAGCTGCAATGACCATAGAAAAAAGATCATCGATAAAAAACGGAGGCCCATCAAGTGATGGGCCTCTTCTTGAGGGGGATTGGATTGGAAAATCAGCAGGTAGTTTTAGGTCATGTAGCAGGAACAAAATCGGATGTCAGTCTTTGGGTAAAAGTTCTGACCGCTGGCCTACTCGGGATATGGGTACCCGTGACCCTCTATTTACTCTTGTTCGCACCTCTTCCAATGGTTCATGATGCAGTCCATCCTGTTCGCCATGCATTCAGCTTTGTAATGTGTCACTAATCTCTCTCTGGCGCCTGTAGCTCAATCGGATAGAGCAACAGCCTTCTAAGCTGTAGGTCACTGGTTCGATTCCAGTCAGGCGCACCACATCTATCCTCTCAAAGAGGATCTTCTTCTTTTTCTACACTCAGACCACATAAAACCGCTAAAATCAAAGCAGATTACGAACCTCGTCTTACAAAAGAATTTCTCTGACAACCTGCTCTGTGCCTGTTAAACCATTCATCCCTCTCCTAATGAAAAACCGTCCAGGAGGGATACTCTGCCCCAAGCATGATAAAATCGCACACCAACAACGTTTTTATCGCATATCATCTCAAAAAATCCGCACAGAAGCCTTCAAATGATGTGACTCTAGTCAACAAGTGCCGTGAGTCGTGTCAATTTCATACTTGATCCATCCCACAGACCCCATGCCACCCAATCTGTATTCTGAAAGCACGCTGGAAACAGCGTCTAAGGAACAGCACAACGGAGTCATATCCATGGGGAGATGACTCTATCTGTTCCATAAACTTTCCCAACCTTAAAGCAAGGAGTGAAAGAATGAAAAAAGAATCAAAAAGATCCATTTCAGTCGCCATTGGAAATGCAGGAATGGCAACAGCTATAGTGGGAATTCTTGTTTCTGGAAATGCTTATGCCGCAACAACCGGAACTTCCAGTGGTACAAGTGTTGCCATACCGACAGTTGGCTCAACATCCTCAACAGCATCACCTTCTTCAGGAACCAGTGGAACAGTTGCGAGCACAACAGGTAGCACAACCTCCACTTCATCATCAGCATCGCCTTCATCATCAGTATCGCCGTCTCCCAGCACTCCTTCTGCTTCGTCGATAAAAGCAGATATCGCAAAAGACAAAAAGGATATTACCCTTGACAAAAAAGTTGCCACATACCTGCAAGTTGATATTCTCAGGAACAAGCTTGCATTACAAAAAATGATGAGCAAAGAGGATAAAACGCGAGACATGCTCAGAAGGCTTCAGGCTGATCTTCGCTCCAACATGAAAAAAGATGACAGGGATGATCAGAAAGCCGATATCCTTGCTGATAGAAAAGATATCGGAAAGCTCAAGGCTGATTTAAAAAAAGAACGACAATCAGTGATGAAAATGAAGTCGGAGATCAAAAAAGATGTTACCGAAAGGTCTGCCGATATCAAAGATATCATGAAGAATGAGAAAGATTATAAACTGGACGTAGCATCTCTCAAAAAATTGACATCAACACCGGTGACAACGACCTCCACGTCACCATCCACTTCCACTAAAACAGCGAGCAGCACCGGTTCTTCCTCCTCGGCTTCAACACCGGTGACGACTGCCTCCAGCTCGCCATCCACTTCCACCAAAACAGCGAGCAGCACCAGCTCTGCTAGCGGCTCCCTCAGGGTAGCAAGCAGGTCCGGCTCTTCCAGCTCGACTTCAACACCGGTGACGACTGCCTCCAGCTCGCCATCCACTTCCACTAAAACAGCGAGCAGCACCGGTTCTTCC
>JAKCCY010000005.1:16564-62343 GCA_021838765.1 Nitrospirota bacterium
TCTTCCAGCTCGACTTCAACACCGGTGACGACTGCCTCCAGCTCGCCATCCACTTCCACTAAAACAGCGAGCAGCACCGGTTCTTCCTCCTCGGCTTCAACACCGGTGACGACTGCCTCCAGCTCGCCATCCACTTCCACTAAAACAGCGAGCAGCACCGGTTCTTCCAGCTCGACTTCAACACCGGTGACAACTGCCTCCACCGGGTCTTCATCAACCACCGCAATTGCAACAGACATTAAAAACGATAAGAAGTCAATCCATCTTCTTGTCGCTGAAATCTCAAAAGACCATCAAATGCTTCGGGCTGATAGGAACAAGTTTTATGAATCACTCGAAGGATCTGAAGATGGTTCTAGCAAAACATCAGCGCTGAAATCAGCCATCAAGAATTTACGGGCAAAAATCGGTAGTGCAGTCAAGTCATTGAAAGTTGCCCGCATAGACCTCAGAAAGGATGAGTCTCATCACATTTCCAGCGCTTCCACGCTTCATGGCCCTTCAACCTCTGGCTCAGTAACTCCAGGGGCACATCCAAGCGTTCACCCGGTTGTTCATCCGGTGGACAAGAAGTAGCCTGTTTCGAGAAAGCAATGAAGGAGGAGTGTTTCCACTCCTCCTTTTTTATCAATCGAGCAACAGTCGTGAAAACTCACTAGCTATATTTAAAATATAAAAAATTTTCATTTCGCATAACGGAACCAGAAATCTTCTCAATCCCGGCAATTCGAAGCTCCCTCAAGAGATTTTTATATAAAAATGTTTATTCTAGGCAGGATAAAGCTGATCGGCATAAAAATAATGCAAACAAAGTTCAGGAAAAAAATAGAAAAGCTACTGCTCTCCTTAGTGCTTACTCTTTCTCTCTCACAAGTATTATTTGCCGAAGAGAAAGCAGGAGAGGCAAACACATCAGATGCCACTTCGCAAGCAGCGGATCTTTCCAACAAAAATCAAAAAAAACAAAAAGAGATCGAAAAACTGATCCGGGAAAAGCGATATCCACAAGCCTATCAACTAGCCCTCATCTTAGAAAAAAAGAATCCCAATGACTTAAACGCCATTTATCTTCTTGCTTATATCGAAAAAAAGGTCCATTTCCTCCGTAAGGGTCTTGTTACTTTAGAAAAGGGGCTAAGGATAGATCCTGAAAACGTTGACCTATCGATCCTTAAAGCAGAAATCCTGATAAAACAAGGACACACTGAACAAGCCAGACAGATTCTAGAACATTTTCAGAAGTCCTATCCCAAAAACAAGATAATCCAAAAGGATCTTCTTGAAACATATTTTCCAGACGGCTACCAATCAAACGTACCACCAATGGATCAACATCTCTTTTCATTAGGTCTGATCCAGACCCCTTTTGCCCCCGATGACTTTCTTGTTTCCAGCCTGCCAAGCTGGAGTCTAGATTTCTCAGCACTGGGGGTTAATTACTCAGGAGGTGCTGTTTTTCTTGGTGATACAAAAGTGGAATCCCCCATGGCAATGGGTCTCCGATTCATTGCAGGGAGAACTGAATATCTGGGATTTTCCACCCAGGGGAACGGAACAAATAGCTGGACATATGCAGGACTTGATCTCCCCATCAATAACCATACCGATATCCAGGTAGATGCTGGCGATACATCCCTTGGAAGAGCTGGGGTGTACGGTCACCTATTCTATAACCCTGGGATCTTTACACTAGACATACAAGGTGTAAACAACATGATCTGGGGAGACTTCGGACAAGCAATCCAGATGAATGGCAACGAAAGTGGTGTCACTGTCTATGGAAGCCTTCAACTCAGCAAACGGCTCTCTCTGGGAGCCAACTATTGGTACTACGACTACACACTTAATAATGGGGTCTTGCCTTACGGCAATCTCCATAACTCTTTTTTGTATATGGACTACCAGCTCACATCAGATCCAGCCATTGATGTTCTCTTTGGATACGACGACTGGACCGTCATGGCAAACTCAGCCGCTGTAGCGGCTCTTGTTCCTGAAATCATGCGACAACAATACTTGCTCGTGGCACTCAATGGGACAAAACAGTATCCAAATGGACTGATGCTAAATGGACAAATTGGAGGATATAACGATTTCTATAACCATATAAGCTCATTTGAAGGCACCGCAGGAATCAGATATCCCGTTTCAATGCACTGGTCACTTTACGGGAATGCCGTTTATTTCGATGAATCCACACTCTATTCCGGACCTTCAGAAGAACTGATGGTCGGAATCAACTTCTTATTTTGAGAAAGGATTTCGATAATGCTTCAAAAAATATCTCGCCAAAAAAACAGAATAGCAACCTTACTCTTTTTGATTGGAATACTCGTTTTTGGCGGATGCGGAACAACTCCTTACAGGAATACGGAACCAATCGAACACCTGTCCATTTTGCTCCTTCCATTCAAGAACCTGACATCAACACCTGATGCTGGCAAGACAATCTCTGCTCTTTTTGTTTCTTCTATAACTCTTCACCATGCCATGTACCTGTCTTCCGCCAGCTATGAGACCATGCAAGATGTTGCCCGAATGGCTGAAAGCGGGACTCTGCCTAAAACAGTTCTGGATACTCTCTCAAAAGAGCATATTGATGCAGTCCTCTTTGGAAATGTAACCGAATATGAGTACCGATCAGGACTCTCAACAGAACCTGTTGTCGGCTTTACATGGAAGATGATTTCAACAAAAACAGGCAGAACCATCTGGACCGGTGCAGTCAGCCAAATAGATACTTGCTTCTGGCTCTGTCACGATACACTATCCGAGTTTGGGAAAGAGCTGGTTGATAAAGAGATAGAGAAGAGATTATCCATTGATTACCAATATCAATCCCGGCAGGATTACTTCAACGATTCCAACTAAAAAAAGCTAACCTCATCAGACGTATCGGGACTCATTCTGTACTGCATTCCAGGAAGAAGGTTCTCTTCCATTAAAGATCGCCTTCTGATGAGTGAATATCCGATTTTAAAACCTCATCTCATATTGAGATGAGGTTTTTTGACTTTCATTCGTTTTTTTCGTAGGATTCTCAGATCAGCAGTTTCCGTTATTGCCGAAGTGGTGAAATGGTAGACACGCTAGGTTCAGGGTCTAGTGGGGGCAACCCCGTGCGGGTTCGAGTCCCGCCTTCGGCACCATCAAAATCCATTCCAGTTTTTTCTACACCGATTTTTTCCGCCATCACTATTTTTCCGTCAAAAAAACATCCTCCCAAAAGCCGCTTGTCTGCCAAGAGCCTCCGGAAAGGATGTCATTGATACGGAATCAGGACATTTGGCTTAAAAGAATGTGAACCCAACAACAATGGGTATATAGGACATGGGACCCATTGATCCCTGGGACGTCGACATGATCGGGCCAGCAATGTATGTATATCGCCCTTCAACATACACGGGCCCGAAACTCACACCTACCCCGGCATCCCAGGTAAAGTTTCCGCCAGAAGTTCCCAATCCTGTACTTTCGTTATACCCGGCATCTCCTGCAATATAAACAGTAAAAGGCAAAAGGCTAAAAAGATCCATCTGCACTCCACCTGTTATAGGGAGAATATTAAAAACAGGGGTGCCGGAGAAATGGATATAATTGGCTTGTGCTCGAAGAGACAATGGGCCGGGGAGATTCAGCTCGACCATTGCTCCTCCACCCAACCCCAAACCACTATAAGTATCTGTTGTTCCCAGAACCGAACTCTGCCCGGAAAAAACATCAACTCCGATCCCCTGGACTGAAAGGCTGACCGGAAGAATGGCTCCCTCCGCCTTACCTGGGGCTGATAGAGAAGAAAGAGCAATAGCAATACCAACGACTGCAAACAAACACTTCACTAAAAAGGAATTTTTTTCAGACCTTCTACACATAGCCCCCCCTCCTGAACTCGTCATGCGGTCAATTATCAAAGATACTGAACATTCCACTTTATTTTGAAAACTCTTATTAGCAGATGATCCAAAGATAAGACCTTTTGCACAAAGAGTCAAAAAACCTCTCGCATCAGAACTTCCCACATCTACTACAGGGCGCGAATCATATATAAACAGAGCAAATACCAAAGCAATCGCCAGAAAAGGGCGAAAATATTTCACTGAAAAAAAAGGATTCGCAAAAAATGTAAAACCCCGCTCCTACTTCAGATCAAGGAAATCACCCAAGACTATTGATGAGGGACTCCCCCAATGTGAGAGAGGTTGGTTCTCATGAGTCACGGAGGAAACCACAGAAATATAAACCCGTGAGCCCTCATCACAACCATGACGAACACCCGATCTCCTGCCATCAAGGGGGGACTTGCCCTGCTTCAGGCATACTACCCTGCAATCTCCCTCAAAAGAGGGCTTAAAACGCCAAAAAGACCATCCTTTTTCTGAGACTTCTCTCAAAAACGAAGACTGGTGTTTTTGTCACCCGATGTTGATCATAGGTATAACTGGATTGGGAAGACCGGAAGATTGAACCACTTAACGACTTGAGGGATATGGTGGCGGCGGAGGGACTCGAACCCCCGACCGAGTGATTATGATTCACCTGCTCTACCGTCTGAGCTACACCGCCAAGAAACGATCCGCACATCATACAGGATATATTTTTCAAAAATCAACAGCTAAGAACACTCAGAACCAATACGGAGTCAATCTTCGGTATCGTTTTGGCCTGTCGGAGCAGGTTTCCTGAACAGACGGTTTCGTCCATACTTTTTAGCCTGATACATTGCCCAGTCAGCATGTGTTAGCAGATCTGTCGTATCCTTGCCATCATGCGGATACAATGCCAACCCTGCACTTGCAGTGACATAGAGATAGTCATCACCCCATGCAAACGGTTTGGAAACCTCTTCCAAAAGCTGGTCACCAAGTTTCTCTATCTCATTTTCGTCAAGAATATTTGAAAACAGGATGATAAATTCATCCCCACCAATCCGGCAGACAGTGTCAGATTCGCGGATCGAACGCTCCAGGCGAAGAGCAATTTCCTTCAAGAGTTCATCACCCGCATGATGCCCATACTGGTCATTGACCGGCTTGAAATCATCAAGATCCAGGTAACAAATGCCGATGGAGGAGTCCAATCGTTTTGCCCCTCGCAAAGCCTGATCAAGACGATCATGAAAAAGCATTCGATTCGGAAGCCCCGTCAATGGATCATGAAAGGCCAGACGTCTCATCCGGTCTTCCTCCTCACGTTGGGCGGTAATATCTGAAAGGAATCCGATGAAATGGGTCAGTGACCCCTCTTTCGACCTGATTCCAACGACGGAAAGGCGATGGAGTCTGATTTGCCCATTTTGACGTCTGTTCCAGACCTCTCCTTCCCATTTGCAGGAGGATGAAATCGTCTTGAAGATTTTTCGAAAAAGATTGCGATCATGAGAACCCGAATGGATGACCCTGACATTTTCCCCGATAATATCCTCAGGCAAAAATCCGGTCATTTCATGAAAACTTTTATTCGCCATGAGAACTTTGCCGTGATAGTCAGTGATCAGGACACCTTCTATCGCCTCTCTAAAAACAGTTGAGGACAGAAGCAGATTCTCCCGATGATCGAGACTGTCGATACAGTAGGAAATGCTCTCCGACATCGATGTCAGCAGAGAAAGAACCTCCGATTGGAAATAGCCGACCTTGTCTGATAACACGATCAGTGTTCCGATCACTTCTCCCCTTTTTTTTAAAGGGAAAGACGCCACCGATCGAACATTGGCATATCTGGCTCTCTCTTTCCATTGTCCAGTATTCGGGTGGGCAAGAAAGTCGTTGATGAAGACCGGCCTTCCCGTTCGGACAGACTCTCCGACAGTCCCTATTCCCGCTGGAGATTCCGGATCAGAAGAGAGTTCAAGAACATCCAGCATTTTTTTGATAACAGGATCAGGACATGCAGTAGTCCTGATATGAAGCTGTCGGGTCTCCCGATCGAGATCCGCAACCATTGCGGCAACAAATCCTCCGTAGGAAACCCCAATCTCACAGACCTTGACCAGAAGCGAGTTCAATTCCTTCTGTTGCAGTAAACTCTGATGAACCAATGCGGAGCCAGCATAAAGCTCTTTTAATGACAGGAGCCGCTGTTCCAGATATTTCCGATCGGTAATCTCGATCATGACGCCAATAACACCAACAATCTCACCATTACTATTTTTAAATGGTGTGGCAATAAGATCACAGAAAATTTCCTTCCGGTCTTTTCTAATGAAACGTTTTTCAAACCGGTAGGAGTCGATTTCCCCCTTTATCAAGGCATTGAGGGAATCGTAGCTCTTTTCAGCGTCATCCGGGCAGGAAACATCCCGGATGCTCTTCGTCAGAAGCTCTTCCTTTGCATACCCAAGCATCTGCGCCCAGGCATCGTTAATACGCCAGTAGAAACCTGCCGAATCAACGACACCGATTCCAATCCCGGTCCATTTAAAAACAGACTCGAAAAAATCTTTGTTCAATGGATCAAACCCATCCATTGGATCTTGACTCATGAAACACTCCCGTCATCCCAACAACAATAAAAATGCAAGAGAATTTCTCCAACAATGCAGATAAGGAGCAGGAATCTTGATACGAAAAGATGGGAAAAGATGCCAGAAAGGAATTAATAAACTTCTATCATGAAAAGGACTCACTAACTGCTACAAATTTGTAAGGATAGGACAGGATTCTATTTTGCCACAAAAAAAAGCTGTTTCAAAACTATTTAAAAATATTATAAATGCAAAAAACATCAATCTTATAAGAAAAGATACAGCAATCAATCACAAGAACATCACTATTTGTCCTCGGATTAATCACAAAATAATGACAAAATCAGCTCTTAAGCTGGGACAGATAACCTGCAAGCTCCTTGGAAACGGCCTCCCATACCCATACACCCTTTCTCTTTCCGGTGAAAATCATCGAAAGGTATGCTGGCGTCACACCAATTTTTTTAGCAAGATCCCCCAATGTCCAGTCCCGCAACAAAAGAGCCAGCCTGATTTGCTTGACCGTTAATATGTCCAATCTTATAATCCCCTAATTTTCTTTTATTTCACAATATATTCCATAATTACATAATGGGAAAATAATATACCAAATGGGCATAATTTTCAACCATCACTCCTCCGGTATCGCCCAAAGGATCCGCTTTTTGCGTGGCGCTCTTTCACAGGCGGCGTTCGCTAACCGTCTGGGGATTTCACAAACAGATATTTCCCGTTACGAATCCAGCAGCAGAATCCCTCCGATGTCTCTCTTAATAAGCATTGCAAAAGAATTTCGTGTCTCTCTGGACTGGCTTGTATTCGGAAACCATGATCAATCAACCCAGACAATTGTCAGCGAACCGTCGCTCCAGACCGATGAAGACAGACAACTCATGGTTCTTATCCGAAAACTCGACAGAAAGGACAGAACGCTGATCAGCGAACTGGCAAGAAGGCTTGCTGACTCAACCCGCCATTCCTCCGATTGACCCCTCACAGATCAAGAACCTCAAGACCAGCCTTTCTTTCCTTCATGATTTTTTTTCAAACATCCAGGAGACATCGCCCAGAGCAAAACTGGCTGTTGCCCTCCCTCCCGGCCCTCTTTCCAGCGAAGCCAGTAAAAAGCACCTGTCTCAACGGCCAAGGGAAACTCTTCCCCGGTCAGGATCAAAGAGACAAGACGCCCCATTGCTGGCTGATGACCAACAACCACCGTCGTGGACGGGAGGTTTGGCCATTGAAGCCAATCCCGGATCTGTCTTGCAGAACTCTGGTACAAAATGTCCACGATCTCAAGCTCTCTGCCAAGACATCTGGCGGTCTGAAGGGTCCTGATGGAAGGACTGGCAAAAATCCGTGAAGATGGCTCAAGGCGCTTGTCCAGCCATCTTGCAGCTTTTTTTGCCTGACGCCACCCTTTATCCGTCAGGGAACGATCAAGGTCCCTCATCGAAACCCCGATACCACCAAGAGCCATAGATAGATCTTCCGCCTGTGCGTGTCGCCAGAGAATGAGATCCATCAAACGTTCCTTTCCAGAGAGATGTTCCATGAAAATCTGACATAGGTTGATTGACAGAAACCGGGCAAAAGAAGCTGGGCAAGAAAAGAATCCGGGGCGCCCTCCTTCATAAGGGAAGAGCCCCCCTGATGGTCAGGCTGGATTATGTCTGGGAAGATTCTCTGGAGACAGGTTGCATAAAAACGGGTACAAAGCATCTTTTTGTGAAATTGTTGGCGTTTCTCCTGGCCACTTGATCGCAATATCCGGATCGCTCCAGAGGATGCCCCCCTCATCGGATGGATCATAAAGTTCCGTACACTTGTAAACAAGTTCCGTATTATCGGAAAGGGAATAAAATCCATGAGCAAAACCTTCAGGAATATACAAAAATTCCGGGGATTCTGCGGTGAGAACTTGTCCATACCATCGACCAAAGGTCGCAGACCCCTGACGTATGTCCACCGCCACATCAAAGAGGGACCCGGCAACAACCCGGACAAGCTTTCCCTGCTGGCGAGTCTTTTGAAAATGAAGCCCTCTCAGGATCCCCTTTCCTGAACGGGAATGGTTGTCCTGCAAAAAAATTTCCGGAAGTCCCAGTGCCTTGAACTTCCCGGCATGGTATGTCTCCATGAAAAATCCCCGGTCATCCCTGAACAGGTCAGGGATGACCCGAAGAACCCCCGGAAGTGTGGTCTCTATCACTTTCATGAAAAATGATCCTCCTCTGCCAATGAGATAAGATACTGTCCGTAACCGTTCTTGGACATGGAACGACCGATCCTCATAATGTCTTCCCGGGATATGTACCCCATCCTGTAGGCAACTTCTTCCGGACACGCCACTTTCAGCCCCTGACGATTTTCAATCGCGGCGATAAAGTTTGAGGCTTCAAGAAGAGCCTCATGGGTTCCGGTATCAAGCCAGGCAGTACCTCTTCCCAATCGCTCGACGCGGAGAGAGCCTTTTGCTAGGTAAAGGCGGTTCAAGTCGGTAATCTCAAGCTCTCCTCTCTCCGAAGGAACAAGCGATCTTGCATACTCGGAAACCATTCCATCATAAAAATAGAGTCCGGGAACAGCAAATCGGGACGGAGGATCCTTCGGCTTTTCCAGGATCCCGAGGACATTTCCTTCGGAATCGAAAGACAAAACGCCATATCGCTCGGGATCCTTGACCATATAACCGAAAATCAGCGCTCCGGTTTCAAGATGTGCCGACTTTTGCAACACTTCAGACAAACCATGACCGAAAAAGATATTGTCTCCCAGGACAAGGGCAACTGGCTCCTTCCTAATGAATGTCTCTCCGATCAGGAAAGCCTGGGCAAGCCCGGCAGGCGTCGGCTGAACCTCGTAGGAAAAGGAAAGCCCAAGCGTGGAGCCATCCCCGAGGAGAGCCTTGAAAAGCGGAAGATCCGATGGCGTAGAAATAATCAGAATCTCGCGAATTCCTGAAAGCATCAGTGTGACAAGAGGGTAATAGATCATGGGCTTGTCATAAACAGGCATCAGCTGCTTGCTCACGACATGAGTCAAAGGGTGGAGTCGAGTTCCAGCACCGCCAGCCAAAATAATCCCTCTCATTTTCCCCCCGTTTTCAAATCGGCCAAAACGCCTAACCTTTCACCCGAGTAGGTCCTGGAACGGATATCTTTCCACCACGCCTCATTTGTCAGATACCACCTTACGGTTTCACCGATCGCTGACTCAAACGAAAACTCCGGAGACCAGGAAAGCTCTCTTTTCAGCCGGCTTGCATCCATGGCATAGCGCCGGTCATGCCCCGGACGATCTGTCACAAGTTTGACCTGCTCCATATAGGAACGGCCGTCTGGCCTTGGTCTTTCCTGATCCAGAATAGCCAGGATTGTATCAATCACCTTCCGGTTTGTCCTTTCGCTGTTCCCACCGATATTGTAGGTTTCACCAAGAGATCCCGCCTCATGGATGCGTCTGATCGCACGAACATGATCCCCGACATAAAGCCAGTCCCTGACATTGAGACCGTCCCCATACAGGGGGATTTCTTTACCTTCAATCGCCGCCAGGATAACCGTGGGAATCAATTTCTCCGGAAATTGCCATGGTCCAAAATTATTGGAACAGTTTGTTGTGATAACCGGCAGTCCATAGGTATGAAAATAGGCTCTTGCAAGGTGATCTGATGCCGCCTTTGACGCGGCATAAGGTGAATTTGGCGCATAGGGGGTTTTCTCGGTAAAGGGGGGATCGGCCGGCCCAAGACTTCCAAAAACCTCATCGGTTGAAACATGGATGAACCGAAATCCTTTCCGGTCTGACGGGGAAGACACTGAAAGATATTTCCGGACTTCGTCAAGAAGGACAAACGTTCCTTCCACATTGGTCTTTAAAAAGATCCCGGGGTGATCGATGGACCTGTCCACATGAGATTCTGCCGCGAAATGGAAGATCGCCGTTGGCTTAAACGATAATAAAAGGCTTTTGACCAATGAAGGATCAGAGATGTCACCCCGGACAAATTCATGGTCCGGGTCGTGATCAAGCGCAGCAAGATTAGCCCGATTGCCGGCATAGGTCAGAAGATCGAGCGTCATCACTTTGGCCAGATTGTTTTTCCGGGCTTCCAGTACAAAATTTGACCCAATAAAGCCCGCACCACCTGTTACAAGCCACCGTTTTGACATTTACCATCCTTTTTAAAATTCGGGCCAATGCACTCAAAAAGAATTTTTGATATCATAGCTACTCATTTCATCTATTGAAACCCCGTGCACCAAAACAGGAGCCATGACAACAATGGGACGAACTCTTTTAGAAAAAATCTGGGATGATCACGTCGTAAGCGAATCGGACGGATCAACACTTCTATACATAGACCGGCAGCTGGTTCACGAAGTCACCAGCCCGCAGGCTTTTGAGGGACTTAAGCTCGCAGGGCGAGTCGTTCATCGCCCAACAGCAACACTTGCTGTCCCAGACCATAATGTTCCGACAACCGGGCGCAAAAATGGGATAGAAGATCCCATCAGCGCACTTCAGGTCGAGACCCTGACAAAAAATGCAAGAGAGTACTCCGTCCCCATCTTTACGATGGACGACATCCGTCAGGGAATTGTTCATGTGATTGCGCCGGAGCAGGGATTTACCCTTCCGGGAATGACCATTGTCTGCGGTGACAGCCACACGGCAACGCATGGAGCATTCGGGGCCCTTGCCTTCGGAGTGGGAACATCGGAAGTGGAACATGTCATGGCCACACAAACGCTCATCCAGAAAAAGCCCAAGTCCTTCCTGATCAGGGTCAATGGGCACCTTCCCAAAGGAAGCACATCAAAAGACCTGATCCTTTACATCATCGGCCAGATCGGAACTGATGGAGGAACCGGCTACGTTCTTGAGTTTTCAGGAGACGCAGTCAGGGCCCTTTCCATGGAAGGAAGAATGACCCTCTGCAACATGGCCATCGAAGCCGGTGCCAGAGCCGGGATGATTGCTCCGGATGATGTTACTTTTTCCTATATCAAGGGTCGTCCCATGGCACCCAAGGGTGAGCTCTGGGAAAAGGCGATTTCCTCATGGAAAACGTTGCATTCTGACCCTGACGCAAAGTTTGACCGGGTTCTTGAAATCGATGCCACCAGAATCGAACCACAGGTCACTTGGGGAACGAATCCGGGAATGGTTCTTTCGGTCACGGGGTCGATACCGTCTCCAGAGAGCTTCAAGGATGAAGTCTCGAAAGAAAATGCCAGGAATGCCCTCAAGTACATGGGGCTGGAACCTGGAACACCATTGAGCGCGATCCCCATCGACCGGGTTTTCATCGGTTCCTGTACAAATGGAAGGATCGAGGATCTGAGGGCGGCAGCTGGCGTTATAAAAGGACATAAGGTTTCCCCAAAAGTCCATGCCATGGTTGTGCCTGGCTCTGGGCTCGTCAGCCAGCAAGCAGAAAAGGAAGGTCTGGACAGGATTTTTATCGATGCGGGATTTGAATGGCGTGAACCAGGGTGCTCCATGTGCCTGGGAATGAATCCTGACCAGCTCCTGCCCGGAGAACGATGTGCATCCACCTCGAACAGAAACTTTGAAGGGAGACAGGGAAAAGGGGGAAGAACCCACCTTGTCAGCCCTGAAATGGCAGCAGCTGCAGCCATTTCAGGCCACTTTGTCGACATTCGAAACTGGAACTGAAAATAAGGAAAAATACAAGATGGAAGCATTTAAAACACTCAAGTCTATCGTCATTCCTGTCGATCGCGCGAATGTAGATACAGATGCGATTATTCCCAAGCAATTTCTCAAAACCATCCACAGGACAGGTCTTGGAAAAAGCCTTTTTTATGACTGGAGATACCTTTCTGATGGAGTGACGCCAAACCCCGACTTTGTCGTGAATCAGCCGCGCTACAAAGGTGGCAGGATTCTCCTCTCGAGAGAAAACTTTGGATCAGGGAGCTCCAGGGAGCACGCCCCCTGGGCGCTTCTGGATTTTGGCATAAAGGCCATTATCGCACCCTCCTTTGCTGATATTTTCTATAATAACTGCTTCAAGAACGGGATCCTCCCCATCCGGATGGACCGGACGATTGTCGACGGAATGTTCAAAGACGTCGACCGAACGCCCGGATACCAGGTTGAGGTCAACCTTGAGTCTCAAACGATTCTCCTTCCCGATGGAAAAAAACTTCCGTTTGAAATCGACTCCTTCCTCAAGAAATGCCTCATCGAAGGACTCGACGATATCAGCCTGACCCTTGAGAAAAAGGCTCTGATCACCGACTACGAAAATCGGAGACGAAAAGATGCCCCGTGGCTTTTCCCCGACATGACTGCATGAACGAAACAAAGGACAGAAAATCCCTTTTTGTGTTGCTTGGGCTGGCAACGATTCTGGCGTACTGGGTCATCGCACCCTATCTGGAACCGCTTGTCTGGGGGGCGATTATGGCATTCGCCCTCTCCCCCATCCAGCGCTTCATCAAAAAATGGATCTCAAGCTCCTTTATGGCAGCATTGCTGACGGTCTTCCTGTTCTGCCTCCTGGTTCTTCTACCACTGACACTTCTGGCTGTTCCCATCGGTCAGGAGATTTTCCTTGAGACACTTTCTCTCAGGGATTTTCTCCAAAACCCGTCGGCAACACTCCCCTCATGGCTGATAAAACTTCCATTTATTGGCCACAAGATCTCCCTTCTGACCACCGGGTTACGGACAAACACCCAGATGCTGACTGGCGTCACGGGAAAACTTGAATCCCACCTCATGGAAATCGGCAACCAGTTTCTCTCCATTGCTTCAAGTTTGGGACATTGGCTGATCAAGCTTCTCATCATGCTCCTCGGAACATTTGCTTTTCTTTTTCATGGCCAAAATATCTGGGAACAAATCAGCCGGTTGTCCGACTCCGCAGCCGGAGAAAATCTGACAAGGCCCTTGGGTGTTATCCCGCCAACAACCAAGGGGATCATCTATGGGCTTTTTTTTACATCCCTTGCTCAAGCCCTCTTGGCCGCACCGGCCCTTAAGATTGCTGGGGTTCCCAACATTCTGCTTCTCTCGACCGCCATTTTTATCGCCTCTCTGTTTCCGGTGGGAGCAACCATCATCTGGCTTCCGGCCACCATCTACCTTCTGGCAACAGGACACCCCATCACTGCAGTTGTCTTCGCATCATGGAACATGTTGGTATCGGGAGGCATGGAACACTTCGTCAAACCCATGTTTATAGGAAGAACCTCCCACATCCCTTTTCTCATGATCTTGCTGGGAGTTCTCGGAGGACTTGAGACATTTGGCTTGATTGGTCTTTTCATTGGCCCAATCATCCTGTCAGTCTTTCTGGAAGTATGGCGTCACATGCTCCCGCCTCAATCAGAAGCCCATTGATCTAAAGCGATACAAAAAACTGCCCGCAGAAAACCCAGTTCTTATGCTCAATGCACCACTTGAAATGCAATGGGTGGCATGCTTAACCCTTTTTCTGAACCCGCATACTCCCACATGGATACTGTCGTTGGCATATCACTATACCCAGCTCAGGGAATCAAACGACAATACTGCAGACAATCATGAAGACGGATCGAAAAAATAATTGCCTCTATTCCCCGCCCAGCGAAAAATGAGTCTTGATGCCCTGAACATCCGAAAAACCCTGATTCACCCGGACCAGGATGCGCTCTCAATCTTTTTGGGAGCACAGAAATGAGTAGTGTTCGATCAGAAACGACAAGAGTCGTATCAAAAACGCTCAATTCACTCTTGTCGTTAACAGGAATTCGCTCTGTCGGATATTGGTATGATGAAGCAGAAAACCTCTCTCTGACTCATCATCTTGAAAGCTGAGGAATCATGAACTGCAAACCGGACAAATCGACTTGCTACAAACATTCTCCCAATAGGCAATTGACAAAACAGGCTACTTCCGGCAGAATACCCCTCGAGCCGCTAGCTCATTCGGTAGAGCATCGCCCTTTTAAGGCGAGTGTGCTGGGATCGAAACCCAGGCGGCTCACCATTGGTCTCAAAACTTTCGGGAATTTCTCGTTCTTCCCTCAGCACTCACCAGCTTTTCCATCCTCCTGATCGCCTTATTCTTCCCCGGTCTCCTGAAATACCCAAAAAATGATTTGGCCCCCGATATGTGCATCAAACGATCATGAACATAGTCTCGCTGAACGAGATCACTCATTCTTGTCGATGGAGACCCTCCCCCTTTTCTCCAAAGATTTTATCCGTGTGAAAGCGTACAGAACAAACTCCCCAAGAATTGTAATCTAGGTCCGAGCTTATTATTTGGCTCTAACACCTGATCATCACATCCAACAAAGGAGTCTTCCCATGATTACTGAAACAGAAAAAGACAAATCCAAAATGAAACCGCAAGAACATCACAAGGAAGCAGCCGAACATCACGAAGAAGCGGCAAAACATCACAAGGAAGCAAGCAAGATGTATGAAAGCGGCGATCATAAGAGTGCTGCACATCATGCACACTCAGCATCCGGACACTCCAATGCTGCAGAAGAGCACGAAAACGAAGCGAGCAGAAAACACGCTGCCACATTCGGTACCAAAAAGTAAGGGAATACTTCCCTGAAAAGAAATTCAGGGCCTATCCATCGGGAAACCCCGGTGGATAGGCTTCCTTGAACACCCCCGAACCCATCCGCTGAAGTTCTTTTCCGCACACCCGGACAGAACATCTCTCGTGACAGGCGAAGAGAGTTACTCCATCAGATCACCTGGGAAAGGCCCGCAAAAACCAGAAGAAACCATTCCTCTCCCCATTCAAGTCATCCTGACACATTCGACGATCTCGTGGAGATCTACAATCCGATGTGCAACAAGCAGATCCTGATCTCCTCCACCCTGACCACCGTATCCCGGCGCCGTCCCAGGAAGGATCAGCCGCGTCGGACACCGTCCGAGCGTGGATCAAAAAGCCGCTCTCGGAGGAGCTCGATCAGGGCCGTTTCGTGAACACTCTGGCTCTTTCCGCTTCTGACAAGAACTCCGATCTCCCGGGACTCCCCGAACTCGCTGAGTGGACAGGAGACGAGCATGGGGTAGCGGCCTGGAACTGTGGTGAGGAGACGCTCCGGGAGGATCGCACACCCGAGAGCCATCTCCACCCCTGCGGCAATCGCCTCAAGTGTTTCGAACTCGCTGACCTCCCCCGGCCGGACCTTTTTCCTCCGGAAGGCCCGGTCGATCAGGACCCGGGTGGCCGAGACAGCGGGAGGAAGGATCAGGGGATACGCCGCCAGTTCTTCGAGGCTCACGCCGGTGCCTCCTGAAACCGGGTGGTCGATGGGGACAGCGGCCACGAAGGTATCAGTCCAGAGCCGGATCTGGCGAAGCCCCTCGACCCGGCCGGGAAGAGTCACCACGGCAAGATCAAGCATCCCCTCCCGAACCCGGACCGCCATCTCCTCGGAGGAGCCGATGGAGAGGTCGATCCTCACCTCCGGCGACCTCCCCCGAAACTCCCGAACGGGGCCTGCAAGACCCGAAGCTGCCACATAGTGGCTTGCCCCAGCAGCGATCCTGTGCCGACTGGCCCCATCAGCCTCCCGAACACGTGCGAGACCCTCCCCGATCCGTTGGAAGATCTCCTCCGACTCCCTGAGAAGACTTTCCCCTGCGGCGGTGAGCCGCACGCCCCGGCCGAACCGGGCGAAGAGGGGAACACCGACCTCCCGGGCAAGGATCCCCATCTGGCGCGTTACAGCCGGTTGAGTCATGTGGCGGGCTTCGGCCGCCCGGTGCATGCTGCCGGAGGTTGCCACCGCGCGAAAGGTCTCGAGATAGTCGAGGGTCACAAGCTTATTGATCATTTTTTCCTATCTTTTTACTAAAAAAGTTTAATTTTACTTATCAAATAAGATTGTCTACACTTCAAGAGAAAGTTGCAAGCGGAGGATTCTCCTTCGCGGCAGGAGTCCATAACAGAGATTAAGGAGGTCGTCATGGCCAGAACAATCATCGACAAGATATGGGACGACCACGCGGTAACGGATGAAAATGGAACCGCCCTTCTCTATATCGATCGCCACCTGATCCACGAGGTCACGAGCCCCCAGGCCTTTGAAGGACTCCGGATGGCCGGAAGAAAGGTGCGCCGTCCCGAGCTTACATTTGCCGTTCCCGACCACAATGTGCCAACCACCGACCGCACTCGCGGCATCTCCGACCCCGAAAGCGCCCTCCAGGTAGAGACACTGGCCAAAAATGCCCGCGAGTTCGGGATCACTCACTTTTCTATGAACGACCAGCGGCAGGGAATTGTCCACGTCACTCCCCCCGAACAGGGGATCAGCCTTCCCGGACAGACCATCGTCTGCGGCGACAGCCATACGTCCACCCACGGCGCCTTCGGATCGCTGGGCTTCGGGATCGGCACCTCCGAAGTGGAGCATATCCTGGCCACCCAGACCCTTCCCCAGACCCGTCCCCGGACGATGGAGATCCAGATCCAGGGACATCCCCCCAAAGGAATCACTCCCAAGGATCTCATCCTCGCCGTCATCGGCCAGATCGGGACCGCCGGGGGCACAGGCTACATCATTGAGTTCACCGGAGAGGCCGTCCGGTCCCTCTCGATGGAAGGAAGAATGACCCTCTGCAACATGGCCATCGAGGCCGGTGCCAGAACCGGAATGATTGCTCCGGATGATGTTACTTTTTCCTATATCAAGGGTCGTCCCTACGCTCCCAAGGGAGAGCTTTGGGAAAAGGCCGTCGCTTTCTGGAAGACACTTCCCTCCGACCCTCAAGCCCCATACGACCGTACCGTCACAGTCGACATCTCCTCCCTCGCCCCCCAGGTCACATGGGGAACCAACCCAAGCCAGGTCACCGGTATCGACGGTCGGGTTCCCGATCCGGAGAGCTTCCCGGACCCGGTCGTCCGGGATTCGGCCAGAAAGGCTCTGGCGTACATGGGGCTCGTCCCGGGAACGCCGATCGCGGAGATCCCCATCACCCGCATCTTCATCGGCTCCTGCACAAACGGACGCATTGAGGATCTCCGGGCAGCCGCCATGGTTGTGAAGGGCCGAAAGGTGGCCAGGGGCGTCTCCGCCATGGTTGTGCCCGGCTCGGGACTCGTGCGGGCCCAGGCGGAAAAGGAGGGACTCCATACCATCTTTATCGAGGCCGGTCTCCAGTGGCGTGAGCCGGGGTGCTCCATGTGCATCGGCATGAACCCCGACCAGCTGGCCCCCTTCGAGCGCTGCGCCTCGACCTCGAACCGAAACTTTGAAGGACGCCAGGGAAAGAACGGGCGAACACATCTCGTCAGCCCTGAGATGGCGGCCGCCGCCGCTGTCACTGGCCACTTTGCCGACCACCGGACTCTTTCCGGGTCCTGACACTCTAACAAGGAGCTTTTCATGGATGCCTTTGTCACCCTCGACGCTTTGGTCGCCCCCATCGACCGCGCCAATATCGATACCGATGCCATCATCCCCAAGCAGTTTCTGAAGACCATACGCCGCACAGGGCTGGGAGTAGCACTCTTTTACGACTGGCGCTACAAAGATGCCCCCTCCGACGGACGAACCGAAGGACTGAAGACAGACCCCTCCTTCATCCTGAACGATCCCCGGTACGCGGGCGCAAAGATCCTTCTCGCCCGGGAAAACTTCGGATGCGGATCCTCCCGCGAGCATGCTCCCTGGGCCCTCCTCGACTACGGGTTCCGGGCGATCATCGCTCCCTCCTTCGGCGATATCTTCTACAACAACTGCTTCAAGAACGGGATCCTCCCGGTGGTACTTTTGCCCGACCAGATCGAGCGGCTGCTCTCGGAGGCCACAAAGACTCCCGGCTACCGTCTCTTGATCGACCTTTCCTCCCAGACGGTGGTCCTGCCCTCAAAAGAGGCGTTCACATTCACAATCGACCCGGTCAGGAAAAGCCACCTTCTCAAAGGCCTCGACGAGATCGGCCTGACCGAGAAGAAATCGGCCCTTATTGACGCCTACGAGAAGAAGCGGAGAGAGTGGGCCCCCGGACTCACCCCTGCGGGTTAGCCGCTCCACGGCCTTCTACGACTCCTCCCCCCGAAACAGCGCGGGCGCCCCAAACAACCGGGGAGCCCTGCTGCTGATTTTTATGGGGACAGCCATCTACGTTCTCGCTCCCTGCAGCCTCTCCTTCTCTGAGGCGACACCCTGGCCTTTGCCACCTCTCCCTTCCTCTGACTCCTCAGGAGCAGAATCGGACATCCTGTTTGAAAGCTGCTCCTGGCAGGTCAATTTCAATATTTTCATCACGATATTCATGGGAATGAATCAGAATATCCGGTCAAGGGAATAAGAAGGAGGAGGTGTGGTGGAGACATGGGCAAGGTGACCATCGTGACAGGAATTTTCAGACCGTAAAGGGGGTGGCAACCATGGCAGGTATGCGCGCTCTCCCAGACTCAGAAGTTCGCGATCCCGACCGCTCCGTCGATCCTTGTCGGCGAAGGTGGTTCCCCGTGCTCCCGGCGCATGGCACAGATCGCACCCATCCACCGGATCCGGTCGGTGGCCATCGAAGCTCCAGTTGGTGCCGGAGTCAGGATGGACTGTCCATGCCGGAGTTGATGAATCGTCTTGGCCGAAATGACAAGACGGATGTCCCCGGTCATCTCGCGTTCTTTGTGGATTGCGGTACGGACCATGGCTCCTCCTTCGGCAGGGGAGCCATGGTCCAGTCGCACTATTTCGATTGCAACATGGAATTACTTTTCCCTATCAAGACTATACTCAACACCATTATCCAGATGGTCGAGCGATAACGTCCCTGAAGGATCAGACCTCAGGGAAAAAACGCCCTTCCTCACCCCTGTCGAAGTTTTATCTGACAATCGGTAGAGCGTTGAAGGAGAAAGCCCCTTCCAGACAACCCTGTCTTTCGGTACCCATCCCTCATAGACAAAATGGATGGACATGCGGGAACAGGCTCCGTCCATACGAACATACCCCGTCGACCGGGACAGCCATGGCCCCCCCGGATACCTTTGGGATAATGTTATGGTTGCCCGTTTTTTGTCCGGAGCAAGATATACATAGAGACTGCCCAGAAGATGGCGGAAGCCGATCACACCGGAGGCGATTTCCGGAAAAAGCATATCGGCATGGTCAAATCGAACGGTCGTGTCCTTGCCGTAATCAGAAACCTGCCAGGAAACTTCACGTCCGACACTTTTCCTTTGTTGAAAATGGGCACCGATATAGCCTTGCTCAATTCTCACAAACCCGGAAGAAAACACGGGGGCGATATTCTGTTTTAAAACCCAGGCAAGAACCTGTTTCAGCGCATTAAGGGAAGACTCTCTCTGACCTGCATAAAAATGGAAATAGACATTGATCGGATCAACCCTCCTTGGACGATTGGTCCGCTCGAATGTCCTGATGACATTTAAATACCCGAAATAAGGTCCTCGCCAGTCATTTGTCAGAATATAGTCATTGACATCGCTGTTGAAGTATTGGGTATAGCCGTCAACTTTCCTGAAATATGGAAATACAAAAGTGTAGGAAGGGGCATTGTCATCGAAGCGGGTATCAGAACCGTTGATGTTCAGGACAGAAGTTGTTGCAAGCTGGGCCAGAGCGGCACGGCCTGGCCTCGTATCCCCGCTCCATTGCAAAAGCATGACCTTTTTCCCCGGCGGCAACAGATTGTGATTGATCCAGTCGATCGATCCATTGATCTCTGTCTTGAGATCAAGCTTGTAGTGAGGAATCTCGATATGGATCGGCCCTTCATCTTTTTGTTTTTTTGTCGGAACCCAGTAAAAGGGATGGGAAAATGTATGGGATCCCGCCTCGACATTGGGCAGGGCAAAAATCTTTCTAGCCCAGAAAATTCGACTTTTTGTACCCTGATAGCGTGGATCGATCTGGCTTGTAATGACCGAAACGGTAAAAGGAAGATCAACTTTCTGAAAAATCTCCTGATACAGGACCTCAGCCGACATTCTGCGCCGCTCATATCTCGATAGCGTGTCAAAAGCATCACCATCAACCTGGCTGTAGAAGATCCTCATTCCATTGAGGGTCGTCAGATCCATTCGTGGCGTCTTTTCAATATCCAGAACACGTTCAAGGAACCGGAACGGATTGATATACCAAAGCGTATGGGTCTCATCAAGAATCGGCCACCGAATCATAAACGGATCAAAAACCATCCCTCCCCAGACTCCTGCGACGGCGTAGATGCTTTGGAGACCCTGATTTCTGGAATCTGTACTCGTTACACTTAAAAAAATCCTGTTCTTCGGAGAAGTACTGACCAAAGGATGGAACTCCGATGGGATTTGGGGAAGAGGATACTCAAACCCCTCCATTTTCAGATCCTTGACGCCATAATCAAGAGCAAAGGAGTTCGTATCCCAGGAGCCCTCGATTTTCAGCCCCATTCGCGCAAGCGCCCTGTCCCTTAAGCCATTAACCTCTGCCCTGTTCATTCCGCCCGGAAGATCTTCCGGAAAGGATTCAAGGAAAACAACCTTGATCCGCCGGTCAAGGAGGCCGTTGACGAACCGCCAAAAAGCTCCCGGATGGGGAATGGCGTTGTCATCAAACTGAAAAAAAACCGCCCGGGTCCTCGCAAGCGTGTCAAGAGACGGAAATCCCTTTCGCATATTCCGGTACCGGGCTTTCAAACCAAGATCATTCAGGGGAAAGTCCCAATATTTTCTGAAGTTGTTTTCGTCATCCGTTTCCCTGTTTTTTCCGTAATAGATCACAAGAACAGAGCGAAAAAAAGGAATGACCGAGTTGTTCGGGTTTGAACGATTGAGATCCAGACTCCCGATATTGTCTTGAGCACCCAATCCTTCCGGGACTGAACCCCAAAAAATGAAAAATGGGAGAATCAGGGCAACAAAAAGATTTTTTTTCATGACGATGGATTACCGGATAAAGCCGGCGCATTCAGGAGAGACTTCGCTGCCGGCAGCTCATCTTCGATTGCCGTATAGTCAGGAGGCTTCATGAAGACCGTAAATTCGAAATCGACCACCCCCCGGTCCAGAAGGAAATAACCATAGACAGCAGAAACAAGACATGCTGTAAGGTAGCCAAATCCTTCAAGTCTTGGACTGATCATGATAGACAAAAAGGTCAGCCCCCCGTTTGAAAGAAGAAGGAGCCATGCCAGGCGCTCCACCTTGTTTTGCTGGTTAAAATAAAGAAGCAGGGTAAACTCCATCGTCAGAATGACCTGGCACAATCCCCCGAGGGATCCCATCCGGAAAACAGGAAGAGCCATCAGGTCGGCATGGAAAAAACGCAGCAACCCCTCCCCGTTCAAAACAACCATGAAAGTGACCGCACCCTGTATTTTCAGGATATACCCAAGTCCTCTCCTGATAAACCGGACCATTTGCTCCTTGGCTTCCAAAATCTCAAAGAATGGACGTTTTCCCTCAAGAAGTACAAAAACATGACGGTATCGCTCATAAAACCCTGTTTCAAAATAAAAGACAAAAAGTGCCAGAGTAGGAATAACCGTCAACAGTGCAAAAAACATCCCGATATCGTAAATGCGGTTGATATGGATAAATCCGGATACCTTGTCGGAACCGGGAGCATACCAGTAAATAATTTTATCGATCCAGATTCCCAGCGTCATGACAAACCCAAGCAGGACAAGACTCGTCTTATGTCTTAAAAATCGGACAAAAGTCCGGTTCCAGAATATTTTTCCAGGAAATTCGACAAAGATACGGGCAGCAAGCAGGGTCACGATCAGCCCCTGTCCCATGAGGTAACCCAAAAGAGCTCCTGAAACAGCCCCATAACGGGCGCCGAGAAGCGTTCCAAAAACGCTTGCCAGGGAACCAGCAAAAAAGGCAAAACCCACTGCGCCATAATCATGGAGAGTGGAAACAAGAGCTGTTGTCACCCATAAAAGCATGAGAACAATCATCAAATTGAAGCTTGCAAGTCTGACAGCGTTAGGAAGGTCAAGGGAAAAGACCATCAACCCGGCGATTGGGATACCAAAAAGAAGCGTGACCCCGATGACCGTCAAATAGATCGAGCGGTTGTCCGAAAACTTCATTTCAAAGAATCTGTCTGCAATAAATCGGGTCGCAGGAAGCTGGATCAATGAGACAAGAATCAATGTTCCGGCAAAAGAAAATGTGACGAGGGAGCGAAAAAGAAGATAGTCGCGAACACGGCTGAAATAACCCATACTCGAATAGCTGACGATCAAAAGGCCAACCGTCGTCAGGACCCATGGACCGGCCGCAACGATGGCCGAAAGGATAAATCCCGAAACAATGGACGAAAGGTCTTCACGATTCGAAAGCTTTCGAAGAGCAAATCCGATACCGGCCATCAGCGGAGCCCCTCACGGTAAATCGTCCGATATGCATCAAAAAGAAGTTCTTCCCGATAAAATCGCTCCATTCTCAGTCGGGCCGACTGCCCCATTCTTTTCCTCAGAGCTTCATCTTTTAAAATCCTGAGCATCGCCAGAGCCGTTTCGTCAGGATTCCCGACGGAAGTCACAATTCCTCCCGGACCAAGGGCTATATCCTCCCGTGTCCGTCCATTGATCAATTCGTCACAAGCCCCGACACGGGTCGTGACAGAGGGAATGCCAAAAACAGCTCCCTCCATTACCACCAGAGGTTGTGCCTCCGAAAGAGATGTCAAGACAAGAAGGTCGATCTTCGGGAGGTAGTCAGAAACAAGAACAGATCCGGTAAAACGGAGACTCTCCTCCATCCCGAGAATCGAGACAAGGTCCTGACATTCCGTCACGTACTCGGGATCCTGATTCAAGGGGCCCATGATCAGAAAAAGAACATCGGGAAGCTGATCCCTGACGATGCGGCAAGCCTGGATGAATGTCTTAATATCTTTGATCGGCACAACCCGTCCAATCAGGGCCACAGACAATGGACCATCCATGTCGGATCGGCCGGAAATCCCTTCCTGACTTTCCGGAATCCGGATCCCGTTGGGAATCACCCTTGTCTTCTCCACAGGAGCTCCGTCTCGGACCTGGATTCTCCGGTTTCCCTCAAACAGGGTGATAATATGGTCCGAATAATGATAGACGATCCGGCCAAGCTGCTCGAAAATACGCATCCAGAAACCCTTGACCGATGTATTGATCGGACGGATTGTCATGTCGTCACGGGCATTTCCGCTTCCGATCCACTGGGCCAGGGCGATCTCGATCTTGCGCTCCCTTGTATAGAGTCCATGCTCGGTCAATATCAGAGGTCTTTGACTCGTCAGCTTTCCCATGACACCCAGGATCCCGGCATAACCGGAAGCCAGGGAATGATAAAGACGCGCCTCTGGAACCGGACTTGCCAGAAGGGAGAAAAGGGGAAGATGGGTCGTTCTCCACATCCAGAAAAAATCAATGAACGACTCCTGGGCGAACTGCTCCTTGTAAAACTTCTGGATCAACTCCCAGGCTTGCCTCCCTGAAGAAAGAGCGGAGAAAAGCTTGGGAGACAGCCCCATCCCGGAAAAAATCCCGAAAAGGCTCTCAAACGCTTCAGGCGATCCGGAAAGAAGATCCCGGTGGAAGCTTTCGATGACATCCAAAAGCTCACGTTCTTCATTTTCATCAAGCCTCTCGAGGCGGGAATTTTCCGATATTCCTTGCCCCAATGTCAGGTTGGTCACACCGATCACATTCTCCGGACGAGGGAAGAGCCACGGTCCGGGATCCTTCTCCGCAATCAGGCAATGGAGATGGAAGGAGAACTCCGGGAGACTCGTAATGAGCTGATGGGTCCAGGAAGAGACACCTCCCGTCACATAAGGGTAGGTACCCTCAAGAATAAGACAGACATCAGCAATGTGTTGATTTTTGGAATCAGTCACCACCATTGGCTCATCCACTTTCCTCAGACGCTGACATCCAGAGATCGAGGTAATCCGGATGGATCCCATCTTCAAGGAGAACACTGGAAAGACGGATATCGGACTTAAGCTCCGAGAACCTTCCATCCTGATAAAGTCTCATCCATTCAAGAAGCTTGATCTCTTTTTCCCTCCCTGATACCCGGATCCGATCCATCACCAGTCTCTCGACTTCAATGTCTTCATGGGCAATCGCCTGAGATCCGATCGACAGAAGCTCTTCGGACGAGAACGATTCATTTGCCTTCAGTGCGTTCAGGTATGATGAAAGCCCTTTCCGGATCAATACCTGTGTGAGTTTCAGCCCGACAAGACCGGACATGGCATAATCAAAATAGGCTTTTCCAATTTGAGCGTATGAGACTTCTTCCCTGGACATCCGTTCCAGGACATGAATCGACTCCTGATAGGACTTTTCAAGTCTTGTCAGAACGGTTGTGGCAAACAGGCGCACCTCCTCGTCCGGATCATTCCATGCCCCCTTCAGGATACGAATTGCCCGTGGAGACGAGCCCTCCGAGGAAAGTCGGTCAATAAGCGCCTGTTTCAGGGAAACGTCGCCCCACTTCAGAATATCTCCGGCAGACACAATTTTCCGGTCCTCCAGAAGGATCTCCTCAAGCGACACATACGTCAGACGTGTCATCTTGCCCGGAGGGTTGAAAATCGCATTCAGGGTAGGATCATCCGACAGGTAGTTCTGCTGACGGGAGAATCGGAAAGCCAGAGCCCCTGCACAGCCCAGAAGCGGTCCTGAAACGGGAAGGACAAAGGGAATCGCAAGGTATAGCCATCGTATGGAGGGCGGAGCCCAGAAAAATCCGCTACACCACAGGACAGAGTCCGCAAGGACCCACAGCAGCAATCTTTTCCCCGAAAGGGATCCCATCAGCAGATACAGGATTGCGACAGCAACAACGGCCGACAGAACCATCACCCCGTAAAACATCAGATGCCGAAACCCGTCCTGACTAAAAGAGCCTTCCATGAGGTCTGATCCTTTTCCTCCCCTCCCCTTAATGGTCAAGACGGTCACTCCAGCCGATGGCCTGCAGCAACTCATCAAGAGTTGCCCAGTCCCCGGGAAAGTCTTTCGGAGAGAACGATCCGGCTTTCACCTCAAAACTCCCGCGCTTGAGCCTTGGAATATCCGTTTCTCCCCATACGCTGGAAACGGCATTCTGGACAGCCTCAAGGAAATCCCTGCCTGCCCTGGGGATAAGAATCCACATCGAGTTGCCTTCGAGAGGCGTCCCGATGACCGCATTCAGGGGCAAAAGGGGGTTCCCGTCGAGACTTTTAATGGTTCCAAGCGCCTTTCCGAAAGAGACAACATCCTCCCATGAAGGAGCCGTAAAGCGGACGCGGAGAATGCCAATGCTTTCACCTTCCTTGCCTGCCACCGATTTTTCCCTTTGAAGCTCCATTAAAAAACCTTGCCCGCTGGTAAATCCGGTTGACGGATCCCTGAGGTATACCGAATCAAGACGGGTCATCAATGAACGATACAGATCCTTATCACTTTCATCGTACGATTTGGCGGGAAGATAAGTGCGGGAACACACTTCCGGCTTTACGCCATGGAGAAGGGGGAATGATGGCAAAAGATCATCCCAAAGACCAAGAAATTTTTTCTGGACAACCTGGGCTCCGTCGGCAGCCGTGTGCGGAAGACAGAGGCAGACCTCCGTTCCCGAACCAGTCAGTCCGGAAAAATCGACATCCCTGAGAAGGCGTTTGACAATCTCGCGGACGGCCGCAAGAGCAGACCGATAGTCGATTTTCCCCTCCGTTTCCGACAGGAAAGAAATCTCCAGAAGAGAGAGTGGGGCATGGTACCGGTGAGATTTGTTCAACTCTTCAGAAGCTCTTCTGGCAAAAAAAACCGGTCGGAGAAAACCCGTCACCTCATCGATCGAAATGCTTTCCCTTGTTTTCTGGTGGGACTCAAGAAATTCAAGCCGGGCACTGGCACGATCAACGATCATCCGCATCATCTGGAAAAAATCGGGCGTCAGCTTCTCAAACGGAGCATGCCATATGACCAACAGGAATGCGACACGATATTCATCCGACAAAACGGGATAAATGCACAAAGGGCGCACCACTTTTCCCGAAGGAAGGGCCAACTCCGGAAGAACGCCGTTTTCGCGGACCGTCATTGCCCTCCGGCTCTCATGGACCTTCATGAACGGGAAATATTTCTTGTCGATCCGGTCAGGAAGATCAAAAATGCCTGCAGATGCTTCAAGAAAAAAGTGATCCCGATCCCGGCGATAGAGTCCTACGGAATCGGCTCCGACAAAGGAAATGCAAAGAGAAAGAAGTGTTGGGGAGATACTGTCGATCTCGTCTTTTTCAAGGGAACGAAAAACATCAAAAAGGTCTGACGCCAGGTTGGGGTCGAGAAAAATCCTTTTTTCCAGTTCCCTCTTTGCTTTTATCAGAATATCGACCTGAAGGGACGCCGTCTTCGCCGCATCCTTTTCCTTGATGAACTGTTCCTCAAGTTCGGCATAACGCCTTGAATCACTATCCTTGAGCTCCCCAACAATCATCCCTGAAAACAGGAAGGCTGAAGGCCAGAGGAAAGAAAAACCCTCTGGCATCAGACTATCCCAATGATCCTGCCAGAGAAGGAGGATATAGTAATCAAGACTCCCCAGAAGTCCTGAGACAACTCCCGGCAGGAATCCGTATCTGGCTGCAATCAGGAGGATCAAAGGAAGAAATGGGTGGAAACGTGGAAGAAGAAGGGATGAAACACCGTAAAAATTCAGAAAAAAACCGGTCAGGAGCAAAATCCCCCCCAGAGCCTCCAGATAAGGAAGCCACCAGGCGTGCTTCTGCCTTTCCCAAAAACTCATGGGATAGGTGTTCCGGGGAGAATCGGGGCAGACAGTGTCCAGTCCGACATATAGTGGAGAAGACCATCCCTTCGGGCCATCTCCCCGCAGCGTTGGGAAAACGTCCGGCGGGAGGGGTCTTCATAGTCCAGGGCCAGAACAACAAGGGCAGGATTCGTTTTTTTGGCCTGCCCGATCTCTTCCAGAAAAGAACGCCTTTCCCTTTCCGGAACCAAAACATACGTTTTTGTTGCCTCGTCAAAACGTGAACAGAAGTCTTCGTAGAGAACCCCAGAAATCATGGGCGCCAGCAAGGGAAGAATCTCAAATCCCCTGTTGACGACAATCCGGATCCCCGGGTATGAAGCATGGACCGTTTCGATAAAACTCTTGATCGACGTTCGGATCCCCTTCCCTTTCCCGGGATGCTGCTCACGATACTCAAGAGGTGAATCGAGCGTATCAAAAAAAATTCCGCCGAACCCAGCCATGACATCACGATCGACCTGCCTTAAAAGCGCCTGACGCACAGACTCCTTCCGGATATCAGAGACCCTTGAATTCCAGAAAGAGTTCTTTGACAAGGTGACGCGGGAAAGCTCGCCCGGAATGGCTGAAAGCTCCTTTCCAATCGTGCTTTCAGAATCAATTTCCCCCAGGGAGATATAAGCAAAATAGACGGTTTTCCCAGGCGAGAGCGGCCGATAGGAATCCTGCACAATAGCCCAGTCAATCCGGGAAAGGGGTTGAGGGGACTTTCCGTAATAAACGACAAAGTTTTCTGGCGCGGTTGAGCGCACCGGCGAGACAACCGGAGCGATTTCCCGCTGGCAGGAGGCCATCAGCAGAGCAAGCCCTCCCGCACAAAAAAGTTGGGCAACGAACCATCGCCTACTTGCTGACAAAACGTTCAACCTCCCGACGAATCAGCTTTCCCGAAAGGGATGTCAGCGTCTCCCTGCATCCCAAAAAGCATGACCCCACACCTGATGTCCGAACCGCCCAGAGAACCTTTCCGCTGGAAAGGTCGGTCATCATCCAGGTCATTCCGACAACAGGTTCGCTTTCAAGCTCTGACCGGTATCCATACTCAATGACCGAACCTGAAAGAAGAGTGTCGACTCCCATCGACCTGAGCCTGTCCCTGAGTCCTGGAGGAACATTGATCGCGGATATCCCCGCAGTAACGGGAAACGGAAGTGAATCAGAGGGGATCACTCTCAACTGGTTTTGACGGATCAGGGAAGATGTCAGGATGGTCGTCACCGATTTTCCCGCGTCAGGCGTTGTCGTCAGATTGGAAAATGGCAGAATGAGAACCGACATCGGAGCGCTCAAAACGGGAATATGTCCGGACTGGTTCCCGGAGGTGGAAGAGCACCCCGCCTCTCCAAGGAGCATAAAAAAAGAGATGCCAAGAAAGAATCTCCTGGACAAGACGAATACCCTTCCTAAAACCACAGACTGAACCCCCATACAACCTCCTCGGATGCACCATTGTAAAGAACCGACTGATTGAAGTAATCCCCACTTGCGAAACCTTCAAGATGAGTTGAAAAACGGTAGGAAAGCCCGGCACCACCCTCGTAGGCGGGAGTGTGGGAGTAAATATCCTCATACCCTCCAACCTGCATGTTGAGATTTAGGCGATTATGAATCTGATGCTGAAAAACCAGTGCTGAGAAAAAAAACTGCTGCCTCTCCAGGATAGGAACCAGCGCGGCAACCGCCTGAGACGGACTCATCATGCTCCAGTCCTCATATCCAGACAGCAAATCGAGCTGGGGATCTGTATCAATGACCCAGTCCATCATTCCCATTGTATTGTGAAGCGAACCAAACGGAACCGTTCCATTGTCAAGGGTATAGTCAAAAAGCCAGCTCTCAGCCACAAAAGAGAGACCGGGCAGGGCATTCCATGTGACCTGGGCCATATATCCGCTCTGAAGACCGTCTCTTACGATTGACTGACCGAAATCTCCCCATATCATATTGTCAAATCCCTGAACATCAATGGCAACAGAAGACTTTTGACCGCTGAGATGGATATAGAAACCGGGAGAACCGCCCAGTCTGGTGTCTCCAGCCTCTCCGGTGACCTGCCAGCCGGGAGATGGCGTCCATCTGATCCCAGCATAGGAAAAATCATTTGTCCCCCAGCCCGCCGCCGAGCCCACACCAAGATACTCGGTCCGACCGGCAAAATAATTGATATTGGCATACAGGGGAGTCTCGACCTTGGTATCAAATATATAGGAAGCCCCGTCCTGATATTCGATCATGAAATTCTGGTTTTTGACACTCCAGTCATTCATGTCGTAAAGAGACAGGAGCCCACCGCTCACACGGGGAGCCTGTGTTTCTCCCTGTGAAAAGATATGGGAGTCGAAAGACTCCTCATCGTCCAAAACTCCTATGATCCGATACGAGTCGACAAGATCGTTCCAGATGACCCTGTCTCCAGGATATTGTCTGTACAAGCGCCAGAAAAGCCGCTGGGAAGCCCCGGGATCACCCTCCTTCTGAAGCAGTTCACCTTTGTAGATCAGGAAATCCTTGTCATCAGGATGCGTTGAAAGCCAACGGTCCAGGTAGGCAATCCCCTTCCCCGGTGATCCAAGCCTTGCAAGAAGCTTGGCTGCCCAATAGAACCCTTCCCTGTCTCCTGGAAACAGCTGAAGATACCGAAGCGTTTCCCGATAGGCGGCCCGATGATGCCCCAATGCATTTTCAATCTTGATCCTGTAAAGGAGTCTTTCTTTTTTCTTTTCAGGTTGTTCCGGTGTAGCCTCAACCGAATAGGAGGCGGGCATGGGATATCCGCTTGGGTCGCTCGACCCGGCGTTCACCTTCTTAAGACTTCCGGGAGCTTCATTGATCCGGTTCAGAAGCTTCCAGGACAGCCGGTACATTTTCCTTGCCATCCGGTTGTCGCCCAGTTCACGAAAAGCCTGGCCCATATGATAGAAAACACGATAATCCAGAATACCCGCCTTCGTGGCCCGCTGATAATACCCGATTGCCGACCTGAACTTTCCATGATAGTAGGCATGGTCTCCCAGAAACAGGAGAGCACTGGCATTATCTGGCTGAAGGTTCAGGAGGTGGCGATAATAAACAAGGATCTGACGATTCTCCCCCGCCCATATCCTGTGTTTGAGCAACAGGGCAAAACCTTCCGGATCGGATGGGAGCATATCGACAAGCTCCTTGTCATAGAGAAGGGCGATGGCAGTCTGGTCGGCCTCAATAAACCAGTCAGAGGCCTGAAAGAGAAGAGCACGGTTCGCTGGATAGGCCGAAACGACCTGATTAATGGACTTTTCAGCCATAGCATACTCTTTGTTCCAGATCAGGACACGGGCAAGCTCCAAACTCATCGTGGCAGAAAGTTCAGGATAGCGGCCAAGGACATGGACAAAATGCTGGAGTCCATCCTTATCTTTATGAGAGCTGTCCTGAAAAAGGCCAAAAAGGGCAAACTGGTCGTTTCTGAAGTCCCCTTTGCCGTCTGAACTTGCAAGCCGAAAATAAATCCCCTTCAGGGTCTCAATCTCCCCGGCATCCCGGAAATAAGGAATGGAACGGCGAATCATTGCCCGATTGTCCGTGGCAAGCCCTCTGGCAAGAATCACAGCACCAGCCATCTTTTCTTTTCCCTGGTCAAGGTCGTTGCCGGCCAGATCGGAACGAAGGACGTCCAGGTCAGGGTTCAGGGATATGGCCTGTTTCAAGAGTGCCCCTTTAAGGGGAAGGTTCTTGTGGTTTTCTGCATTTTGCCATGCCAGCCTCAAGTCAGGCAGCGAAGGGCCGGGGGGGTGTCCAAGCCAGGTCAGAAGGTCTTTCTGTGCCTCCCCGTCCAGATGGTATCGAAGATCAAGATCGAGGAGGCGGACATGAAAGAGCTCCTCTGGAAGAGGCAGGTTGATCTGCCTCTTCTGCATCAGCATCCGCGTTCGCTCATACCACCCCATCTTGTCCGACAACCAGACCGCATCCTCCCAGTTTTCCTTGTTTTTTGGATCCCTGTCCACAAGATTTTCAAAAATTGAAAGGGCATATCCATCGTATTTCTTCTTCAGAAAATACCAGGCAGCTGATGCCAGAACCCCGTTATCGGCAATATCAACAGCAGACTGACGGTAAAGAAGGTATGCATCCACCGGACGATTCAGGTGAAAAAGGGACCTGATAGCCGGCATCAGGGCTTTATCAACTCCGGAATGAAGCGATTTCAGGCGGTCCATCATTCTGATCGCCTCGGCATATCGGCCCCTTCTATAAGCAAGATTCATCCGGAGCTGAAGATAGTCAATCCTTTTTGGAAATTTTTTGGTCAGCCTCCTGAGGGTCCTTGCGGTATCCCCGATATTGCCCGTCTGGGAGTCATAAATCAGAATCGTCTTCCAGTAATCCATATCCCTGGCGTGGCTATCGGCAAGCCGGTGAAGGATTTCAAGTGCTGACCCGGGAAGGTCCATCAGGTCATAGGATTTTGCAAGATTGACCATGTCCCCGAGAGGAAGCTTTTTCTTCTGAAGCAGAATATGAAGCTGGACTGCAGCCTTGCCGGGCTGGTATTGATCAAGGTACAGCCTGGCAAGTTCCAGGCGATCCCGATATTCACCCGGATTCTCTTCGACAAGACGTTCGAGATATCTGGTGGCTTTTTTCGGATAGCCCTGAAGGGCAGAAACCCTCGCCGCATCTCTGAGTGCCCATACCGGAGGCTTTTGCGCCATCAGGGCAGGCTTCAAAAGTTGTGAGGCATAGTCATAGTTCCCCGATCTGATCGCAAGCCCAACATATTCAGCCCGGGTTGGGATCAGAAAAAGAGAAAAGGCATAGAAGAGAGTTGCTGTCAGAAGAATCCATACCGATCGAATGTTCAGCGAATCAACCCTGCACTAGTCAAGCATGAAAAAGCTCCATGGCCGGATGCTATCATGAGCAACAGAAAATGAAATACTAAAATCCGCGCTCCACCGAAATCACCAGCATTGTGATCAGCGCATCCATCTACTGACTTTCCTGCCGATCAAAATACGTGCAAATTCGCACACATTTTTTCAAAAGACAACCGAAAATAACAAACCAAATCGTTAAATAATATCACAAAAAATAAACTGGCACAAAAAATGCTTCCTACCTGACAATCAATTTCTTCATCTGAAGCTCAACAGACAGTTACCACCGACAGGATAAAAAGATCCCAAAACATATTACGGAGACTCTCATGACCTTAAATGAAGACATCATCACATCAGCACTGATGCTCATTGCCCCATGGCCTCTCCTGGGCGTGGGAACACTTCTCGGCATCAGGGCCAACAATCACAAGTCCCTGATCAAAAAAGCATCTTTGGCCTCTGCCATATTTGCACTCGTGACATCGCTTCTCGCAGCCCTGTCCTACACCATGACGAACCATGCTCCGGCAACATTTCTCTCAATCGGTCTTCCGGGGAATATGGGCAATTTTTCAATTGACACATCCGTGACCCCACTGACAATCATCATGCTTGTTCTGGTCGCATTTGTCGGAACGATTGTTTCCCGATATTCGTTCAGATACATGGACGGTGACCGGAATGAGGGAGTTTTCCACCGATGGCTTTCCCTGACACTGGGATCCTTTTTTACGCTGATCGCAGTCGGAAACATCTGGGCGTTTTTGGTGTCCTGGGTTGCGACAAGCCTGTTTTTACACAATCTTCTGACCTTTTACAAGGAAAGACCTATTGCCCTCATGGCGGCCGGGAAAAAATATCTTTTCAGTCGCATCTCGGACCTGACGCTTCTGATCGCGTTCATACTGATCGTTCAAACCATCCATGCAACGGAGTTCTCGGCCATCAAAATCGCCCTTCTTAACCTGCAGGGGCCCTTGCCCGGATCCTTGATTGCAGCGGGATACCTGATCGTCGCAAGCGCTATTTTCAAAAGCGCACAGTTTCCTTTTCACGGATGGCTGATTCAGGTCATGGAGGCACCGACACCCGTTTCAGCACTTCTCCATGCCGGAATTATCTACACAGGTGCATTTCTATTGCTTCGGATGAGCCCCTTGCTCTCCGTCGTCAGTGGAGGAAGAGACCTGCTGATTGTTTTTGGAGCGCTCACAATTCTCACAACGTCGCTCATGATGCTGACAGAAACCAACATCAAGGAATCTCTTGCCTATTCCACCTCAGCACAGATGGGTTTCATGCTGATGGAGTGCGGAATGGGGCTTTACAGCCTGGCAGTCATCCACATTCTCGGCCACTCCGTATACAAGGCCCATGCATTCCTGTCATCAGGCAGCGTGGTCGACCACTTCAGGACACCGTCACTCAAGCCAGAAGACACACGCCCGTCCGGACTGGAATTCATCCCGGGGCTCTTATTCGGGATTACCATGACACTAGTCATCGCCAAAGCTTTCGGGATGAGTTTCCGGGAACAGCCGGCACTTCTGACGATCGGAACCATTCTCTCCGTTGCCGTCAGTCAGCTGATGCTCCCCGCCATGAGAAGCAAACATCCCGGAAAGGGAATCCTGATTCTCTGGATTGCCGGAATAAGCACACTTGTCCTCTCCGGATATTTTGGCCTTCACCAGATTTTCAGCCAAATGCTTGGAAAAAGCCTTCCCAGCCCCAGGTTTCCGGAAGACACGCTGGAAGTTGTCCTGGGCTTCATGGTGTCCGCCACATTTCTCTTGATCTATATCCTGCAGGCCAGACTTGCCTCTCTTGGAGCCAGCCCCTTCTGGAATGCGATGTATGTGCATCTTTATAACGGACTGTATGTCGACATTGTTATCAACAGGCTGGTTCGCCGGCTTGGGTTTGAAAAATCGTCAAATGCCGCTGATGCCCCTGCACTCAATCATACAGAGGAGATCCTATGAACACTCAGGACAAGGAATATGACCTCAACCAAAAAATAGAGCTGGCCTGCCAGAAGGTTTCTCCATTGTGGCCTCTTAAAAATTTTGTAGCCGTCAATCCTTACTTTGGATTGAGGCATCTGCCCTTCGGAAAAGCCGGAGAGATCCTTCGAAAACTCACCGGAACAGGCCTTTTCATGCCCAGGGAATACTACCTTGAACAAATAAGAAAAGGAGAGATCTCCGATCAAAATCTGGAGAAAGCATTGTCCGAAATGAACCTTTCTCGGGATCTCCAGAAATTCAGGCAGCAAATAAAAGCTGTCCCTGAAGAAAAGATAAAACCGGTATCACTTCTGAGCGATATTCTCTCGGAGCTCGAAAAACAGGACTGGTCCGGATTTATTACGGAGCGCATCAGCCATTACTGCGCTTCCTATTTCGATGAAGGACAGGCTCTGTGGAAAAGCCCCTTTGCCCAAAAGTCACTTTACAGCGGCTGGATTCTCTTTTCCAGGTTCGATAAGAGTCCATGGCTGATGGGTCTTGGAAAAACCACCGCATGGATTGACAGCCTCCCGGATCATCCGGAAGACTGTATCAGATGGGCCCTGGAGGAACTTCATGTTCCTCCAGCGGCCGTTGATCACTACCTGCACAGAGCCATTCTCAGCATTTCGGGCTGGGCGTCATGGGCGCGTTATCTGGGATGGCAGGCAGAACTCAGAAAGGAGCAGGATGATTCCCTCAGATCCCTTCTTGCAATCAGGGTCGCCTGGGACGCAATTGTCTTCAAGATCAAAATGTCCCAGGAGCTTGCCATCCGCTGGAAGTCTGCCCTTGAGGATTATCTCCCCGGGGCTCCTCTTCCTGAGCAGAAATTTGAAGCCGTGCTCCATAGAGCGCTTGAACTGGGCTACCAGCAACGTTTGACCAAAAGCATTCGATCCCCAAAAGCGTCGGATGACAAGGAGACTCGACCGGACTTACAGGCTATTTTCTGCATTGATGTTCGTTCAGAAATTTTCAGGAGAGCGCTTGAACAAGTTGTCCCAACGGCAGAAACACTGGGATTTGCCGGATTTTTTGGAGTTTTGGTCGAATACCTCCCGTTCGGAGCGAACAAAGCAAAAAACCATCTTCCAATCCTTTTCAACCCATCTTACCGGATCAGGGAGTTTCCGGAGGGGATCTCAGGCGAAGAGGTCGAAAAACTTCTCCATAAACGCCGTCTAAGAGCTGGCGCCTCAGATATCTGGAAAACATTCAAGACTTCTGCGTCATCCTGCTTTTCTTTCGTCGAGTCCATGGGACTGTTGTCCGCGGCGAAGCTTGTCGGGAATACGATGGGCTGGAGTCGACCCGTCTCCCATCCAGCAAAAAAAGGTTTAAAAGAGAATGAATTCAAACGAATGTCCCCCGTTCTGGGCAAACTTCAGGAATTTTCTGACGACGAAAATGGTCCTGAAACAGGAATTCCGGAATCCGACAGGGCCAACGTTGCCGAATTCATTCTCAGAAATATGGGACTCACCCGAAATTTCTCCCCGCTGGTTCTATTGGTAGGGCATGGAAGCACAACATCCAACAACCCCCAGGCAACCGGGCTTGATTGCGGAGCATGCGCCGGACAGACAGGAGAAGCCAGTGCCAGAATCGCCTCTTCCTTGTTGAATGATCCCTACACCCGGAAGAAACTTTCCGAGGAAAAGTCCATCACGATTCCCGATGACACATTTTTCCTTCCGGCGCTTCATGATACGACAACAGATGATGTTACTCTCTTTGACACCAGCATTCTCCCGGAATCCCGGAAAGAGGATCTTGTCCGCCTTGAAAACTGGCTTTTTCAGGCAGCCCAGGTCAGCAGACTTGAAAGAGCAACGCTTCTTGGAATCAAAGAGCTTTCCCCTGAAAAAATTTCGGAGGACCTCATCCGGCGATCCAGGGACTGGTCGGAGGTCAGACCCGAGTGGGGTCTTGCCGGAAACGCGGCTTTCATTGCAGCCCCCAGAAACAGGACGACAGGCGTCGGGCTTGCGGGAAGAACCTTTCTGCACAATTACACATGGCGAGACGACAAAGACTTCAAAACCCTCGAACTCATCATGAGCGCTCCAATGATCGTGGCAAACTGGATCAACATGCAATACTACGGATCAATGGTCGACAATCAATTGTTCGGAAGCGGAAACAAGGTTCTGCATAATGTTGTCGGAGGATCCATCGGAGTTCTTGAGGGCAATGGAGGAGACCTGCGTACAGGCCTTGCCATGCAGTCGCTTCATAACGGCGAGGAATGGATTCACGAACCCATTCGGCTTAATGTCATCATTGAAGCACCAAAGACTCCAATTGATGAGATCATTCAAAAACATGCTGTCGTCAGGGAGCTCATAGAAAATGAATGGCTCTATCTCTTCAACATGGATGACGATGGCAGGATTCATCAGAGACGGTCCAATGGCCAATGGGTCGAAGGGGACTAAATCTTGAAGGATCCATTCAACGATATGTGTTTCATCTTGTAATCATGCTGAAAGACTATGTCTGCCGGCTGGAACCAGGGCTCAAACATGTTGAAGTTTCTGGAAAAAAGTCCGGATGCGCTTACTTTCTCTACAATTGGGCCATGGAACTGAATCCAAGATCCTCCGATTCAAAAGAGAGCGGGAATGAAGCCGGCGTCTGTTCTCCACATGTCTGGCTTGAATTTTACGCGGGAACCAACGTTTGTTCCGGACATTGCGGAAGTCGTCAAAACGGTTAGACCACGACCGGACAAGACGTTGCATCCGTTCTGGACAAGAGCGCAAAAAACCGAAGTGGAGCCATTTTTAAACTGGCATTGCTCTATGAAAAGATTTCCAGAAAACAAAATGACTTTTTTAAGGGTCCGACCCGGTTGATGAAGTGCTTTGGAAGCCTGTGCTTCAAGGATCTGGGATATTCCGAAATGAACGCCTCGGGAAAAGGCAACAACATCCCTGCTGTTGGAGGATTCGAGGCAGTCTCATGGGTTGGGAGCACTCATCTGTCCAATACCTCATGATCGGGATATTCTGGTGCAAACACGATCAGGCGTTTCGCTTTTATGAAACAGGATGCATCCGGGGTGTACCGGAGGTAACTCTGGGAAGATGCCCCTCAACAAACGGAATCGACGAAATCCCCATGGGTGATCCTGGGAGTCCCGCTACAACCGTTCTCCGGTTGAGATGCGGGAAGGTGTCAAAAAATCTGTTTCGAAAGAAAACAGGTGACCTCTTCTCCCTGAATGTCCGCCGTTAAAACTGATCCGCGGAAAAGGAAGCTCAAATGAGCAAAAACAGAAAAACTCCAGAAGACCCAAGTGAATTGTGCGTTATTCCCCTGCCCAACTTCCCCCTTCCCCAGAAAGAACAATCACTTCCAGTCGGAATTTGCATATTCAACAACCAAAGGGACGTCATTTTCAAAACACCACTTTTTGAAAGCATGCTCAATGGCTTAAGAGTGGAAAAAAAAGGATCTCCATTGCTTTCAAGCGAGATTTCTTCCCATGTCTTCTCAGAAAAGAAGACACATGAAACAATCCTGCGCTATAAGACCAAAGATCCTGACGGACTGCCACATACGATCCTCTGCCGAATCTTTCCCATGGAAAATTCTCAAGGATCCACTCTTGTCCATATTCAGGACATGACCGACATAGAAACGCAGTCAAGGGAGAGTCTCGCAATCAGCCGATACCAGGAGATCCTGGGAAAGATCGCACATCTTGCTGTCAGCGGAGCTTCTCTCAAAGATGTCGCTGACTTTACTTCCCGGGAAACAGCCCGGGCATTGAATGTCGAATTCTGCAAAATTTTGATTCCAGGCGACTCTGACCCGCTCCTGCACCTCCTTGCCGGGGTCGGGTGGGATGCCGAATTTGTCGGAAGCTATGTCCAGGAGGGTGGGGTTCACTCACAAGCTGGTTTTGCCATCCGTGAGAGAAAACCGGTCATCGTCCGGGACATGGTGACAGAAAAAAGGTTTTCTCCGTCGCTCCTTCTCTCAAGACATGGAGTCCGCTCAGGGGTCAGTGTCCCGATGATGTTTCAGGGACAGGTGCTTGGTGCCATGAGCGTCCATACCATTTCGGTTCGACAATTCGACTCCCGTGAAATCGACTTTCTTGAGACAGTGGCCAATACATTCGCAACCATACTTGACCGCTGGAAAAGGGAAGAAACACAACTCTCCCTCTACAAGAGACTTTTTGCCCAAATTCAGGACGGGGTCATCCTGACCGACAAAAACGGCATTATTCTCGAATGGAATCCGGCAATGGAGAAAATGTCAGGATGGTCACGAGAAGAAACAATCGGAAAAACTCCGGCATTGCTCTCCTCGGGCCGCCAAGGACCGGATTTTTACAACCTGTTATGGCAGACACTTCTTTCCGGCAACTCTTTTGTCGGAAGATTCATCAACAGGCATAAAGACCAGACAGAATTTCTTGTCTGGGAGAATATCAGTCCGGTTATGGATCCCGACAACACAATCCGTTACTTTCTCTCCATTCTGACCGACCTTTCAGAAAGAGAAAAGCTTCTGGAAGCGCTCAGACAAACGGAGCAGATCAAGCTTGTCGGCCAGCTTTCCGGCGGCCTTCTTCACGAAATCAGAAATCCGCTTATTGGAATGGGCAGTCTCGCAGATCATATCGGAGCATCGAAAAAGCTCCCCGAAGATCTGCGTCGACAAGTTCAGCTGATTGCGGGAGAAGCTCGAAGGATAGATGATCTTCTGGAGTCCCATCTTTCTGTCATGAGGCCAAAATCATTCGATTTTCAGCTTCTGAACCTGGTGGATCTGGTAGAAGACGCCCATTCTCTTCTCGCCCAGGCATTTCGGAAGGCAAAAGTCCAGTTTATCCTGACCCACGAAAGTCCAATCAAGGAAATCGAAGGAGCTCGGGGTCCGCTTCAGCAGGTTTTTTTAAACCTGATGATGAATGCCCTCGATGCGATGCCAGATGGAGGAACCATGACCGTTGACATCGACCTCCATCCTCATCAAAACAGAAAGGGCATCAACATCACAATACGGGACTCGGGAAAAGGGATTCCGGAACATATTCTCAAAAGGCTGCATGAACCGTTCTTCACCTATGGGAAGGCAAAGGGCGTAGGACTTGGGCTCTCCATTACAAGAGATATTCTTGACAGACACCAGGGACAGGTCTCCATTGAAAGTCCTGCAGGACAAGGGGTTCTGGCAACCGTATGGCTGCCGGTCAAACAGGAGGACAAATGATCGCAAATGTTTTGCTTGTCGAAGATGAGCCATCGATTCGGGAAGCGTTTTCCATAAAACTCTCCGAAAAAGGATATCTCGTTCAGACAGCCCGAAATGGAGAAGAAGGGATCAGCCTGATCAAAAAATTTAATCCGGACATTCTCATTCTTGATATGGTCATGGCCGGAATGTCTGGAATGGATGTATTAAAGGAGGTCAGGTCCCAGGATGCGGATATCCCTGTTATCGTCCTCACCGCACGAGGAACGGTCAGGGATGCTGTTGAGGCCATGCGCCTTGGTGCCTTTGACTTTGTTACAAAAAGCATCGATATGGATGAACTGCTGCTCTCAATGGCCAACGCAACCCGATTCCTTTCTCTCTCGAGGGAAGCCAGGTACTGGACGGGCAAAGAGTTTGAGCGGTATTCCCTGGAACATATGGTTGCCGAGAGTGACTCAAGCCTCCGGCTCAAAAAACAGGTTCGGGATCTGGCAGGCAATGATCAGGTCACAGTGCTCCTCCAGGGTGAAACAGGCAGTGGCAAGGAGTATGTCTCAAAGGTACTTCATTATAACGGTCCACTGGGGAACAGACCTTTTATAGAGGTCGATTGCCCGGCAATACCTTCGGAACTTTTTGAAAGCGAGCTGTTTGGTTATGAAAAAGGATCTTTTACCGGAGCCTCCGGAAAAAAGGTTGGATTGATTGAGCTTGCAGATGGAGGAACGGTTCTTCTTGATGAAATAGGAGATCTTCCCCTGCCCCTTCAAGCCAAGTTACTCAGGGTGATCGAAGAGCGAACAATCAGAAGGGTGGGTGGTGGAGCGCAATTTCCCGTGAATGTCCGATTTATGGCAGCAACACATCGGGATCTCCGTCAGGCCGTGAAGAATGGGACATTCAGGGAAGATCTTTTCTATCGCCTGAATGTAGTCGTTCTATCGATTCCCCCACTGAGAGAGAGAAGAAAGGACATCATCCCGATTTCCGAAAAATTCCTGTATAAATCGGCACAGATTTTCAGAAAGAAAATTCACCAAATCTCCCCATCAGCAAAACAGCTTCTCATCAACTACGATTTTCCCGGAAACATCAGGGAGTTATCGAATCTGATCGAACGGGCCGTGCTCTATTGCTCGGGAAACCAGCTTGAATGCGAACATTTTCCTGCCGAGATTCAATCGCGGAAACACCTCTCCAACGGAAAAATGCTGGAACAACATTCAGACCATCAGGAATTATCCATTCCGTTCAGGCTGGGACAGGATTCGCTAGACAGCCATGAACAGGAACTTATCTCCAGAATCATGGCACATTCTCATGGAAAAAAGGTACTCGCAGCAAAACTTCTGGGGATAAGCAGATGGGCACTCGAAAGAAGAATCAAGGCGGAAAAATGAAAAAGGGGACCGGGAGTTACCTTCCCGATCCCCTCCATTATAAGAAAGAAACGATCAATAGGCCTTGCTGAAGCCTGCTTCATCGCCATAGTTCCAAAGTTTCTGAGCGGCGGACCACTTCCACTTCTTTGTCAGATTTGAAAGGAAAACATCAACATCTGCATCGGTCACAGGACCCTTTGCCATGAAACGGCAACGATACCAGTTAACCATCATCAGGTCAGGGCTGACATATCCTGGCCAGACCTTTGTTCCCCTGTTTGAAATGAACTCGATCTTGAAGGCGCCGTAATCATCAAAAGCAGGAATTCCGTCTTCAGTAATAATATAGACATCAACACCAACAAGTGTAATCGGCTTGGCAGGTCTTTTTGCCCTTCTGGAAGTGGCTTCTGTAAGCATTTTTAGTTCTCCTTTTTCTGATAGGATTAAACGGTTTCCATCGCCTTGATGATGGCATCGGCATATTCATCGGTAGACGCCGTCCCGCCTGCATCGTAAGTCAAATGTTTTGCTTCGGCCAAAACCTTGTCCACACCTTTTTCAATACGGGTGGCGGCTTCATGCTCATTCAACCACTTCAACATCATCACACCAGAAAGAAGAACTGCAGAAGGATTCACTTTTTTCATGCCGGCATACTTTGGAGCGGAACCGTGAACAGCTTCAAAGATTGCGCAGTTATCGCCAATATTGGCACCAGGGGCGAAACCAAGACCACCGACCAATCCAGCACAAAGATCCGAGAGGATATCTCCGTAGAGATTAGGAAGAACCAGACAGTCAAACTGACCTGGATTGCGAACAAGCTGCATGGAACAGTTATCGACGATGATGTCTTCGGCGATAATCTCCGGGTATTTCTTTGCAACTTCACGGAAGGCTTCCAGAAAGAGACCATCGGTCATCTTCATGATGTTAGCCTTGTGAACGCACTGAATCTTCTTCCTGTTATTCGCCTTCGCCCATTTAAAAGCAAACTCGGCAATACGAACGGATCCCGGCCAGGTGATAACCTTAAGGCACTGGGCAACTTCGTCTGAAACCATATGCTCGATGGCAGCATAAGAGTCTTCCGTATTTTCCCTGAAGCTCAGGATATCGATTTTGTCCCAGGGACGCTTCAAGACAGGGATCAATTTGGCAGGGCGAACGTTTGCATAAAGGTCGAACATCTTTCTGAGGGTCACATTGGCGCTCTTATGGCCTGTGCCGACAGGTGTTGTCGTTGGTCCCTTGATGGCAAGCTTGTTTTTTGCGATTGATTTGATCGTTTTTTCCGGTAAAAGCGTGCCATGTTCCTTAAGGCAATCGAGACCGATCTCTTCATATTCCCATGTGATGTCAACACCACTATGGTCAATGACTCTTCTTACCGCCTCACAGATTTCCGGTCCGGTACCCTCTCCAGGCAACATCGTAATGACATGCTTTTTCATTAATAAAATCCTCCAGGATGCACCAATGTTCAGTCCTCTTTCCTCCCCATTGAAGAAAGAGTTGTTCCAAGCTAATAGCAACAACCATACCAGTTTCCATATTCCTTTTTTAATATATTCTTAGCGTTTTATATCATTGAGCATTACTGGAATACGTGCGAAAAATAGGTGTGATTTCGCACGTATTCCTAACCAAGAGCACAACAGTTAAAAACAGGAGAAGAATAAAAAGAAAATCAAAAAAACAGGGGTCCCCGGTTGGGCATTGACAACTCTTTTTTTACTGCCTAATATAATTCATGTATCATGCATCTTTTAGAGACAGGGAATACATCAGGAATGGATTGTTCAACGAAGAAAATTCCAACAAGGAGGAAAGATGGCTATCAACACGGATCTCATCAAAAAAAGCGCACAACTGATCGCACCACTCGGCAGCACCGTCACGGAATACTTCTACAACACAATGTTTACAGAGCATCCTGAAGTCAGAAAAATGTTTCCTGCAGAAATGGGAGTACAGGCCCAAAGACTTTTCGATTCTATCGTATATATCACTTCGAATATCGACAAGCCGGACGCACTTGTCCCCTATCTCCAGAGACTTGGAACCGGTCACATCAAGTTTGATACAAGACCGGAGCATTATCCGATCGTAGGAAACAGTCTGATGAAAACATTGGCACATTTTGCGGGCCCGGCCTGGACAAAAGAAATGGCCGAGGCATGGAGTGAGGCTTATAACCTCGCAGCATCTGTCATGATCGAAGCAGCATCCAAAGCCATGGATCCAGAACGTTATCAGCCTATTTCAGCCAAATAGTCCCTCTCCTCAAAAAACAAAAAGGCCTTGGGCAAATAGACGCCCTTGGCCTTTTTTTATAACCACACTGGAACTTTCCACAGAAGAAACCCTTGAAAGAGCCAACCCCTGCTTGGTCAAATAAAATGACCCGCTCGACTAAACCTTGGGTGATTTCTCTGACTCTACCTTGGCTGCCTCCGGCTCATCTTTGTAAGCTCTTCTGAAATTAGATATCGCTTTTCCCATCCCCGTGCCGACTTCCGGAAGTTTTCGACCTCCAAAAACCAAAAGGACTATACCCAGAATCACAATCAGATGGAGTGGTTCAAATAGACCGGTCAACATAAAAACCTCCAATTGGCATATTGAGGAACACTTGTTGGGGTCATTATATCACATTCCTGTTTTGAACACACAACAAAGAAACAGATCCAGTTTTTCCTAACAAAAAAAGGGGAGTCGCTCACGCGACTCCCCTTTTTGAAACACTATACGACAGAAACTATGATCTTGCGGGCTGAGCCACTGGTGAAACAGGAACAGTCGCAGGTGACATAGCAGTCCTGTAGGCATTGTAAACAAAGATCCACTGACCGGTAATGATCAGGAAACCGCCCCAGGAACGAGCAACCATGTAAGGATGTGTTGCAACCACAGAGTCGATGTATGGAACTTCATAAACCTTCGCTGCGGCTTGGATCAAACCGGCTGCAGTCAGACTGGTCCAGAAAATGATGAACCCGATCGCAGTAAGCCAGTAATGCCAGAGTTCAAGAGTCGGGTTGAATTTCTTCCGGAGAAGACGCTCAACACCATAGTAAGTTCCACCAATCTCAATAAAGGTGGAAAAGCCAAGGATACCAAGATGGGCATGAGCAACAACCCAGTGAGTTCCATGGATGTACCAGTTGATGGCACGAGTCTGCTGAAAACCGCCCTGGAAGTTCAGGGGGATAGCAAAGAGGGTACCTGTGGTCACCCAACGCAGTGCAGGAACCTCAACAAACAGTCTCCACTTTCCGTACATGGTCAACAGGGCGTTCGCAAGGAATGCCATTGACGGAACGAGGATAAGAACACCGCTCACGGAGGAGAAGGACTTGAGCCACTCCGGGATTGGGGCACCCATCAGATGATGAGCTCCTGGTGTGGAGTAAAAAGCGAAGTTGGACCAGAAGTTCAGATGAGCCAGCTTATGGCTGTAAAGCGGGTTCCCCGTCAGTTTCGGAATCATGTAGTAGGCCACAGCCATGGACATTGGGGTGATCCAAAGCCCAAAGAGGTTATGTCCTGACCACCAGGTCAAAAGAGCCTCATTCAAACCTGTAACATGAAACACCTCAACGGACTGGGACAGGGCAAACGTTGTAGGCAAATACAGAAAGCAGCCCATAAAGATCCAGAGAGTCGGATAAATTCCTTTCACACGACGGTTCAGGACTGTCATGTAAAGGTTTGCCGCTAGCGGGATGAGAATAAAGGAAAGGACGTAAACATCGATCGGCCAGATAAAGTCCGAATACTCACGACCTGATTCAAAACCGAGATCGAGAGATACGTCGGCAACAAAGCCTCCGAGGTTCCACATCCATGCATTGAATACCCCAAGTTTTTCACTCCACAGTTTGTTTCCGCAGAGAAGTGGGGTCATGTAAAGAACCGCCGCGCCGAAAGCCATGGAGATCCACATGAAGGCGACCGTCATCACATGGGCAGGACGGATGTGACCGAAGTTCAGGTACGGCGTTCCGCTTAAAATATCCGGATACGCCAGTTTCAGGGACGTAACAAACCCGAGGGTCGTCCCGATCGCCAACCAGAGGATTGACGAAAAAAACATGGTTCTTGACGCAGTCCCTTCCGGAACCGATTTCTTTAGCATGGAAACTCCCCTTTCAATAATGCATCCGGTGGTAACTTGCCCCACATTTACAAACAGCCGGTTCCTTTGCCTCTGATAAGTCTACAAAGGAAAAGGTTGTTCACAATGTGGAGCTTTCATCACCCTGAATCCGTTCCAGCCAACGGCTTCAGGAGCGACACCCTGTCCTGAACCCCCCAATTTAAGGTCCAGTCATATGGGAAGCGGGACGACTCCCGCATTCATACGCTCAATCCGGCCTGTCCTCATCGCCCAGAAACATACCCTGACCGATTTTCCGGACCACCATCGCGAATGCTATCAGGAGGCTTGCACCTTGTCAAGGACCACTTCGGTTGTCATTCAAGTCAATATATGATTCATATTTTAGTGTTACATGCCGGCCAAAAATAAAACTCCGGAAGTTTTCCTTTTTTCCATAAATAACAGAATGTTCCCACTTCCGGAACTTTTCTCGTCTTTACCCCGGGTCCCGTCACATCATCACATGGCAAATGAACTCTCCCGCTCCTAAGCGCTTTGCGCTGCAGGAGGGGTTTCCGATCTCACGAGCGGATGTTCCTCTTTCGCCGAGGATGCGCGAAGGCGTTTGGGCCTTTGCGTCTTATGCTCCTCTCCGGAGGCTTTGACTTCGGACCGTTCCGGCCCTGGTTGTTTCTCTTTTCCGATCCCGCACCGCCGGACCCGTTTCTTCTGAATACTCCCCTCCAGAAGAAGTCGGATCCCCCTTTGGGCGATCACGCGGCTGGCGTTTTGGTCGGCGTTATCCGTAAGTCCGCAGCGCTGACAGACGAACTCGGCCTGCGAAGGCCGGTTGTCCGGGTGAATGTGCCCGCATCGGGCACATTCCTGCGAACTGAATTGCGGTGGTACTTTAATCACGAGCTTCCCGTTCCGTCGGGCTTTGTACGAAA
>JAKCCY010000088.1 GCA_021838765.1 Nitrospirota bacterium
CAGTTCTTCTATATGCAAATCCTTCGGTGGGAACACTGTTTCAACTCGATATTCAGCCATGGATAGGGAGGCCTCTCCTTTCTTTTTGGGCAGATCCACATGACCGGGACTTGTTTCTCGATGAGGTGAGCCAAAAAGGGGTTGTTCTGGACAGGGAGTCAGAATTGAGGATGCCTTCTGGAGAGAAAATATGGATGTCTATATCAGGAGGTTTTTCTCATATTTCAGAAGAGGATGTTCTGATTGTTGCTTTCCGGGATATTCATGATGCCAGGAAACGTCAGATGATTTTGCATCAGGAGGTTCGGACGGATTTCCTGACTGGGCTGGGAAATCGCAAGGACCTGCAAGAAGCGCTTCCTCTGTCCATTGAACGGGCAAGGGAGGGGGCATATCCTCTTGTCGTCTGTATCCTGGACCTCGATGACTTCAAGGCGGTGAATGATCTTTTTGGTCATGCTGCCGGAGATATCCTGCTTCGGGAAATGGCGCTGCGGATGAAAGCTTCTCTCCGAGCTGAAGACTATATTGCCCGGCTCGGGGGGGATGAATTTGTCCTGATTCTGGAAAACCTCGAACCGAATGAAGATTTGATCGGTTTTCTTGACAGATTCAGGGAGCTGATCGAAATGCCTGTAGCTCTGCCAACAGGGGAAAACGTATCAATCGGATTGAGTCTTGGTCTAACGATATACACTGAAGGGGAGACTGATCCGGACCTTTTGATGAGACAGGCGGATGAGGCTCTTTATCGGGCAAAGGCTGAAAAGGGATCCAGAAGTTCATGGTGGAAAATTTACTCGATGGCACCCTGACCAGAATATCCTTATGGCTTGAAACTTCTGATTTTGACTATAGATTTTTTTTGAGGATCAGGCTTTTTCGCTGATGGTTGTAGCTGGCCCTTCTGGAAGGGGGAATATCCTCTAGCCGACAGGGGGAAAATCCCCGTTCCGAGAACCAGTGGCCTGTTTGTGTTGACAGGACAAAAATGGATTCCAGTCCATTTTCCCTGGCTTTCTTTTCAAACCATGAGAGAAGGTTTCCCGCTCGTCCGCATCTTCTATAGTCTGGATGGACGGCAAGACAGGCCAGCTCCCCCATCTTCTGGTCGAAAAACGGATAAAGCGCTCCGCAGCCGATAATGTTTCTATCTCGCCTTGTAACAGAAAAGAGGGAAATATCCGTTTCGATCGTTTCCCGGTTGCGACCTTTCAGAATGCCGGATGCTTCAAGTGGGCGGATGATTTCAAGAATTCCGGGGATGTCTTCAAGAGTTGCCTGCATGATGGATTCGAATGGATCGGCAGAGATCAGTGTTCCGCACCCATCTCTTGTAAACAGTTCCAGCAACAGAGCTCCATCTTGAAGCCGATTGACAAGATGAACCCTGTCGACCCCTGCCGAGACCGTATCGATCGCCCGGCCAAGATGGTCTTTTTGGTTGGGTGAAAGCGTTTCCCGGAGAAGGAGGGCCTTCGCTTCCTTTGAGGTCAGCTCTCTGGTCGATTGTCCCTTCCGTTCGGGAATTCCTTCTTCATTCAAGAGAAACAAAAGTTTTTGGGCCCTGATCTCTTCCGCAACCGCTTGGGCAACATCCCGGCTGTCAAGAAAAAAAAGTTCCCCGGACAGGGAGACTCCCAGTGGAGAAATCAGGACAACTTCTCCCGAAGCGATGTGGGACTTGATGAAATCGGCCCGGATATGTCTGGGCTTCCCTGTAAAATAATGGTCTACCCCATTGATGACACCCATGGGTCTCGCGATCACATAGTTTCCACTGACGACTTTCAGCTGTGCGCCACTCATGGAAGAGTTGTCTCCACCACTTGAGAGTGCGGACTCAATCTCGAAACGGACACTTCCGACAGCTTCCCTGATGACCCCGAGAATGTTTTCTGTTGTGACCTGACCGGATGGTGTGGTTTCTACATGCAGCCTGTTTTTTTCAAGAAGATATTTGATCCTTGAGAAGGCTCCAAAAACGAGAATGATGCCGATCCCGAGGCTTCTTAAAAGAGCGACATCACTTGCGATCGAGGAAAGTGTTCCGTCGGAAAGAGATTCATCTTCCAGACTGATGACAAATGTCTGTCCCCGAAATCGGTGAATGTAGGGAGATGATTCTCTAAAGCCACGAATAAACTGTTCTGGGTCCATCTTTCTGATCTGCCTTTTAAAATAGGTTTTTTTATCACCTTCAATTTGGTCGAGTCTACCAGAATCAGGGATGTTTTATCACCCGATTCTCTGTATTGACCGGATTCTGGTCGGTGGGAAGAGTGCTGGGCCTTTTTGAGCAAGCAATTGTCTTGCAAAAGATGAACTCTAAAGACAGAATGGAGAAGGAGCTTTGCTAGCAGGGCTCCAAAGGACTTGAACTTTGGGTGAGTGGAGAATGTGTTATGGGGGATGCTTCGTTGATAAAGATAGGTCGTTTGGTTCATATCGGAGTTTTGGTTTCACTTTTGTCAGGGTGTACTTCTTTTCAAGGGGGCTCTCCCAATAAGAATCTCTTGCTTGATCAAAAATCGACTCAGTTTTACGTCATTCAAGTCCCACCGCCTGTTCCTCCGGACCATTTGATTCTGGTCGGTTATTCGGCTTTTACCACGGATCACCGGATCAGTTTTACGGAGTTTCTCCGGTTATCGATCCCACCCCATTCTCCCGGTCATTATTATCTGACGAACTATTCCCGGACGGTTGAGTATGCTCCAGGCGGTCAGACTGGCCCGGGGTGGGTTCATCCCTTCTTTGGACACCCGTACCGATATCGCTATCAGGGAGACCTGGTGATGATTGCTTCGCAATGGGCCAAGATTCAGAAAAAAAGGGAGAAAAAACTTGCCAGGGAAGAAAAGGCCGAGAAAAAGGCCGCTGAGATGTCCCCTGAAAAACAGGTTCATGGTCCTGATGGGGGGGAAGTGATACAGGCAGATGAGCATTCGCTCACAGAGGTTTTGCCTTCAGGTGCGTATATTGTTCATCCCAAACGGGAACTTGTCAGGCGGGGGCTTTACTGGAATGGCAAAGGTTGGGTTCCTGTCATTGCCCACTGAGAGGATTTTGTCCGAATCTTAGGGGGAAGAGTCTCCGACGGAGACCACCCCCTTGGCCGTCTTGGGGTGGAAATCCCCGAAGAAAGCGTAAGTTCCCTTTGGTAATGGGCGAACGGGAACCCGGATGGTTTTGTGGGGAAGGACGAGAATCTCAAACTCAAGATCGTAGCTTTCAAACTCTTCCGGATGATTGTCCTTGTTCTCAAGGACAATGACAAAACGTTTATTGGGTAAAACCGAAATTTTTTCCGGAATGAACTGATGGTGTTGTAACGTCAGCGGAACGTCGTCGGTGTTTTGGGCGGTTAGAGCGGATGGAACTATCAAGACGAGGCCGATGGCAAATAGGGTGCAACGAGCAATGATTGTCTTAGGTCTGGACATTTTTCTCCCGGGTCAATGGGCCGGTTTTTTTCCGGACTGTTCCGCCCGTCGCAACAACAGAAACATTCCTGTCAGATAGACGGATACTGTGAGGATCATGATGAGGGGCGGTTTTGACCTGTAACCCAGAAAGTCCGCAAGCATCCCTCCAAAATAAGAGTGTTCGTTCAGGATCCTGCTTGTATCCCATGTCTGGAAGATAATCGGAGGAAGAATTCCCATGGCGACAAGTCGCCCTGTTCCGGCTGCAAGCATTCCTCCGGCCATGACGATCAGGAGTATCGACGAGATTCTGAGAAATGTCGAAATGGGGATATGTGCGGTTGATTTGAATAGGATGAGGACAAGAAGGATAGCCGTTGCGGATCCGGCAAGGCCAGCAGCCATTGGAGCGGCTATGGATTCTCCTGGAGCGGACTGAAGGGAGATCCCCCATAGAAAAAGGACCGTTTCAAGACCCTCCCTGAAGACACCCATGAAAGCCAGTAAAAATAAAATCCATACATTCTCCGTCTTGATCGCGGCAGTAGCCTTTTCCTTGAGGGCTCCTCCCTGTTCCCGCCCGTTTTTCGCCATCCATATCACCATGTAGGAAAGGAATATCGTTGGCAGGAAAAAAACACATACATCAAGAATATTTTTGGCATTCCCGGAGAGAAATGATTCGAGATGATCCGCAAGAACCCCCAGAACGAGGCAACACGCGACCGCTACACCGGTACCCATCAGGACAAATCTCTGTCCCTTCCGGTCTCCCAGTCTTTTCAGTGTGGACAGAAGGATGCCAACAAGAAGTGATGCTTCGAGTGTTTCCCGGACGAGGATCAAATATGTCTCAATCAAGACCTTCTTCTCCCCTACAAGTGAGATTCATTATCATGTTCATATTTTATCTTGCGGCCGGGAAGGCTGTCAAATTCAAGAGGTTTTTTAAGGAAATCTCCTGAAAGGGTACCTTTGATATCAGAACCTGTCGCCCGTCAAAAGAGTCTTCTTAAAAGAAAGAATTTCATATCACGGAGCAAGGATCATCGGATAAGTCGAACCCGAAAGTTCTTCCATAAAGGGGACAGCGATTCCTTTCGCACTTAAAGACGATACGAAAGTATCCATTCCCGGGCGTTAAGGAAAGTCTATGATGACCCGAAGAGATGCTATGCATGGATAAGCATTTCTGGCATTCTGATCATGGTTTTTTGATCTTTGATGAAAGTGGTATCTCAATTTTTTCGGCTATTTCAATCTATGGAAACACAAGGAGAAGCTCTGATGGCATTGGACGAGGAAACCAGTCGGATCTTGAAAGAAAACGAGTCTCTTAAGAATGAACTCTCTTCTGTTCGTGACCTTTTTGAAAAAATGGGGGTGTTCGGGCAGTCCCTGACGGAAATTCAGGCTTCTTTCAAGGTATTTTCCGAATCTATGGCCAAGGAACGTGAACGTATTGCTCTTTCGGCATCACTTGTGGAAAAAGCCGAGTCAATGGTCTCGAATCTTTCGAAAAGCCTCCTTCAAATTTCCATCGATACCCGAAAAAATTCAAAAAATGTCGATCAACTGAATGAACGAACCGGTCAGATCAGTGGAATTGTCCAGTTGATCAAGGATGTTTCTGGGCAAACGAACCTTCTGGCTTTGAACGCGGCTATTGAAGCGGCTCGGGCCGGAGAGCAGGGGAGGGGGTTTGCTGTTGTTGCTGACGAAGTCAGAAAACTTGCAGAACGTACGAGAAGTGCCACCAATGAAATTGCGACACTCGTTTCCACCATTCAGGCGGAAACGTTGCAGACAAAATCCCAGATGGAGTCCTGGTCAAAGGATTCTGAAAATCTGAACCGGGAGGGTGAGACCGTTTCGGGAGAGATGATGTCTATTCGCGGATTGTCGAGAGAGATTGAACAAACGGTCTCCGCCGCATCTGTGAGAAGCTTCCTTGAGTTGACCAAGCTGGATCACCTGATTTTCAAGTTCGATGTCTACCGATTTGTTTTTGGTATGTCGACGAAAAAAGTCGAAGATTTTGCAAGCCATACATCCTGCCGTCTGGGACGATGGTATTACGAAGGGGAAGGAAGAAAAATGTTCATTTCCTATCCGGAATTCCAGTCCATTGAACGACCCCATGAGGCGGTTCATTCAGAGGCCAAGAGGGCTATTGAAGCAACGGTAAGGGAGAATGTTTCGGAAACACTCATGGCCATGGACCGGATGGAGAGTGAAAGCCTAAAGGTGATTTCAGCTCTTGATGCACTCGCCAGGAAAGCGGAAACAGAAGTGTCCACAGCCAAAGTTTAGTGTTGGCAGTTCTTTGTTGGACCATCCGGTCAAGTGGATTCCCGACAGCTTGCCGACAGGTGATTATGAGGCTCTTCCGGGGGGGGCTCCTGATGGTGCTTTCCCCAGAAGAAGGTTGGCATTCGGAAGTCATCCGGTTCCATTTCTGATTGTGAACCTGATTTTCAGTAGACATTTTTTCCGGAACAGCTCCAAAAGGGAAGAGAAGCCCGAATCGTTTTTCCTCAAAAGTGTTGAATGTTTCCGAATGGGATCTGCCCGCTTGATGAAGTTTTCCTGTCTGTCATAATCGCCTTCCTTCAATATTATTATGCAAGAGTTTCTTTTTTATTTAATGTTCCCTATCCTTTTAGGGTATCAGGAGATCCCCGGTTGTTTAATCAAAGGTCAATAAACTGGAGTCTATGGGATGTTGTGGGTTGTTTCGGGAAACGATCCTGAAAGGCTGGGAAAAGAGTTAGCCCGGAAAATCAAACGCCTGCGCTCTCCATTTGAGTCTGAAAAAATTCTTGTAGATACCTCATTGAAGTCTTTTCATCTCCAAACTCTCCTGGCAAAAGAACTGGGTATTTTTAGTGGGATCACAATCACTCCCCCCGGAAATTTTCTCTGGAGCGTTCTCTCCGAATGCTTTCCTGACGCACCTCCCAATAATCCATTGTCGAAAATATCCATGTCGTTTTCTCTGATGGAGCTTTTTTCGAAAAGAGAAGAATCCGGCAACGCGATTCGCTTGCCAGATGGAATCCCTCTTCCTGGGGACATTCCGTCCCAATGGGAACTGGCCATAACACTGGCAGAGATTTTTGACCGGATATTGATCTACAGGCCTGACTGGATCCTTATTTGGGAAAAAGACCAACATCATCAAGATCCCTGGTCCGATCTTTGGAGAAGCCTGATCCAGAAAACTCCACTTCACAGGGTTTCTCTCCTCGAACGATTTTCAAGGCTTGTGAGAGCATCACCGGAGTCTCTTAAGGGGAAGTCTTTTTTGAAAACCCCGGTACATGTCATAGGGCACTCTCTCCTCCCACCTTCTTTTCTGGATTTTCTGAAAGATCTCTCCATCCTGACAGATGTTGTTCTCTATCAATGGCAGGCCACACCCATTTTTCTTTTGCCAGGATTCTCTGATCAGCTTCCGGGAGATGCCCAGGGAGCTGCAGTCAATCCATTGACTAGGGCACTAGGTGCCCAATTTGTCAGGATGAGGGATCTCTGTCTTTCCAGGTCCGGTCAGACTGAAGAGTTTTTTTCCATTCCCGATAGGGAAACCATCCTTTCAAAGATACAGTCTGAAATCATCAATGACCGGTCCGGGCTTGATCTTTCAGATGCTCCCTTGGATCACTCTCTGAGAATTGTTGTATCAAGAACTCCCATGGGGGAGGTTCAGGCGCTTTATCATGAGATTGTTTTGTCTTTTAGACGGGACAGTTCCCTGATGTCGTCGGATGTTTTGGTGATGGTGTCTGATATTGAACTTTTTGCTCCCTTCATTGATGCGGTTTTTCAGAAAAAAATCGGGGAGGTTGGAGAGATTCCCTATCGGATTGTCGGAAAAAGGGGGGGTGGGGAAAGTTTCAAATACCTTGAAAATTGTGCCAGAGTGGCCCGGGGAAAATGTTCCGCTTCTGAGGTGATGGCACTTCTTGATCACCCCTATTCGAGAGAGCGTTTTGGGCTGGATCAAGAGGAAGTCGAGAGGATTGAGCGTTGGATTTCCCGGCTTCCTGTCTGGTGGGGAATTTCTCCGGAGACGAGAGAAGCATTCGGCTCGCCCGAGCCTGCCCTCAATACCTTTTTTTGGGGTGTGGAGCGCCTTCTGTTATCGTTTCCTTTTGCCCAGTCCGCTCCTGTGGAAGATATGATGCCCTTTGACGGAGGGGACCTTTGGGAAGTGGCCCCTGTTCTTGAAAAGTTTCAGGTTTTCATAAAGCTTGTTCTGGATCTGGCCCATCGTCTGCCGGATGAAGAAAGCGGATTCTTTTGGGGAGAAACGGCATCCTGGATGGCTATGAATCTCTTCACTGATGATTTTGGAATCAAAGAGCCCGAGATTTATACTGCCCTGATATCCTTTTCCAGAATGTTATCTCCTGTCGATGATGAAAATGAAGCAAGCCGAATGGCTTCTCTGAAAATTCCATATGACGGTTTTCTCCGAATGCTTGAACATCAGATGAAAATGGCTAAAGGAGACTCTCCCGGGAAAATGGGGCATGGCGTGACCTTTGCTCCCATCGTGTCATCAAGAGGAATCTCATCCCGATTCCTGGCTCTTCTCGGGATGAATTCAGAGCTTTTTACCCTGAAAGACAGAATGGTCTCATTTGATCCTTTGATGAATGCGCCAAGATCAGGTGATCATTCGAGAAGGGAGGATGATCAGGGGATGTTTCTGGAGTCTGTCCTGTCTGCGAAAGATTCTCTTTTCATCAGTTACTCTGGGACAGGACAGGAGCCCTTCGACGAGATCCTTCCATCGGTTCCTCTTGGACATCTGATCGATTGGATCAGGGCAATGAAACCTGAATGCGAAAATTTGGTGAAAAGATGGTCTTTGGTAGAAGGGTTTTCCCAGAAAAAAGAGTCTGTCCAAAACACCGGATTCCCTTCCATACCTCTCCCCGATGATCTGAGTGAAGATATTCCCGCATGTTGCCCGATGGAAATCGAATTGGATGATCTGAAAGGGTTTTTCAGGAATCCTGCCCGATTTTTCTGGTCATCCTGGGGAGGGGGTGCCCTCAAGAATACCCTTTCCTCTCTCGCTTCAAACGATCCATTTGTACCGGGACTGATGGAATCGAGGTTCCTGGGAAAGACGATCTTTTCCTATTTGAATGAACACGACGGAGAGATCCCTCCCAAAAGTTTTTTAACCCCTTTTGGTTTTTTGCCGCATGGAAGCGCCTCCGGGAGTGTTTTTGAAAGCCTTTCCTCTTCTGTTTTTCGGTTATGGAAGGAGAAGGATTTTCTCTTTTCTCAATATCCGGGCTCGGAAATTCCTCTTCATGAGTTGTCTCTTTCGAGCATTCCGGAGATGATCGGCCAGACGTTCCGTTTTCATGGAAGCCTTGATGGGCAGGTGTTCCTAAAAGGGGATGATGTTCATCATGTTATGTTTTTCCCCTATTATCATTCCAAAAGAGATGTTTTGTCCTTATGGGTGGACCATTTGTTGCTGAGTCTCTGTTTTCAGGACAAGATCGTTGTTTCAACGATCTATTCTCTCTCCGGTTCCGGGAGCGAGTCCTATTGTGTTAAAGGGGGTGCAAAAAGAGCTCTTCAGGATCTTTTTGCCATTTTCTGTTATGGAGAAATTTTTCCTGTTCCAATCTTTTTGAAAAGTTCTTGGGAGTATGCAGACTGCTGGAAAAAATTCAGAAAAAAAGAAGCCAAGCCAAAGTCGGGGAAAGTGAGTTCGGATTTCTCTTTTGATCCGAGATTTCCATGGGGTGATCCCAACGGGGCCGATCGTCGAAAGGCATTGGAAAAAGCTGAAAAAATTTGGATCTCTCAACAAAAAACACCGGATATTTCTCCCGAGGAAATGATTTTATATGCAAAAGCCTCTCCTTGGACAAGACTACCTGGTTCTGACCCTGAGCAACTTCTGCCTTCAGAGAAAATGGCATTGAGAGTCTTTTCCCCCATCTTGGGATCTGTCGTGGATGAAAAAAAGAAAAAGACGATCAATGCCGATTGATCCAGTGATAAAGGATCCCTTCGGGATTGAAGAAGGCGGGCTTCACTTGGTGGAGGCAAGTGCTGGTACTGGAAAAACCACTCTACTTTCGGTCCTGTTTCTCAAGGCGATTATCGTCTGGAACCACCCGGTGGACAAGATAGCCGTGATTACCTTTACCAGGGCCGCGACTCAGGAGCTTCTGAAAAGAATCAGAAAAGAGCTCCTTGGCCTGAGATCCTATCTCTCACGACGGGGCGCTTCGACTGGTTCAGAGGTTTTTCCTCAACCCATTCCACCTCTTCTTGATCTTCTGGAGAATGTTTCTCCTGAAGAGGCTTCCTCCAGAATCGAACGAGCCATACTGGATTTTGACCGCGTGGTGATCCGGACGATCCATTCCTTCTACCAGGGGCTGCTCTCTGAGATCATGCATCTTGCGGGTATAACAGAAGAAAGGGAGGTTGTCACCCGGACGGAACCGTATGTTTTTGAGGCAACCGCCCGTTTTTTGAGAGATGACCTTGAGCGGATCCATCCGGCACTCAGAAGGTACTGGTTTCAAAAGGGGATCACAACACTTGCCTTCTACAATGGGGATTTCCTTGAAAATCCGAAGCCTGACCCTTCCCGCTTGACCTCACGAGTCATTTCTCTTGCCCAGGGAGGGTGGCCGGTATCGGATCCGGAGCTATTGTCCGGGCCGGGAATAGACCTTCTTGAAGAAGCCTTTGCTCAGGTTTTTGAGAAGAAACAGATTGTGAATGAATTATCTGTTGAGGATCATTCGTCCGAGCGGACCAAGCTCTTGTCAGATGCGGACTTTCCGTTCAATATCCTCTGCGCAAAGAGCGACCAGTCCCTCAAGATAAAGGGGGCTCTTGATGCTCAAAAAAACCAGAATCCCGTGCTCAAAAAAGCCCTTGTGGAGCTTTCCGCTTCGATGGATTTTCTGCGTGAAAGATGGGAGGAAGCATCGAAAGCCTTTGTCCGGCGAATGATGGACCATGTCGGCAAAATCCTCGAAGAGAATAAGAAAGCCGCTCAAATCCGTTTCCAGGATGATGCTCTTTTGCTCCTTCTCGGAATTCTTGAGAAGGAGGAGAAAGAAAATCCTGACTCCCCGGATTCCAGGCTCATCCTTGCGGCAATCCGGTCCAAATTTAAGGTTTTTCTGGTCGATGAATTTCAGGATACTGATCCCAGTCAGATTTCCCTTCTGTTGAAAATTGGAAAAAACGATTCGGGAGATTCCCTCTTGCCCACACCATCAATGGTTTTTGTGGGTGATCCAAAGCAATCCATTTATCACTTCAGGGGGGCAGATCTTCAAAGCTACATTCGATTCAGAGAGAAAATGGGGGGGCATGTATACGGTCTTTTGTCCTCGTATCGACAATCCTCTTCCCTCCTTTCAGCCCTGAATTTTCTTTATTCCAATCATCCATCTCCCTTTTCGAATCCACATGTTCTGGCTCCAGAGGTCTACTGTGCTTCATCTCGAAACAGCTTTCTGGAGGTCTCCGGAAAGCGGATAGCCCCCATGCGGATTCTGGTCAAGGAGTCTTTACCCCGAAAGGGAGGGTCCCATCCGGAGGCCGACGACACACTCCGAAGTCCGGAGGACGTTCTCGTTGCCAGATCCACAGCTCGGGAAATTCACCGTATCCTTTGCCCGGAGTCAAACTCCAGGATGGGAGAAAAACCTGTTTTGCCCTCGGAGATTGCCGTTCTGGTCCGGAAAACAAGGGAAGCGCATGAGATTGAAAAAGAATTGGCCCTCCTTGGTATTCCCTCTCTTGTGGAGAAAGATGGTTCTGTCCTGGATTCATCTGAAGCCAGGGAGCTTGAGTGGATTCTCTTGGCTATCCTTGGCCAGGGAGGTTTTTCCGGTATTCTTGCCGCGTTGACAAGCGAACTCGTGGGTGAGGACTATCAGTCTCTTAAGAATTTGAGCTCGGACCTCCCATCCAGAGAGGAGAAACTCAGGAGCTTTTCCCTTCTCAGAAAGGAATGGGAGTCATCGGGGATCTATCGAATGGGGATATCCATGATTTCCTCCCTGTCGATTGAGAACAATCTTGCAGGACGCATTGATGGAAAAAGAAAATGGATCAACCTGAATCATCTTCTTGAACTCTTGAATCTGTGGGAGTCCCAGGAGAATCTCCTTCCGGAGCGGCTTCTTGCGCGTTTTTCCCGAGCCATTCGCAGATCGGACGAACTTCCTGCCGGTGAGGAAGAGATCTTAAGGGCGGAAGGAGCAGCCAATGCTGTCCGGATCATGACCGTTCACAAAGCCAAGGGGCTTGAGTTTGATATGGTTTTTTGTCCTTTTGTTCTGAAACCCGGAAAGATTTCTTTTCCATTAAAGAAAAGGGAGCCGTCGATTTCTTCTGTCTCACTTCCCTCTCTTTGGTTTGAGGATGAAATGGACCCTGAGACAATGGAAGAATCGAAGAAAGACTCTTTTTCAGAGGAACTCAGAATCCTTTATGTTGCACTGACCAGGGCACGATACCATGTCAGCATTGTTTTAAATGATCAGTCTAAAAAGGGAGGTTTTCTTCCTGTTTCCGAACCATCACCTTTTTTGTGGCTGCTTTTGGGTATGATGAAAACGTTTTCTCCTGAGAACCCCGAAAAGGTTCTGGAAGATAAGCTTTCTGGAGACCACCCTCTGACGCCCTGGATCCTGGCAAAAATGGCGGAGGATCTTTCGGGCGGGACAATTGTTGCAGAACCCCTTGAGATGTTCGAGGGGCTCTCGGAACCGTTTTTGCAGGAGACGATTCTAAAAGACCAGACTGTTTTGACTGGGCCTGCGT
>JAKCCY010000229.1 GCA_021838765.1 Nitrospirota bacterium
GTTTCTCTCAAAAATAAATGTTAACCGGGAATGTCTGACCAACAGTTCGGTGCGGGAACGCTTCGGTATTGACCCCAGAAATATCGCCCTGGCTTCGCGGCTGATCAAGGAAGCCGTTAGCGCAGGCGCAATCCTTCCCTACGATCCGAAGGCTGCGCCGAAGATGATGAAATATGTTCCGTGGTGGGCGGCAGAGCTCCCAGTGCATACTTGACGGGTACTTGATCGTTTGGATATTTCCAATGGAAAATCGCCAGTCGTCTTCTGTAAAATCCATTAATTCACATACCTTTAATGATTTAAATGCGTACTTGATGGGTACTTGATGGACAGGGGCGAGATGGCTCAAAGTATGAGAACCAGTTTAAAGAGAAAGGTCTTTCCGTAATTGGAAATAAGGAATTGTGGGTGAATGTCCTCGAAAGTGATCGGAAAATCTGTTTAACCCGGAAAGGTTGCCGTGACTTCAGAAGAAGCTCAGGCCCTGATTAGGCAAGGCGAAACACTCAATGTTGAATTCAAGGGAGAACGTTCCAGGCCCTTGAACGACACGGATTTAGTTGAGACAGTGGTTTGTCTGGCCAATCGCCAAGGTCATGATTGGGGATATCTGTTTGTTGGGGTCGAAGACGATGGATCGATCACAGGAGCCCGTCCCCGTCACGAACATTCGACAACCAACATCTCCCAGGTGGCGGCAATGATCGGGAGCAGAACACACCCTGCTATTGCCTGTCGTGTGGAAGAGGTCATGATTGTTGGAAAACCTGTTCTAGTTTTTCATATACCCAAGGCCAGATCTCCGGTTGGAACTTCCGATGGGAAGTATTTGCGACGGAGACTTGATGGAAAAGGGAACCCGGAGTGTGTTCCTTTCCACTACCATGAAATGCAGTCGCGGCTGTCAGAGCATGGCGGGTCCGAGTATCTTGCCCTTCCTGTTCATGGAGCCACATGGGAGGATCTCGACATCCTCGAATTCGAGCGGTTCCGGAGAACGATCCGGGAAAGTCATGGAATGGGGGATCAGACCCTGATTCCCTTGTCCGACTGGGATCTCGCGAAGGCCTTGGGATGTGTGGATGGACCGAAGGATCATCCGGAGATACGCCTTCTAGCTCTTCTCCTGTTTGGAAAGGAAGAGAGCCTGCATCGCTTTCTTCCTTCCCATGAAGTGGCCTTTCAGGAGCTGCCGGATACGCAGGTCGTCGTCAACGATTTTTTTCGGTGGCCTCTTTTGCGGGTGATGGACGAATTGCTGGGACGGTTTCGGGCGCGCTACCGGGAGACCGAGATCCAGGTGGATTTCAAGCGGGTCGGAATTCCTGATTATTCGGAGAAGGCTTTTCGGGAGGCGGTCGCGAATGCCCTGATCCACCGGGACTACACCCGCCTCAATGCCGTTTATATCCAGTGGCGGAAGGATCGGCTCGAGATCAGTAGTCCCGGAGGGCTTCCCGAAGGGGTGTCGATGGAGACACTCCTTGTGACCGCTCCTCACCCGAGAAATCCGAAGCTGGCCGATGCCTTCAAGCGGGCCGGTTATGTGGAACGGACCGCCCGGGGAATCGATACGATCTTCTTTGAGCAACTCAGAAACGGGAGAGCTGTCCCCTCCTATGACAGGACGACCTCGACCGATGTCGTTCTTGTTCTTTCGGGAGAACCTCCTGATCTATCTTTTGTCCGGATGTTGACGGAAGAAGGCCTTGCCGGTCGATCTCTGGATCTTGACGATCTTCTCATCCTGCGTGCCTGGTGGGACGGGGGGACCCTCTCACTGGAAGATGCGGCACGTATTGTGCAGAAGTCTTCCCGGGAGATTCAGGGAAAAGTGAACGATCTCAAGCGCCGGAACCTTCAGTCGAAAAGGATTGAGTTATCCGCCAACGACCGTCTGGAGTTAAAAGATCAAGCATTCATCACGGTTCGGTCTCCTTCGCGTATCACACATGAGACGAGGAAGGGCCTCGAAGAGAAACTTCTTGCCTTTGCAGAAAAGGAGGGATCGATTTCTCGTGCTAAGGCGACAAGCCTTCTCCAAATCAAGAGCCATCAGGCTTACCGGCTTATCCAACAGCTTGTAGAAGAAGGAAAATTAAGAAAGATTGGAGAAGTAGGACGTGCTGTGCAGTATGAATTTAAGGCGAAAAAACACGAATAAACGCACGCGTGTGTTTTTCGTGCTTTTCTCTGTCTTTTTTGTTTTTTAAAAGTACTTTCGTATAAAAATAGGAATCATAATTAATGCATACAGAGCGTTTTCGACAACTCAGAAAAAATGCAATAGATCATATTCTTGAAAAGAATTCAATGTGTAGGTTCTGGCGAAAGATTGTTCGAGATCAACTTCGAAAATTAGATATTAAGGATATTTATGATCATTATGACTTTAACTTTAATATTGATGATCGAGTAACAGCAATCAGAAATGACATTATGAATGGAACTTACAAACCTGAAGTGCCTTTAGTTTACAGAATAGAAAAAAAATATGGAATATGTCGCCATATGGTTATTCCAAATCCAGCGGATGCGCTAATCCTCCAGGTTATAGTAGAAAACTTGGCCGATCAACTCATTTCAAAGCAACCTTCGGAAAATGCATACTTTTCTCGCGATATCGCCCAGATGGATGCCGGGGA
>JAKCCY010000230.1 GCA_021838765.1 Nitrospirota bacterium
ATGTATTCGAGCTGATGGGCCGATTTTGGAAAAATAACCCGTTTTCTGCTGTTGATCGGAATATATTCTGCAAGAAGGTCTTTTAACGTAATGCCCGGATCGTTTCGGGTCAGGCTTATTGCCTGGCGAATTTCTTCTTCCCTGATTGCGTATCCGCTGGCCATTAGGGATGCCAGGTCAAGAATGACTTTTTCCCCATGAAGAATATTGTCTTTTTCCCCGGTTGCGGTAATTTTGTGTCCGGAAGTTGCGAGGTGAATGGAAAAAGCTTCTTCAAACAAATGAAGATGAGAGTCCATTTCCCCCAAAAAGAGTTTGGGGTCGAGATTTTCCGGGAGGTGGAAGTCTTTATGGATTCTATCCATCAGCGAGGTGGCGTTGATTCACCCGACGCTTGTGATCCGGATGAAAAGATATTTTCGGGGAGAGGAATGTTTTTGTAAGAGTTTTTCGCTGTGAGGAGAACCTCTTTTGTTTTTAGAAGAAGTACGGGCAACGGACTGTGGTGGATAATCGAGGTCGAAGTCGAGCCGAGGAATATTCGACCGAAGGCGCCCTTTCCCCGTGAGACGAGAATGATCAAGTCCTTTTCCCCGGAAGAAGCAAGTGAAAGTGTTACTGTGTCTGCTTCACCCCGATAAAGAGCAATGCTTACCGGGACTCCCTGATCAAGAAAATGTTGCGCGATAGATTCGAGCTGCCGGGATGCTACGACACCTATCTGCTCATAGATCTCAACTGGTACAGGAAAACCCAAGGGCAGATCGGAAAAAGAGGAGAGAACATGATATAGATGAAGCCCAGCCCCGTAATCTTTCGCTGCTCTTGTAACCTGACTCACAATCAGGTCATCAAGAGGTAGGAGATCAACCGGAAACAAGATTTTCTCTTCATTTAGGCTCATGGTTGAATCCTAGCACAAGAGGTGTGGACAAGCAAAATACCATTGACTTGCTTATAAGGGCCATTGTGGAAAAGGAAACAGGATTGCTGTCATCCCTCCAAGGGATAAAAATGGACCAAAAGGGATTCGTAGTGCTCGGATCGATTCTTTTCGGCCATTTAACAATCCCCACAACGCCCACGCCAAGCTTGCCAGAATCGCTGTTCCCGATGCAACGATAAGGGCCTCCATTATTCCCTGTAGGCTTGTAAAACTGCCTATGGCACCAAAGAAAATGGCATCTCCCATACCGAGGGCATTGGGCTTCATGTACGCAATGGGAACAAGAAATAAAAGTGCCGCAATGGATGCTGCAATGCTTGTTTTAATGGAGTCATCCGGGAGCGTGTATGAGAGCAGAATGCCGGCTGCGATTGCTGGAATCGTCAGCTTGTGGGGTAACCGGTAGTGGCGCATGTCTATCAATGAAAGAGGGATGGCAAATGATCCAAAAATGAAGGCCTTGAGGACTGAGCCACCATTCAGATGAATCAATCCTAGGAAGACAAAGAGTGCGGCTGTTAAAAGCTCTGAATAAAGTGTTTGTCGGTCAATCGGACTTTGGCAGATTCGGCATCGCCCTTTTCCCCTGATCCATGCATGGAGGGGGAGGAGATCGATAAGGGCAAGAGGCGTTTTGCATGTATTGCAGTGCGACGGAGGGAAGACGACAGACTCTCCTCTGGGGATCCTGTCTGCAAGAACCCCTAAAAAGCTTCCCCAGACGGTCCCCAGGAAAAAAAGCCCCACTAAAAAGAAGAGATCCATCCAGACCAACTTTAACATGTTCAACGCAGAATTCTCTCTCTTAGGCTCTTTCGCCAAGAGAGGGATGACTTGCACCGTCCCATATTTTACGTTAGAACACTATTATGCGTAAAACGTTCAGGTATCGGCTGTATCTGACCCGCAAACAGGAAGCTCTTCTGAGTCGACAATTGGAAGAGTGCCGCTGGCTCTACAACCATTTTCTGGAACACAGAAAGAACGCCTGGGAGTGGTACGGCGTTTCCCTGTCCCATTACGGACAGCAGAATACCCTTCCGTTTCTGAAAAAGATCCGTCCTGCTCTTGAGACGGTCTATTCCCAAACGCTTCAGAACGTGGCGGTTCGCATCGATCTGGCGTTCCAGGCGTTTTTTCGCCGGGTCAAAAACGGTGAAGACCCCGGCTATCCCCGGTTCAAGTGAAAGGGGCAGTACTCTTCCCTGACCTTTCCCCAGTGGAATAGCGGATGCGATCTGACGGGAAAGGGCCTCTCGAAGATCGGGACCGTTCCCGTCGTTCTCCATCGCCCGGTCGAAGGAAAGGTCAAGACCTGCACTGTTCTTCGGTCTTCCACCGGAAAATGGTGGGTCGCCCTTTCCTGCGAGGATGTTCCGGAGACGGTTCTTCCGTTGAATCCTCTCCCGGTGGGGATCGATGTGGGGATCAAAACCTTTGCCTCTCTTTCCGATGGGACGGCCATCGAAAACCCGAAGTTCCTGAAACGCTCCGCCAAAAGGCTGGCGCAGGCCCAGCGGAAACTGGCTCTTCAGGAGAAAGGATCTCCTGAAAGAATAAAAGCCAAAAAGGTCGTGGCAAAAGTTCATGAGCGTATTTCGAACCAACGATCCGACTTTGCCCACCAGGAATCGACGAAGATCGTGAATCAGTACGGACAGATCTTCGTCGAAGACATCACCGT
>JAKCCY010000231.1 GCA_021838765.1 Nitrospirota bacterium
GATTAGGGATTCCCCTTGTGTCTCATGAGGCGGCTGATTGGACCGATAGGCTCAGGGAGTCGAGCGGACAGTCTTTTGATGGAGTTCTCGATACGGTTGGAGGAGCGACGGTCCCAAGAGTTCTTCCCCTTCTTCGGAAGGGAGGAAGAGCTGTTGTTGTGGGGGAGACGACAGGAGCTCAGACCCAATTCCCGACACGAGAGCTTTTTGGGAGACAGCTTTCCCTTCACGGAGTCTATCTGGCTCATAGAATGGATATCGTGGCGATGCTCGGATGGTTGTCTCGGGGTGCCTTTCTTCCCATTGTTTCTTCAGTCGGCTCCCTTGAAACTGTGGATCCCCTTCGAGAAGCGTATCAAAGAATGATTGACCGAGATTTCGTTGGGAAAATCGGCTTCGTCTGGCATCCTCAAGGGGGAGAAAAAGAGTGAATCGAAAAAACTTCGCATTGGGTCTGATGCTGACGATGATGCTTGTCATGGTCTCGGGGTGCGATCTCCCTTTCATGCAGAAGTTTATGGCGCGTGTTCATAAGGAAAGCCAGGATGACACCCGTTTTGCCAAAGAGTCGACTGAATTCAATGCATTGATTCGGAATAACCGGTTTCGACAGGCTCTAGCCTGGACTCAAAAGTGGGAAAAGGTTCGGGACCTGTCAAATGCCAACCGAAAGAAGGTTTTAAAAGATGAGCGGACAGTTCGAATGCTTGGTGCGGCCTATTATCTTGGGGTTGCCAGGGAGCGAAGCCGGAGGGACCGCTTCCATGGGGCACTCGAAGCTCTCCGAATTGCCCGTACGTTTACTCCTTCAGATCCGGTCCTGGCAAGAGAGGTCCAGCAGGTCAAGGCTAGAATTATCGTTTCGGGGGAGGCGGGGAAGGATTGGGGGGAGGCTGTTCAGAAACTACTGGCCCTCAAAAGAAGAAATCCCCAGGATCATGCGATTGACCCAACCCTTGGATGGGCTTATTCAAAACTAGCGGAAAGTGAATATACGTCAGGTCGCCTACCCTTAGCATTTCAGTTCACCCAGTCTGCCCTTGCTTACGATCCTGGCAATGAAGGGGCTGTCAGACTGAAAGACCGGATCTCTCGAAGGGTTAACCTTTTTGTGGCGAAGGCGGAAGCCGATTATCGGAGAAAGGACTTTCTGGGGGCCCGAGACAATCTCTCGCGCGCATTGGAGATTGATCCCAAAAATGAGAAGGCAAAGGAAGACTGGAAGATCCTTCAGAAGACCCCAACGGGATTGGCGTCACATCCCTAATTTTACAAGACAGGAGATCAGAAATTTATGAAGACGGATTTTGTGAAAGGTCATGGTCTGGGAAATGATTATATTGTCATGGTTGAAGGTGCGTCTCCGAAGATGACGGAGGCTAATGTCAGACTCCTCTGCGACAGGAACTATGGGATAGGTTCCGACGGAATCCTTCTCTTGGGACAACCGACGTCCCCCTTTGGTCTCCGGATCTTTAATCCTGACGGTTCCGAGGCAGAAAAAAGCGGAAATGGTCTGCGGATTTTTTCCAAGTTTCTTTATGAGTATGGATATGCCAAGGAAACATCCTTCCCAATCGACACAAAGGGGGGACGTGTGAGATCAACCGTGACTGTCGGTGCAGACGGTCGGGTGACTGCCGTAAAGGTTGACATGGGGAGATATTCCTTCAATCCCTCCGATGTGGGGATCCTGGGGCGATCCAATCCTATGATTGAGGAAGTTCTGCGTCTTGAGGACGGAACTGAGATCCGTGGATCGGCAGTTTCCGTGGGAAATCCTCACTTTGTGTTCTTTGTGGAGAAGATCGATGAGGATTTCATACACGAAAAAGGGCGGATGATCGAGCACAACAAGGTGTTCCCGAAGCGGATCAATACTCAAATGGTCCGAGTCATTGGAAGGAATGAAATCGAGATCAGGATCTGGGAGCGTGGTGCCGGATATACCTTGGCTTCGGGGAGCAGTTCTTGTGCTGCCGCAACCATTGCTGTGCATCTCGGTCGTGTGCAGAGTCCTGTACGGGTACATATGCCCGGAGGAATTCTAATGATCGAAGTCGATGAAAATCACGAAATTCGGATGGAGGGACCTGTGGAGGAGGTCATGACAGGTCACCTCTCTCCCGACCTAAAAAAGCGGCTTGAATAAAGGCTACTGTCTGAGAAAGTCGTAATGTTGGAGGTGATAGAGTGTCATTCCGATAATCCCTCCAAATATCAGAAAGATGGGGATCAGGATCCATGGAAGAGGGATCCCGATGTCACCCTTTCCGTTCTTAGGGTCTTCTGGATCGAATTCATCAGACATGGTGGTCAACCTCATGAAATCTTTAATGTAACGTTAAGTGTTGTCTGCTGGTGACTGCAATGGCTGTGGTTCTTCTCGGAGAAAGACACTTCTTATTAGATTCATTGGACCTTTTTCTGCCTCAGGGAAGGACAGTGTTCCCATTGTAACAAGATGGCCAAAATCTCTATCGGCTCCAAGAAGCATGTCTCTCACTCTCTCGATCAGTCCCTGCACACTTGAGGCCTTCATGCCCGGGAGAATGAGGAGATACTCTCGAGGAGTGATATGGGCAATTTCATCATAGTAACGAAGGACCTTTCGGA